>DATAYL010000647.1:0-9846 GCA_036272575.1 Bryobacteraceae bacterium | reverse complement strand
GCCGGTAGTGTGCGTGACTGCGTCCTCTGCTCCAACTCCAGTCGCTCCTCCATCGTCAGGGTGATTGCCTCGCCAGCAAAGGGCATATCACATTCAGACACCCACAGCCTGCTAATTGTTTCTTAGCGACGCGCCACTAGTATGCAGAAGACGGCCATTTGCAGAAAGGATGAGACCGATGTGGGTTTGCGAGATCCACGCTTTGACCTCCGAGTCGATCTTGTCAAAGGCACGGCGCAGCGGTGTTGACGAGGGCGAGAGGGTGGGCAGGATCGTACCGAGTCCGGGACGAGAAGGTGATCGTAGGTTCTGGTAAAGAACAGAGCCACGCGAAGACCGAAACTGGTCAGGCAATAACGATGAGTGTGGGGCAGTCGTTCGATAAGACCATGTAGCCGCAGGCGGCGAAGATGATACGTCATCTGTCCCGGTGTGAGTTGCTCAGGCTTCAGACCGAGCAGTGGGGCGAGGCGAATGCGAAGCTGGCGGTTGGAGAAACCGGAAGGCAGCAGATCAAAAAAGTACAAGCGCATGCCAGAGAGCCTGTACCTTACGATCCGTGCCGGCCGTCAGCGAACTTTGGTGGCGGGAACTGGTGCATTGCCATCGCCTGAGCTTCACGAGTTCATAGGCGCCTCGGTTGCCACAGCGCGGGCACACGAAGCCTTCAGGCCAGCGGCAGGCAGCCAAGTATTACTGGCAAGCATCCTCTTCCGCAAATTTCATTGAAATTCCCACAAAGTCTTCGGGAACGGCGGTCTCGCCATGTCCCTACACTACATCTTGTGGCATGCTGAAACAACCGATAAGCATAAGTTGCCTAAGCCGTTGTAACACTATAAGTCAGCTACCGTTGGGAGGTTTCGAGGTTCCTCACAATGGCAAGCTCGCGCTCGCCGGCGGCGCGCCGGCCTAAAAGGAGGTAGGCTCTACCCAATTGGTAATGAACGTAGGCCTTCCCGGGGTTGGCCTTGGCCGCTTGCTCGAGATACGGAATTGCATTGTCGACCTGTCCCTGTGCCAGTTTTGCTTTGCCGTATTCGTAGTTCGCGTTCGCGTTTTGTGGTTGGGCAGCCAGGACCCGCTCCAACTCCCGCATTCCCTCCGCGGCCTGATTGAGGTGCATCAACGCGACCGCGAGATCGTACCGCGCCTCCAGATCTTTCGGGTTGCTCTTGAGTTCCACCCGGAACTGCTGTATCGCATCCCCGAGCAGATTCTGCTTCAAACAGAGTAATCCGAGATTGTAGTGTGCGCCGGGTAGCTTGGGGGCAGCACGCAACGCTTCCTCAAACTCGCGGCGAGCCTCCGCGTTTCGACCTTGGCCTGCGTAGACCTGCCCCCAAAGGATGTGCAGCTCCGGAGAATCTGGATGCCGTCGAAGAAGATCGGCAAACACTGACTGTGCCCCGTCTACCTCCTTCATCCGCGCGTAGGAAGTCCCGAGTGCGAGCAGCACCTGCATATCATCGGGGTTTGCGGCTCGGGCCCTCTCGAGAGCCGCGATCGCGCCCTGCAAATCGTTTGCGTGAAACGCTGCCAACCCAAGCAGTTTGTCGATGTTCGGAGTTTTAGGATTTTGCTCGCGTGCCGCCGCGAACTCACGTGCCGCATCCAGATAGTTGCCTTCAGCAGCAGCCTGGCTGGCGAGTGCGAGGTGATCGACGGGTTGACCGCCGACCGCCAACGCCATTGTCAAGGCGGCAAGCAACAGCAGTACGGACCGACCAATCTCCAAGCAGATATTGTCACATGCAGTATCGGAAATCTTTCTCACGATCCAGAATTTCTTCTTGACACGAACAAAGCCCCATGTTGAAGTTGTGAGATGTTTGAGGTCGCCTTCAGGATGTATCGAGTCCCCTTGCGGATTGCGGTGCTTCTCGCGATTGCGCAACTGTCGGGGACGGCGCAGGAAAGCAGCGGAAACATCTCTGGAACGGTGACCGATCCGTCGGGGGCCATCGTGCCAAAAGCGACGATCACCGTCACGAACGTTCAGACCGGCGTAGAACGCCACGAAGAAAGCAACTCCACCGGTTTTTTTGCTGTGACCAATCTGGCAGTTGGTAACTACCGTCTGGGCGCTGAAGCTCCCGGTTTCAAGAAGTTCGAGGCCACGTCGATCCGTCTCAACGTCAACGATCGGCTGACGATCCCAGTCCACCTTGAGCTTGGCGGCTCCACCGAGACCGTCAGTGTCAACGAGAGCGGCGCACAGCTTCAGACGGAATCGGCCGAGTTGTCGGATCTGGTCGGAGCTCGTCAAACGCAGGCGCTGCCGCTCAACGGCCGAGTATTCAGCCAACTCGTGATGCTCGTCCCCGGAGTTGTGTCGGAGAACGGCACGATCGGCAATGGTGTCGGCATCAGCAGCGACACGACCGTTTCGATTAATGGCAGCCAAAGCAACTCTAATGTATGGCTCCTCGATGGCCAGAACAATATGGATGTTGGCAGTAACGCCCAGAACGTCGTGACGCCTCCGCTGGACGCGCTCGAAGAGTTCAAGGTGCTCCGGAGCAACTACAGCGCCGAGTTCGGCGGCGGTACCGGCGGCGTTATTAACGTCGTCACAAAGCAGGGAACGCGAGACTTCCACGGCAGCGTCTACGAGTACTTCCGAAACGACAAGCTGGATGCGAACGATTTTTTCCTGAACCAGCAGGGCCAAGCGCGCAACGAGCTGCGCTTCAATAATTTCGGCTACACGCTGGGCGGCCCGTTCTGGATTCCCGGCCTTTACAACAAGGACAAGACCAAAGACTTCTTCTTTGCCTCGTATGAAGGCCGCCGCAACGTGACGGGCAACGCCGTGCAGGACAACGTTCCCGATGCCGCCGAGCGTTCCGGGAATCTCGCGGAGCTCGGAGAACCGAACGTTCCTGTGTCGCAGATCAATCCGAACGCAGAGGCGATTCTTGCGCGTTATCCGCTCCCGAACGCGACCGGTTCGTACAACTTCGTAGCCAGTCTGCCCACCGGAACCGTCGATAACGTACAGCTCTACCGCTGGGACCACAACATCAACGACAAGGCTATGTTGATGGCGCGTGTAATGACCGAAGGACAGGGCCTGAGTAACATCAATAATCAGCTCTGGGCTGACGACAACTTCCCTTCCGTCTCCAGTGACTGGACCTTCAAGGCGCTGAACAGCATGGTGAAGCTGACGAACATCATCACTCCGACCCTCGTCAATGAGGCGCAGTTCGGCTATACGAACAACTACATCCATTTCCAAACCAGCGCAAGCTCCGATCCGACTTTGGCCTCGCGGGCCGGCTTCACGTACACCGAACTGTTTCCACAGACCAGCGGTTCCTTCCCGACGGTAAATGGGGTGGATGGCTTCGGAACGCTCGAGCACCAGGCGCCATTCACGAATCGCGAGGCAGTCTTGCAAACCCAGGACTCGCTCTCGTGGACCGTCGGCAGTCAATCTCTTCGTATGGGCTTTCTCATCGGAAGGGGCAGAAAGCGTGAGCCGGCAAACGGCGGCGTTGACGACACCGCCGGCATCATGACCTTCAACAGCTTCTCTGACTTGCTTCTCGGAAATCTCGCGCAATATCAGGAAGAGGAAACTCTGAACCCCGTTTACGATCGGTGGCATGATTACGCAGCGTATATTCAGGACACCTGGAAAGCGACTTCTCATCTGACCCTGGACTTTGGCATTCGCTGGCAGTACCTCGGCCAGAGTTTCTCCGGGCATAACAACATCGCCAATTTCTACCCGAACCGTTACAGCGCCAGCCAGTGCTCACCGGGGGCTCTTAACTCGGTCGGCTTTGTCGATCCGACGCTTTGCAACACAATGAACGGGATCGTCACTCCGCAGTCTGCCGGCATCCCGGGTCCTGCACTGGTCGATAACTATCCGAATCAATGGGAGCCGCGCGGCGGCTTAGCGTGGTCGCCGGGATTTCTGCACGACAAGATGGTGTTCCGTATAGGAGCGGGAATCTTCCACGGCCGCGATGCGATTTCGCAGACCAGCGCCCTCGGCCAACTGCCGCCGTTCGACCGTATTGCTACGCTGACGGGCATCAACGTGAACAGTCTGGCCCCGTTCAACCCGGCCGAGCCGCAACCGCCAACGACGCTTCATACCCTGGCTCAGAATTACATGATCCCGGTCAACTATCAGTACAGTGCCGGAATTCAATACAGCCTGAGCTCCGATACGGTCCTCGCGGTCGGCTATGCGGGAAGCCATCAGGTCCACCAAGGTCTGAACATTGACATTAACCAGGTGCCAAGCGCTGACTTCCTCGGGGTTTATCAGTACGAGAACAGCGGCGGCAGTACCGGCATCAATCCCGATAGCGTTCGTCCGTATCTTGGATTCAGCGACATCTTCGTCAACTCAAGACTTGCGGCCACCCGCTATGACGCGCTCCAAGTATCTTTGGAACGAAATTTGAAGCGGGGCTTGCAAATGCAGGTGGCTTACACCTACAGCCACATGATCTCGGACGGCCCGAATCAGGATACCGAAGGCGGCGCTAAGCCGGTCCAGAACGCCTACGATATCGCTGCCGAGACTGCCTTCGGCACTCAGGATCAGCCGAACACCTTGTCGATCAACGCGGTCTGGGAGATCCCGGTCTTCAATAACAGCGGAAACCGATTCCTGAAGGGCGGCCTGGGTGGCTGGCAACTGAACGGAATCTATTCGTTGCGCTCCGGTCTGCCGCAAACAGTGTGTCTCGACGAGGATATCGTGGGGCTCGGCAACGGAACCAGCGTATGCGAGCGCCCCGACGTTGTGACGAATCCAAATCTAAATAGCAGCCAGAGATCCGCAGCGGAGTACTTTGACACGTCCTCTTTTGTACTCCAGGCGCCCGGTACGTTCGGCAACTCAGGACGCAATAACGTTCGCGGCCCGGGAATCGATAATGTGGATCTCTCGTTATTCAAGAACTTCGTCCTGCCTCCGATCAAAGGACTCGGGGGCGGTGAAGCGCCACGCCTGCAATTTCGGACAGAATTCTTTAACGCTCTCAATCACACTCAGTTCGCCTCGATCAACACGACGTTTGTACCCGTGAGCAACGTGGCGGGAAGCCTGTCGACCAGTCCCTTTGGAAGTGTGAGCGCGGCGCGCACGCCAAGACAGATTCAGTTCGCACTAAAATTCCTGTTCTGAAAGGGTTGAAACTTCTTGGGACGCGGAACAAATAGAGCCGTCTACGACGTAGTGATCGTAGGATCGGGCGCGAGCGGCGGATGGGTCGCCAAAGAACTTGCAGAGGCCGGAATGCAGGTGCTCATGCTTGAGGCGGGGCCGCCGCGCTTTCCGGATCGCGACTTCACCGAACACACTTGGCCTTACCAGGTCCGGTATCGCGGATTCGGAAATCGCGAGCAGTTGTTTTCGAAGCAGCCGGTCCAGCGCCTCTGCTATGCCTGCGACGAATACAGCCATCAGTTCTTTGTTGATGACAATGAGCATCCATATACTTTTCCCGCGGACAAGCCGTTCATGTGGATCCGGGGCCGGCAGGTGGGAGGAAAGACATTCTGCTGGGCGCGCGAAAGCTACCGCTATAGCGATTACGAATTCCAAGCTGCCAGTCGAGACGGCTACGAAGAGAACTGGCCATTCAGCTATGCCGAACTCGAGCCGTATTACGACCGGGTAGAAGGCTACATCGGCGTCAGCGGATCGTACGAAGGGCTTCCGCAAATGCCGGATGGGAAGTTTTTGCCACCCATGAATTTCTCGTGCGGTGAAATCCTCGGGAAACAAGTGGTGGAAAAACAGTTCGGATGGCGGTTCATGCCCGACCGGGTCGCAAATCTGACCGTCCCGCACAACGGACGACCTGCTTGCCACTACTGCGACGAATGCCAGCGCGGTTGTCACACGGCATCCTACTTCAATAGCCCGTCTGTCACTCTGCCCGCTGCCGCGCGCACAGGGCGATTCACGCTGATGAGCGACGCGGTGGTGAGTCACATACTCATGAACAGTGAGGGCGTCGCCGAAGGTGTTCACTACATCAGCCGCACTGAGAAGCTTCACCGTGAGGCGCGCGCCAGGATCGTCGTGATTGCCGCCGCTACCCTCGAATCCACCCGCATTCTGCTGAACTCGAAATCACCGCGCTTTCCGAATGGAGTCGGCAACTCAAGCGGTGTTCTTGGGCATTACCTCATGGATCATTTCACGGTTGAAGGAGCCGGAGGCGAACTGAGTTCTCTGACGAGTTCCACTCGGGAACCGGTCGGCAACCCTTGCGGATATCTGATTCCGAGGTATACGAATACGGATGGGCACAAGGAAAGCGCTTTTCTCCGCGGGTATCGGTTCGACGGAGCCGCCGCTCAACGCCTATACGATCATGCATTCGCGATTCCGGGCTTCGGCAACGAGTGGCGAGAAAAAGTTCGGAGCGAGATTCCTTACTATTTCTCGATGGAAGCGCAGGGTGAGTGTCTGTCGCGCTTCGATAACTTTGTAGAACTCGATCCGGAGAAAAAGGACGCCTGGGGCATCCCGGTCCTGCGTATCCACGCCAGCTACGGAGAAAACGAGCAGGCCATGGCGAAGGCGATGCGACGGGACATCCAGAATGTCGTGGACGCACTCAAACTGAAGGATCCGGTAGCGCCGGATCAGCAGTTGAGTGTCTTCGGGAAGAACATTCATGAGTGCGGGACGGCGCGCATGGGGAAAGATCCGAAGAAGAGCGTGCTGAATGCTCACAACCAGGTTCACGACGTCAAGAACCTATTTGTGACGGATGGCGCCGCGTTCGTGACGCAAGGCTGTTACGAGCCGACGCTCACAATCATGGCCGTTTCGGTACGAGCGGCGGACTACATCATCGAAAAATCCAAGCGGCGCGAGTTATAGGTGGAGCCGAAGTCATTTTTTATGCAGACGCGCCGAGACTGGGTACTGAGCGTCGGGCAGGCGGCCGCTGGAATGTCCATTGCCTGGCCGCTCGCGGGCTCAACATCGAGTCCCGCAGCCCTTCCGCCCGGAGTCTATCTTCCTTCGAGAGATGATCTCGGGCACGCGCTGATGAGTGCGGACAAGTACCATCCAATCCCGCCGGGATGCCCGACTGACTACGTTCGTCCCTCTGAAGGACCGTACCGGCCGCTTTCGATGTCCGCGGCGGAGTTCGCCTTCACCTGTTGCCTGACCCGCGTTCTACTGGGAGATGTATCTCAGGCCATCAGTGAGGACGCAGCCGAATGGATTGGCCTTTGCATTGCCTCTGAGGCGGGTGTCCGCCGGGCAGAAGCGCGCGTCGATCCGGCGTACAAGGCACTTGCCGCGGCTTACTACGGAGCGGACCACGGATCAGAGTCTCCGGCAGACGCTGCGCAGGTATTTCGGAATGGCTTGTCCTGGATCTCGCAATCGGCGAAGAGTCGCTATGGCGGCGAATTCGAGTCGCTTCAGCCTGACGAGCAGGTGGAAATTCTGCATTCGATCTCGGATGGTCGAAGCGATACCTCGGCAAAGAATCCGGGCACCCGGTTGTTCGCTTTCCTGAAGACGGAAGTGACCAAGGCCTTTTACACCTCGCGTGCTGGACTGGACGAGTTGCAATACAAAGGCAACGCGTTTTACGCGGTGTCGCCGGGCTGCCCATCGAAATCAGGCAAATTGTGATGACAACAGGTAAATCTAATCGACGCGACTTACTGCGATCCGCTCGAATTGCGGCGCTACTTCCAGCATTGCCCTTCGCTCGTATGCTGGCCGGGCAGGGAAGCGGGACAGATAAGACGGCGAAGCTCGCCTGTAATTCGTGGCCGTTCCGCGGATACTTCGACACCCCCGAAATGCACCAATATCGGGATCCGAAACTCCCGCTGATCACGCAAGCCGAGTTCCCGGAATTTCTTGCCGATCATTTCGGCATTCACAATGTTGAGTTTCTGCCGCAGCACTTTTCGGACACACAGCCTGCGACGATTGACCGCGTTAAAGCTGGCCTGAAGAAATCCCAGTCCCAGTGCTGCAATCTGATGGGCGTCGAAATTCCCCACGGTGTGTATGCGCAAGGCGCTGATGTTGAGACCGTGAAACGGGAGGCGCAACGGTGGACGACGGTGGCGCTGGCGCTCGGCTCGCCCAGCATCACCGTCGCGCTGACCGGTCATGGCCCCGCCAATGCAAACGTGGGCGCTGAAAGGCTAAAGCCTTTTGTGGATATTGTTCACGGACAGGGCATCAAGGTGCTCTTCCACAATGACAGCATGCAACTGGAATCTGCCGAGACCCTTACGTCTGTCATCAAGCAACTGGGGCGCGACAAGACGGGCACTTGTCCCGATTTCGGCAACTTCGCCACCAAGTCCGCGGCCTACGCGTTATCCCAGCTCAAGATGTTGGCGCCCTTCGCTTCAAATATCTGCCATTCGAAGGACGGTATCGCCGACGACGGGAAATTCTATCCAGATGACTTCAAGGCTTCCATGAAAGCGATGCGAGACACTGGGTTTGCCGGCATTTACTCGCTCGAATTTGAGGGCTTGGGCGATCCCCTCCCGGGTGTTCGCAAACTGATGGAGCAAACTGCGGCATGTCTCTAGCGCGTCGCGACCTATTACGAGCTTTAGCCGTCGCCGCGCTTCCTCCACCTGGCCGCGCCGCGAGTACCGAACCTGCGGCAAACTTCCCCACCGAACCTCGCGCTCGTCTTGCCGTCACGTCTTATCCGTTTCGCGCATTTATCGAGAGTCCGACGAACCCCAATCCGAAGCGGCCGTCCATGGATATGACAGGGTTTCCGCGGTTTGTGGCCGAGCAGTTCGGAGTATTCAATATCAATCCCCTGCTGGCTCACTTCAAGTCAACAGATCCCGGCTACATGCAAAAGTTTCGCCGCGCCCTCGAACAGGCCCGCTCGCACATAGTTGATCTCGGCTTGGGGGGTGGAGCATTCTATGCGAACGATGAGTCATCGCGTCAAGCAGCGGTCGAGTCCGGGCGTCGCGGAATTGAAGCGGCTGTCCAGGTAGGCTCGCCCAGCGTACGACAGCATGTGAGTGGCGCGGAGAAGCCGGATGTGGACAGAGCAGCCCAAAGCCTCGGTCGACTGGCGGAGTACGGGGCGAAGAGGAATGTGGTCATCAATCTCGAGAACGACGACCCCGGCCCGGAAGACCCATTTTTCCTGGTCTCCGTGATTGAGAAGGTCGATAATCCCTATCTGCGTTCGTTGCCGGATTTCGGCAACTCGCACATTGGGCACGACGATAATTACAACCGCAGAGCGGTGGCGGCAATGCTGCGTCATGCCTACGACATGTGCCATATAAAGGATGTTGTATCGGGCCGCAACGGTCAACAAATCCATGTCGATCTTCCGCCGCTGTTCCAACTCGCGAAACGGTCTGGATTTCGAGGGTACTTTTCGATGGAGTACGAAACCGAAGCCGGCGACCCGATCGCAGGAACCAAACGGCTGGTCGAAATCAGCTTGCAATGTCTAAGTAGAACAACTTGAGGGAGAGGGAATGTCCAAGGTTTTGAATCGGCGTGATTTCATTGGGTACGGCGCTGCGGGGACGGGAATCGGGCTCGACCGGCCCAACGTGGTGGGTAATCCGTATGTCCGGATCACAAGCACGTCGCAGTGGATCAGTGCGGGCGCGTTTGTGCCAAATCCGCTCGGCACGTTCGGGAACGCGGGCTCAGATTCACTTGCCGGGCCGATGTTCTTCAATTGTCGTCCGCAATTACTCGATCGGGGGTTCATGCCGCGCTTGCCCATCGATACTCGTGATGCAAACCACCGAGAATCGGTTTGGCAATCACACGTGAATCCCGGCAGACCTGATCGAGGGGCTTGCGGGTCGGCGGAATCT
>DATAYL010000646.1:0-17833 GCA_036272575.1 Bryobacteraceae bacterium | reverse complement strand
GACGCGGGAAATTGGCGTCCGCATGGCACTGGGGGCGGAGCGCAGTGCGGTCTACGAGCTCATCTTGCGAGAGGCGGCGTGGTTGATAGGCAGCGGAATTGTGGCCGGGGCACTGTGCTCGATAGCTGCCGCGGCTTCAATACGGCACCTGTTGTTCGGGGTTGCAGCGTATGACGTTCCCACGCTTGCTGCGGTAGGAGGGCTGCTTGGTCTGTTCGGGCTGCTAGCAAGTTTTCTACCGGCGCGGCGGGCGGCGCGAATCAATCCGCTCGAGGCGTTGCGAAGCGAATAGCAGGGTTGCATGACCGGCGGAATCGCGAGTCAAAGGGCACATCTACCGGCAGAGCGATGTACAATTTTGCATGGCCAGGAGTCACAGGAGGGCGTGGCTCGCATCGATCGTTTGCGCTTTTGGTGCTTCCGATGCGTGGCCGGATTCAGCCGCGGATGGCACGCCGGATTTCCTGCGGCTCGAGGGGGCAACGGATCGCGCGGCGTTCCGTCGCTGGTTCACCTTTCTGGCCGAAGTGCAGTATTTCAACCAACCCGTCCGACGGCCAACTGAAATAGCGGATTGCGCCTCGCTGCTGCGCTACTGCTATCGCGAAGCTCTGCGCCGACACGACAACCGCTGGGCAACTGAAGCGCAGTTGCCGCTGGTGCCTGCATTCGCGTCTGTCGAAAAATATAATTATCCGTATACTCCCTTGCACGCTGCGCTGTTCCGAATCCGGGCCGGCCCATTCCGGCCGCAGGATTTGAAGAACGGGGCTTTCGCGCAATTTGCGAATGCCGAAGCGCTGCAACGATTCAACACTTTTCGAGTGAGCCGGAAGTTTCGCGAAGCAGAACCGGGCGATCTCCTATTTTTTCGGCACTCTGCTGAAGGACAACGCAGTTTCCATTCGATGATATTTCTGGGGCATAGCCAGATCCAGCCGTCGCCCGCGCAATACGTGGTATATGACACCGGGCCGGATGGACCGCGCATGGGCGAACTGCGGCGCCTCAACATTTTCGATTTGCTGCGCTATCCCGATCCGGAATGGCGGCCCTCTGTAGAGAACGAACGGTTCCTGGGTTTGTTTCGGTGGAATATACTGCGCGATAGCACATGAAGGCCCCATATGTCGGGCGTGTCTTGCTGGCCTTGTTGATGGCTGCACCGATCGTCTGTCAGAGCGAATCGCAGCCTTACTTTTCATTGTCGAGCGATCGGACGTTTGGCGGCGCAGATACGCCGGCTGTTTCACTGGCGGGCACGCACGTGGAGGCGGTCCAAATACGTGTTTACCGGGTAAAGAATCCGGTCGAGTTCTACCGCAAAATTGAATCGCCGCACAATTTCGGAGCGCAGGAGCAGCAGCGGATCACTAAGCATAGTTTTCTAGGGAGCGTGCGGATCTGGAAGCACGATCTGCGTCGGAGAATCCGGCTCTTTTTGCGCGGACAGTTTACCGAGTCTGTCAGTGCCCATTTCCGGACGCCGCGGAAGGAAGAAAAGACTACCGCAAATACGCGCGAAAATTACTTTGCTTCAACCCCGCTATTGAATCGCGATCAATTGGTGCTCTCTTTCGTCCAGCCCCTTAGCAAGCAGAACTGGAGTTCGCTCAGCGTGCCAATCCGGGTTCGCGAGAAGGGCATCTATTTAGTGGAAGCGGTCAGTGGAGGACTGCGGGCTTACACGATCGTTATCAAATCGAATCTGGTTTTGGTGACCAAGGTCGGGAGGCAGCGAATTACGGCTTTCGTGGCGGATCGAATATCCGGCGAACCGGTATCCGGCGCCAAGTTGCAGGTGATGACGAGAGATGGTGCGCCCGCAATCTTCGAAACCAATGCCAATGGCTTGACCGAGATCAAAGCACCGGTAAACGCGGGTACCCGTGATGACGAATTGCGAGTGGTGGCGAGCAAAGAAAATGACATCACACTGAATGCCCTTTCGCTTTGGAGTTATGGCGAGGCGGCACGAACCTGGACCGGCTACATCTACACAGATAGACCGGTTTACCGGCCGCGTGACACGATTCACTTCCGGGGTATTTTGCGCGCGGCGAAATCCCCTAACGGGTACACGATCCCGGCCGGGCAGACCTTTGCTGTCCAGATCCAGGATCCGGATGGCAAGCAGATTTATACCAAACACCTGGCCGCGAACAGCAACGGCATTATTCACGATGAGTTCACATCGGATCGGACCGCTGCGCTCGGCGCCTATTACATTCAGGTGGCCGGCGGCGAAATCCCAATGACGGGTAATTTTGAAATTCAGGATTACAAAAAGCCTGAATACGAAGTGCGCGTGACAGCGACTAAGCCGAGAGTGCTGGAAGGGAAAAAAATCGAGGCCATGATCAGCGCCCGATATTACTTTGGCGAGCCGGTCAAGAACGCCAAAGTGGAGTATTCGCTATATCGCACGCGCTATTTTTATCCGCTGTGGCAGGATGCCGACGAAACACCCATGGATTCGGAGATGAACAACTCGGGTGATGAGGAAGATGCTGGAGAAGAAGTGCTGCGGGCACAAGGGCAGCTCGATGGCGACGGAAAATTGCAGGTCAGCTATCCGACAACTGTGTCCGACCACGGGCACGACTATCGCTATCGCATTGAAGCGCGGGTCACCGACGAAGCACGGCGTGAAATATCCGGGACGGGTTGGGTAATTGCGACTTATGGCACGTTTCTGGTAAATGCCGAGCCGCAGCGCTATTTTTATGAGCCTGGGAGCCAGGCGGAGTTGACCTTAAAGGCAGTGGATTATGACGGCAAGCCGGTGAGTACAGCCGCCACGATTGAGTTATTGCGTTTGGACCCCCGCCGCCCCGAAGAACGCAAGGTAGTAAAGACGACGACAGCCAAGATCGGAACGGATGGCACAGGTAAAGCGGAGCTGCCGTTAATGGCACAGGGCGGATCTTACGAGATTAGGGTCTCGGCGCAATCGGGTAACGGTCGGAGAGTGGAGAGCTCAACCTATATCTGGATCGCGGCCTCGGGTGAAAGTAGTTTCTTCGTTGGCGGTAATGCCCGCAACCTGCAAATTGTTGCCGATAAGCGAAAATATGCGGCGGGCGAAACCGCTAAGCTCCTGGTGATCACAGGGAGGGCAAACGCACCGGTGCTGGTGACCGTAGAGGGTCGTGACGTGCGTTTGACGAAGCTGCTGCACTCCAACAGCGCGACAGTTTCGTTTGATTATCAGGTGAGCGCCGACGATCAGCCGGGCTTTTTTGTGAGCGCCCAATTTATACGCAATGGCGAAATGTATCAGGGGCAGAAGCGCGTGTCGGTACCGCCGGAACAGCACAAGCTGGACGTTCATATCACAACCGATAAGCAGACCTATGAACCGGGACAGACTGCTACCTATGCTCTGCAAGTAACTACCCCTGATGGCAAGCCAGTGCCGGGCGCCGATTTGAGCCTGGGCGTGGTGGATGAAGCAATTTATGCGATTCGGGCGGATGCCACGCCTGATTTATTGACGTTCTTCTACGGCAATGAAGGCGACAACGTGAATACTCTAGATTCGCTGACTTATTACTTTAATGGCGAGGCCGGTAACAGGCGCATGTTGCTGGCGATGGGAACGGCGACGCAGATGCGGCTTGCGCAGATTAAGCAGGAGCCGTTGGTACAGCCGAAAATCCGTAAAGCATTTCCAGATACGTCCTACTGGGCAGCGGATCTGAAAACTGATGACATGGGCAGCATACGGACGAAGGTGACATTTCCGGATTCGCTCACCACGTGGCGCGCTACGGCAAAGGGTGCGACGGCAACTGATCGCTTCGGCGGTGGCGTCGAGAAGACCCTGGTGCGGAAGAACATCATTGTGCGATTGTCAATTCCGCGCTTCTTTGTGGAAGGCGATGAAACAGTAATCTCGGCGATTGTGCATGATTATCTGCCGAGTGCCAAGCACGCGAGGGTTTCCATTGCTTTGGCCGGTCTCGACATTATCACGGGAAGTGCCACGCAGGAAGCCGATGTGCCGAGCCGAGGCGATGTCAAAATCGATTGGCGAGTGAAGACAAAGACTGGTAGCGAAACGAAGATTACAGCGAGCGCATTGACCGGACAGGAGTCGGACGCGGTCGAAATGTCGGTTCCGATCCGACCTCAGGGCGTGAGTATTCATCACTCAAAAGGCGGGACGGTCGAGGCCGGTGGCAGCGTCAATCAGCAGATCAACTTCCCGGCCGATGCAGAGCCAGGCTCGCGATCCGTTTCGATACGGCTTTCATCATCCGCGGCAGGTTCGATATTCAATGCGCTCGACTTCCTGACTTCCTTTCCATACGGGTGCGTTGAGCAGACGATGTCGAGCTTTCTGCCGAATCTGATGGTGACGAAAGCCCTGCACGCAATGAACGGGGTCCCGCGGATGGATGAGAAACAACTTAAGGAGCAGGTAACGAGCGGACTCGAACGCTTGTACGGCATGCAACATGAGGATGGCGGCTGGGGTTGGTGGTCGAGCGATCAGTCGCAGACATTCATGACCGGTTATGTAGTGGCCGGTCTGGCCGAAGCTAAGGCAGACGGGGTTGCGGTCCGGGTAGACGTAGTTGAGAAAGGCGTTCGGTGGCTTCAGGCGGAGATTCGAAAAGATACCGGGCTTGAACCGGACATGCAAGCCTACGCTGCTTATGCGTTGGCACTGGCCGGATCACCGGATTCAGCACTTAACGGCAGAATCTATGCCACGCGGTTTAGGCTCTCACCTTACGGCGTAGCACTACTCGGGCTTGTCTTCGAGCGGCTGAAGGATCAACGTGCCTCCGCTCTGGCATCCGCCCTAGAGAGCTCAGTCAGCCAAACGAGCGAAGAAGCCTGGTGGGTGGCAAGCCGCGATGAGATGCTGGATTTTGAGGCGGATGTCACTCCGGAAGCCACGGCCTACGCGGTAAAGCTGTTGACGCACGAGCGCAGGAACAGCCCCTTGCTGCCAAAGGCGGTGCTTTGGTTAGTCAACCACCGCAACGAAGGTTCCTGGTGGTCTTCGAGCAAGCAAACCGCCATGGTCATCTACGGCGTGTTGGATTATCTGAAAGCGGGCAACGAACTCACACCGGATTTCACGGCAATCGTGAAACTGAACGGACAAATTGCAGCGACGCAGAAGTTTGGCGAGGGTTCCGCCGTTGCCGCCCCCGAGATCTTCCTTGACGAAGCAAAGCTTCAGCCCGGCGCGAACCAAATCTCGGTCACGACATCCGGCAAGGGCCGGCTCTATTATTCAGTGATCGGCACGCATTACTCCAATGCAGCGCGCATGGAAAAAGAAGGCGTCATCTCTCTGAATGTTTTGCGGGATTACTTCCGGCTAATTCCAGCACAGCAGGGCGACCATACAGTCTACGATCTTGCGCCGCTGCATGAGCCGCTTTCGTCCGGCGATATTATTGCCGTTCGCCTGACAGTCACCGGATCGGATTGGAAGTATCTGTTGGCGGAAGATCCCATTCCGGCTGGAACAGAATTCATCGAGCGCGATAGCCTTTACCAGTTGCGCAGCCGGCCGCCATGGTGGCAGTACCTGTTTAGCCGCCGCGAACTGCATGACGATCACATGGCCATTTTTCAAACCTACTTCAGCCAGGGACAGCAGCAGTATTTTTATCTCTTGAAAGTGGTAAACCCGGGCGTGTTCCATGTGGGCCCAGCACGTGTCTCACCGATGTACCAGCCCGGCATCGAAGCGACCTCGGAAAGTAGGACTGTGGAGGTTAGGCCGTGAAAACGCCGTTGACCGTGCTGTTGAGTTTCCATTTGCTGGGGAATGCTTTGCTCCTGTGGCTGGGCTACACATGGTTAGGCATTCCGGAATCGAATACCGCTCACCTCCTATTGAGCGTAGCCGCCCTACTGGTATTCATCTGCGCAACTTTGTGGCTGCACGGGACGGCGTTTGTCTACTTCAGCCGCGAGACAGGTCGGGGTCTACGGCAGGCAACAGTCGCGGCGCTGCGGCATTTGCCCGCCTTGGCCGCACTAGCTGGGCTCGCCGTACTGCTATACGCAGCGCTGATGTGGGCGAACGGAATGCTGGACGCGCCAGCATTTCGAGTGGCATCCTGGCTGACCTTGACGATCCGCAAACCTGTGCCGCCCGCGCGCGTGTTGCTGATATTTCAGGCACTGGTGTGGCTGCTGCGGTGGCTGCTGTTACCGGCGCTGCTCATCCCTCCGGCCGCCGCGATTTCGGCCAATGGCTTCGCAGGATTTAAACGCTTCGCACGCCGATGGGAGCTACTACGCTCTCTCAAGGTGTTTGCTCTTGTATTAGGCGCAGTCTGGGTGCCGTTGAAGCTCTTGGCGTGGGTTCCGAAGATGCCGAACTTCAGCGCGGAGATGGCAAGTCTTCTGGTTCGGGCAGCGGCAGCTTATTTGCTGTCTGCGGGATTGCTGCTGGTGCTTGAGCGCATCGCTTCAGCTGGCAGTCCGTCTTTAAGCCACCGCAGCAGTTCCGCCGTACCATAACGTGCGCGCAACGCCGTCACGCGCCGTTCAGCCGATCGGTATGCGGCACGAGTGACCAGCGCGTCATTCCTCTCGGCAATCTCTTCGTCGCGTGCTCCAGGATTCGCTTCGGGCCCCGTGTTTACTCCGTTTCGGGCAAGTGATTCCACCAATCCTTCGCGAAACCAGAATGGCAGGCCAGGGCGTGAAGCCTCTTCAATCATTACGTGGAGCAATTCATGCCGCATAACAGATTGAAAACCGCCATGCTGCTGTTGCAGTATGCGGAGCGGCTGCGTGTCAACTCGTGACCCGAAGGTATGAGCGGCCACCCATCCTGGCTCGCCTGTGCCATTGCGGAAAGCGTTCAAGTTGGGATAGACGTAGACCGTTAAGATAGCCGGCTTCGGCAGATGATATTGGCTCTCGAGTTCGGCCGCAGCGACGTTCGTAAGCCGCATCGCCTGGTGTGCGATGTCGTGTTGCGTGGCGAATATCTCCATCTGCCCGGCGCGGATACCGACCCAATGCACGTCCTGCGCGAGGTGCGAAACGGACGTACCAGGATAATAGAAGCTCAAGATCTCGCGATATGTTTTGCCGTGGGCCGCCATTTCGTCGGCGCCATCCTGACATAAGCCAGCGCCATGGCCTGCGCCGCGGCCTTCAAAGTGTAGAATTCCGTTGACCGCCGTAACCGTATACAATTCACTCCGCAGGGTATTCCAACCGAGCCCGCGGCCAATGGCAAAACGAAAACTGCTGCCCGCAATCGGCTGCGAGTGGCGAGCGCCGATGAGAGAAAGCGTGTGAACCCGGCCCGAAGACGTGCGTCCCAACACGAGAACGCGTTGCAGGTCCGGTGGGGTCAACAGCTGCTGGGCGGTCAGAGCATTCGCTAGAGTAGCGGACGAAACCTCCCAGTGCCAGACAGCATGCTGGTTTGCGCGGCAGTAAGGATCTTGGTGGATCGTGAGGTAGGGCGCGTATTCGCCGGCCCAGATGGCCGCCGCCGCTTCACTCGTACCGCCGCAATCCTGTGTATAGGCGGCGAGGGCAGGTTCCGAATGGAACCAGAGCAACTCGCCGCGCGTCTCATCCGCCGCTTCCTGAAAACGTCCCGGTACATTTTGAAGAATCGCTCTCTGGCAATGTGTGGTGGAACAGAAATCAAAGCCCTCTGGGGCGTGACGTGAGCGGAAGTGGGCGGCGTACGTGCGAGCGGCAACCGCCATTGCCTTGAGGGCTTCGGCATTACGAAACGTACCGGCTTCACCTGCCAGAACAGAGGCGACGTACTGTTCGGCGGTTACTTCAACGATCTTGCCGCCTTGTGCGCCCCCCAAGCGAATCCTGTAGGTAACCTCGCCGCGGAGCCAGGTAGCGGTCAGGAGCAACAAGCAAAGGAAGCGCACTACAGTCTAACCGAATTAGAAAAATATTCGCGCAGCAAGTCTCCGGCGATCGGAGCCGCGGCAGAAGCGCCGGATGTGCCCTGCGTGAGAACAGTAACGACAACTTCGGGACGACGACTGGGCGCGAACCCCGCGAACCAGGCGGCATGGAGGCCTGAATCCATCCGGATGCTGCCGGTCTTACCAGCCACCGTTGTACCCGGTACACGAGCTGCTTGCCCTGTACCCACTTCGACAGCCCCTTCGAGCCCTTCGAGAATCGGAACGAAGCGAGGCTCGTAAGACAAAGCGGCTAGCCTGCGGTATGTGTCGGCGAGGCCGAGCGGAGTGACACGAATACCGCGCTCTCCTAAGGCCTGCAACTGAAGTTGCTGGCCGGTGATGCCTTGTTGAATGTGACCGGAGTTTTCGGCGTGCGGCAATAAGTGAGTAGCGGATCCAAGACCGAACTCGGCAAAAAAGGACGCGAGTTCATCGCCACGAAAACGCTGCGCAAAGTGCGCTGCGGCGCAGTTGCACGAGTAAGTGATGGCGAGCGTGGCATTCACTGGAAAAGGCAGCGGCGGATGCGAGCAGCTCATATTAATTCCAGCAAGCAACAGACGTCCGGGACAGCCAAACGATTCCTCTGGTTTCAATCTCCCCGAGCGTAGCAGCGCCCAAAGACTGAGAGGCTTTACCGTGGAACCGGGCGGCGCAACCCACTCGCTTGCTTCCACTGCGCCGCGCGTAACCAGCAGGCGTTTACGGCGCATATCGAACAGGAGCGCGCATCCCGATGTGTTGGTCAGCGTGAGGTCTCCGATGACGGCGCTGGCTAGCGACAAAAAATCACGACGTAGCAAAATCAACTTCTACTATGACGCGTTTGCCAGCTCGGTTTCTTACCATTGTTCGAGAGTATGTGGACGAAGATTTGGAGCAAGCTTCCGAACATAAGCGCGGGAGTTGCGTTTGTGCTGGCGTCAATAGGACTTTTGTCAGGATTACGCGCATTGGTGCTGGTGCTATTTGCCTTGGTACCTTTGGCAGCGGGCATCGGCATCCTGCGTCGCCGGGCATGGAGCGCCTATGGATTTGCCTTCTTCGAATTAGGGCAGTTGGCGTTAGTTCCGCTTACGATTCGGCAAGGAAGCGGAATGCCGCGCGGTCAGATTATTTTCACCCTTGCCCTGAACGCCCTCCTGATCGGTTTGTTTTTCCTCGCCGGGAGAGCGCTGGAGTCATGCTGCGCACGAAGAGGATCGCCAATTGCGTGGATTGCGGTGACCTGTCTGTTCACACTGCCGTTGTTATTTGTGAGAGCTTTGGTCATGCCGTCCGCTGGTATGGAGGATACGATCTTGCCAGGTGATCGGATTGCGGCACAAGTATTCCCACACGTGGCGCCAGTGGACGACGAGATTATAGTGTTTCATTATCCAATCGACCGAAGACAGATATACATCAAACGAGTAATCGGTATTCCGGGGGATCGCATCCGGATGGCGGCGAATGTGGTTTACCGCAACGGTGTTGCTCTTCATGAACCGTATGCCGTTCACAAGTTCAACGCACCCGTTGATCGGGCTGCCTTTCCGGGCAATGGTGTGCCTGTCGGGGCGCGATTCAACCCACCTGCAACGGCTGCGCTGCAAGACATGCTCCGCAACCATGTTGTCAAAGGCGAAGTAGTGGTACCGGCCGGCAAGTATTTCGTATTGGGCGACAATCGTGACAATTCTCTCGACAGCCGCCACTGGGGACTGTTAGCGGCAAGCGATATTATGGGCACACCCCTTTTCGTTTACGACTCGCGTGAGCCAACCGGTGCCCATCGGTTGCGCTGGAGCAGGCTCTTCAAACATTTTTAAAGGCGGACGCTGGTCGCTACCTACGTCTGGTTAACTGGGTTTCTTGACGGTCAAAAAATCAAACGCGCCTGTCGCAAGGACATTGAACTGCATGCCGGCGACAGGCGCGTTTTAGGGCCGTAGCTCGTTTGAACTATGGCGTATAAAGGTCGGGCAGGCGGAAGCTACGGTAGGTTAAAGCGTCGCTCTGCTGTTTAAAGACGAGACTTCCTGAGGGAGTGAACTCAAAAGTCTGTGCCTCGTTGTTGTTGATGAAGCCGGCCTGCCATTCGTAGTTGCCGTTGGATAGCAAGGTCGCACTACCCACCGCAAGTGAGGTCACCCCGAGATCTATATTCACCACCGGAGTGGCAACCATGGTGGATGTATTTAGACTCCAGGCTTGGCCGTGTGCGGTGCCGCCGGGTTGCTCGGTAACTGAGCTTGGATTGTTGTTGTCAAACAAAGTGAGTAAGCCGTTGGATTGGAACTCGACATCGTGTTCGCCGGAGAACCAGTCGCTTACGGGATAACCGGGAGCAAGCGCAAAGCTGCCGCCAAAACCGAGCGTCCAAATGATACGCCCATTGCCTTGCCCGTTGCCGTAGTTAATTTTGGCGACCGTGGATTGATTTCGGAAGGAAACAACTAAGCTTCCGTCGCGCGGATCGTAGTAAACGGAATTAGCGTGTGTCCAATCGACGGCCTGAGTATACGGTTTTCCATTGGGCTGGGTGCGGAAGAATTGAGAAGGGCAACCGGCACCGCCAGGCACACAGGTAGATATGATCGATGCGCGATTGACGTCGAAGAAGTCGAAGGAATCCCAGGCCCAGACCACTTCCAAATTCGTATCGAGAACAATCACGATATCGCCGAACATGTCTTGCGTGCCCGTTCTCAGATTTCTGACTTCCTCGTCGGTTGCAAGCGTTACTGTGTAGCCGTTGGGAAGGCGTATACCTTCATGGGAGAAGAAATTCAGCCGCACCAGGGTGTTGCCCTGAGAAGCGCGTAGAGCATTGACTTCATCATTCACTACAGCCCAACTGGTGGAGCGGATGATATTCCCGGCAAGGTCGTACTCGCGCAGGAATTGATGATCGCCACAGGCCGGACCATAGGCAGCCCCACAGACGGCCTTGGAGTTGACTGGGTCGTCATCAATGGTCAAGAAAGTTCCGCCGGCAACAGGGTGGGTCATGTATCCGCTGTCGACGGGCACGTTGGGAGTGCGGTACCAGACAACGTTGTCATTCAGATCTGTGGCATAAGGGGCCGCCCCATCCGTAGCGTGAAGAAGGAATGGATAAGTAGTGGAGGTCTGAGGTTCGGGACCGGCAAGACGGGAGTGGGTCGGAATGTGGACGTCTCCTGGAATGCTACCGGTCTTATAACTGAGTTGGGGACCGGCCGCGCCGCTCGTAAGAAAGTGTTGGACCGTATAGGTGGTATCAGCCAACATGCCGCCCAGATAGAAATTCATGCTCAGACCGTTGCAAGGCTTGTACGGTGTGTAGACGGAGGTGCTCGAGGCGGAGGTCTTAAATAAAACTCGCATCTGCGCCGGCGCAGTGCAGGCAGGAGCGCTGTAAAGAGCCACCAGAGCGTTGTTGGTATTTGAGAGGACGGGCGTGCCGCTGGTTACTCGTGGATTTACGTTGACTGTAATGTAGCTCGGAGCCGCATTCCCGGTCGCGGAAGACCATGCGGTAACGCCGATGTCATAGGAACCTTCATGGTCGCTTTCCGTCCAGGGAAACGTATTGGTCCAGTAGTAGTCCTGCATGACCATAAACGCCCCGCTGTTGTGAGGACGCATGGTGAACTGATACGAAAACCTGGTATCACTGCTCGCGGAATCTCTGGCCGTAGCAGTAAACGTTAGAGTTTGGCCGACTTCGATGGTGGAAGTGGGTGCGGTAAGTTGAACGGAGACGCTTGCGAACACGTGGGTGCTGGTGAGCGCCGTTAGGGCTAGTAAAATTCCTCGGTGGACCATCAAACCTCGCTGACTATAGTTGGGCTAAGGCATCGCCATTAATGTCAATGTGCTAGACGACGCCCAACAATAGTACCAGACGAGAGTACCAGGACCACGAGTACTAACGCGGTATGGTTAATTCAAGGGCTGTGCTAAGCCGCGCGATTGCGCGTCGCGAATCAAATCCTCAAGCTTCTTCTCGACACGTTTGGCTTCGATTGCCTGTTGTGCTCCGAGTTTTCCCTGCTGTCTCCCGAGTTCCCCTTGCTGCTCGCCGAGCTTACCTTGCTCGTCTCCCAGCAATCCCTGCTCCTGGCCGGCCTTGCCTTGCTCCGAACCCATTTCGGCCTGCATCTCTGCCAATCGCGCTTGCAGTTCGCCTAGCATGGCCTGCGCTTCACTGGCGGTTTCTCCCGATTGTTTGGAGGCCAGTTTATCCATAGCGGCCCGCAACTCACGCAGCTTTTGATCTAAGGTCGCCTTCGTTGACGCATCCAATTGCCGCTCCGCAATTTCGCGTTGTTGTTCTCCTAGCTTTGCCTGCGCCTCGCCCAGCTTCGCCTGGCGCTCGCCGAGAGCGCTTTGTTTACGACCGAGCTCTTCCATGGGTTGCACAATCTGCCGTGCCTGAGCGAGTACACTCTTATCGCGGATCAGGTAAGTCTTGCCATCGGACCTGAATTGGATAGTGCCGGGCTCGTGGTTGTCATCATCGGACGACCAGCCGCCGAACGTCGAACTATGGCCATCTTCCGTTGTCACAGTAATGGAATGAAGACCGTTCTTGAGTGGCATCGCAGAATTCGTTGCCTGTGGCGCCGGAGATTCGTGTGCCGGGAACGCCATCAGTCGGGGAGCCCGCAATCCCAAGGCGCCAAGCAGCAGAAACCCAGCCGAGGCAAGCAGCAGACGCTGAACCGAGATGCGCGGGACGTGCGTTCGGGTCTTGTCCAGCAGAATCTCTACTCTTGAGAGCAATTCCGATTTGCGTTCGAGCAGAGGCACTAGAACAGCGTTAGCGGCGGGAAAATGGCTGGCTTCGGCTACTTTTGCGAGGCACGCCGCATATGGCTTTGGTTCATACACGGCGGCGACGCAATCATCGCAGGCCATTTCACGATCACGGTCCAATTGGTGCGCTAGAAATCTGACCAACGGATGCAAGACGCCAACCGTCTCGACCAACCGCTGTGCTGCAATATGCCAATCGTCGTAGCGTTTGATGTGTACCAACTCATGGAGCAGGATCTGCTCAAGCTCCCGATCGCTCAAATGCGTCGCGAGATCGGCGGGGATGAGTACGCGCGGACGCAGATAGCCAATCGCCGCGGGTGAACAGATCTGCCGCGAAATTGACAAACTTGCAGGGCGCCGGATCAAAGACGCAGCAGAAAGCCGGTGAAATAAATGCTCCACCCGATCGTTCGCCGGCTCCGAATGTCTTTTCAATTGAAAGCCGTAAATCAAGCTATATAAAAGCCGAACCACTTGTGTGGTAGCTGCGAGCAACCAGCAGAGCAGTAAAATTCCTGCGGCCGACAGCCGGGTTGCGGGTCGCACTACAGGGAGAGACTGTTCTGTTTGGGAGAAAACCACCGAGGCTTGAACCGCCGAGGCTCGTGGAGTCGTCACCGCCGTCTTTTGCGCCGGCGTAGTCTGATTTTCCGGCAGCACAGCGGATATGAACGGCGCGGCTACCACGAAGGCGAGAATCAACCACCACAGACTATAGCGGGTGGCCGCGCTCCAGCCCTTCGAGCGCGATATGACAGCCGCCGCTGCCACTCCACAGAGCGCGACGGCAGCCGTATTGACTAAGCTCGCCGCGACTGTTGTGCCCGCTCGATTCAGGATGTGAATGATTGCCTCAAACATTTTTCTGCTTCTCCTGTCTGTCCTCTTCGATCAGTTTGCGCAGCTGCTCCCGGTCGCGCTTCCGAATCCGTTCGTCCTTCAGCAAGTTCGCAACGAGCAGCGCCGGCGAGTCGTTAAAGAAGCGCGTCAGCAAATGCCGGACCGCGCCGCCGCTAGCCTCTTCGCGGCCAATCAACGGTTCGTAAACGAAGGCCCGGCTTTGCTTGGTGTGACGCACAAATCCCTTATTTTCCAGGATTCGAAGTGTGGTGAGCACGCTATTGTAAGCGATCGGCTTTTCGGCATCGACTGCATCCGCGATCTCGCCGACAGTACCGCGCTCACGGTCCCACAAAACGTTCATCAGCCGCAGTTCGGCCTCGGTTAGTTGCTGCGATGGTCTTCTTGGCATCCGGCCGGTCTCGAAATATTAAGCATTTAATATTTAGCTCTGTTATACTGCTGTCCACAATATCTGTCAACTAAGGAATTAAGAGTTAAGCGCGAGCTGCCAAAACTGCCGCTGTACTGCCACGCAGATCGAAACTGGCTAACGTTGCACCCTGTTCATGCCGGGCGATAATTTCATCACCGCGGAGCAATTCGCTTACCTGATATTCGCCCTCGAAACGCACCGTGACTTTCTCGTCCTCGCCCCAGTTCGTCAAAACGGCGACCGGCCCTTGCGGATGCAGCAATCCGCGAAACACAACGCGCTCCGAACCTTGCCGCAAACTGACTGGCAACTTGTGCGATGCCTCTAAAGCCGGTTCAATGATCCATCGCTGAATCAATGGATGACTTCTCTTCGCGTAGGCCAGTGTCAGCGCCGACTCGTAGTAGATCACGCGGCCTTTACCGGCACGGTGCATCACGGCGAACGGCTTTCCTTTCTTATCGCGTCGTAAAACCTCGGCGCCTTTCAATTCGAGCGGCAGCTTCCACAATTCTCCCGCCAGTTCGTTTTCGTCCGTTACCGAATACGGCGCATCGACCTTCACCGGGTAAATGTCGAAAGCTTCTACACCGAACAAGTCCGACAGGCCGCCCGGTATGCCGGGGCGAATCCCACCCATTTCGGTCTTCCAGCCCGTCAAGCCGTCCGCCCATAGGCAGCCGCCTTGCCGAACATATTGTTGAAATGCGCTGATTGCCGCATCATCCATGGAATAGGAATACGGTGTATACAAAACCACGAACGAATCCACCGCGCCTTGTTTCAGTTGCTCAAGATCGACGAACTGCACCGGTATGTGTGCACGCTGCAGCGCACGATAGCAACCCTGTAACGCTTCCTCCCACTCGTTGCCGCGATGCTGCATCCTCGTTCCTTCCAGGTTGTTGATGATAGCCGTTTCGCGGTTATAAAGGATCGCTGCTTTAGGGGGTTGCCGCCGCGCCTGCACCAAAAAAGGATTCCGTCTGATCGCCTCCGCCACCGCCTTTACCGCCGGCACGCGAACCGAGGGCTTCCCATCCAGGCTCACTAAACCCCATTCGCCGCCTTCTTGCCCTCCTGAGCGCGGCTGCCATAACCAGAAAATCACGCTCTTAGCGCCCGCGCCATACGAATCCCAAAGCCAGCGCGTCATGTCCTCCGGTTCCGGATTCAGCGGAAAGCGGCCGGTGAAAATCGTTGGACCGCTCTGCAATTCCGTAACCCACCACGGCTTGTTACCGCTGGCGCTTGCGATCAAATCCAACCGATAGGCAAACAACTCTCCGTAGCTGCCGCGCGGCGCTTCGGGCGGAAAGATCCACGCGGGATGTATGGAAGCGCCCAAGATATCTACAATCGTTTGTTCCTTCCACACATCCTGCCCGACGGGACCGCCCAGTGGACTAGTCACGTTCAGATGCATTGGGTGTCTCCGATCATGCAACTCGACCTCGCTTTTGATCCAGAGCAGCTGATTCACAAGGTTGTCGATGTTAAACTCCCGCCAGTCGATCACCGGTGGATAATCGAGCCATCCATAATTTCCGCCCGTCAACTGGTCCGGCGTGAGCGATACATCAGCGAAGCTTTTCATCTGCCGGAACCAGGACTTATTCAATGCCTGAAGCGTTCCATATTTTCTTTCGAGCCACGCTCCAAAAGCGCGCATGGTCGCGGGCTCAGTGTCGTATTTACTGGGCTCGTTCATCAAGAGCCACACACCCTGCGCCCGGTGATTGCGGTAGCGCGTCACGACTTTCGTGATGTAGACGGCAGCGCGCCGCCGCACCGCCGGATCGTTCAAGTTGATTCGGTTGTGATAGAACGGCGTCAGTTTGGTCCAGCCCGGCGGATCTTCCGAACAAAGCGTGGCCACGATTTCAATTCCGTTTGCTTCGGCCGCATTGTAGATCCAGTCATACGGTTCAAAGTTCCATTCGCCAGGCACGTGCTCGACGTCATCCCAAATGATAAAGATGCGAACGAGCGTCAATCCCGTCTCACGCATCAACTCGAAATGCCGATCAATACCCGCTTTCGTCTCGGATTTATTCAGGAAAAACTCTGTGCCGATGCGCAGCTGCGAAGCGAGATCGGTGGTGTCCCCTGCGCCCGCCATGGCTAGCCCGATACCTGTTGCCACGGTCTGCAAAACCGTTCGTCGTGTCAAATTACACGTCCGCCTTCACGCCAAACACTTTTTCGGTATAAATGCGGCTGAGCCGCAGATCCTCCTCGAGAGATCGTGTGATTTTCGTTTGTGGACGGTACGCCAATTCGACCACCAGCAAGGGAGTAAGCTTGCGCTCTCTCAAATAAGTCGCCACGCGCCGGTAATCAATATCGCTGTCTTCCACATCCTCCAGCCAGAGTTTATTCCGCGCGCTCCGTACATGCACCTCGCGCAGCCTGCTGCCCACCTCACGTAAAAAGGCAACCGGTTCAAAGCCCCCTTCGTAAGCCCAATCCACATCCACGCAGATATGAACAAATGCTGGATCGGTGTGCTCCAGAATGTAATGCCACTCTCGGGCGTGCTCGACCAGTTGCGGCGTGTGATGGTGAACGCGCAGCTCGAAACCTTGCTCCTGAAGCGCGCGGCCCATGCGGTTCAACGATTCTGTTTCCACCCGCAGCTCAGCGTCGGTTTTTCGCTCGTTGTTTGGTTTAGGGTCTGGATTATTCACGATGCCTTTGCAGCCAAAGGGCGCACAGAGCTTGCCGGTTTCAAGCGCGGCCGCGATGGTCCGGTCCGCTGCCCCTCTCTCGTGCATCGCTCCGCCCACATATACGGAAGGCATGCGTAGCCCTTCCGATCGAATCAGCGAGAGCGTCCGGTCACGCGTCGCGACACCCAAGAAAGCTGGATTGAGCTCGATATTTTGAAAGCCAGCCGTACGCGCCATAGGTATTACCTCGCCGATCACGTCCGCCAGCGGCTTCTTCAACGAGTCCGCGTATTGCTGAAAAATATATCCTTCCACTGACATCCTCGATTCGGGTGGCGTGGCTTTAGCGCACGCCGCGGCAGCTGCGGTCAATAGAATTTCGCGTCTCGTCATCCGAGAAGATTCTCTCACCGGGGCCGATCTCAATTCGCTTGCATACTGAAAGCGGATTGTTTATTCTGGTCTCGGTAACCGAGGAGAGAGATCGCATGCAACTGCAGAGCTGGGTTTACAAACTTCCTTTGCGGCTGCGCTCGCTATTCAACCGCCGGCGCGTGGAACAGGAATTGGATGATGAAATGCGTTTTCATCTGGAAGAGCGAATGGCCGCCAGTATCGCTAAAGGCCTCACACCAGAGGACGCGCGCTACGAAGCTTTTCGTGCCATGCAGGGTCTGGAACAGAGCAAAGAACAGTCCCGGGACGCGCGTGGGCTCAATGTAGTTGAGAACTTCGGCCGCGACCTGCGGTATGCCGTGCGTATGCTGCGAAAAAGCCCGGTCTTCACTGCGGTTGCGATTTTGTCGCTGGCGTTGGGCATCGGCGCCAACACCGCAATCTTCAGTTTGATCGATGAACTCCTCCTGCGGCCTCTTCCGGTGCCGCATCCCGAACAGTTGCGCAGCGTATTCCTGAACCTTGGCCGCGGCCGGCCCCAATATGCTCTGACCTACCCGATGTTTGAAGCATTCCGTTCCCGGAATCAAATCTTTTCGTCGATGTTTACTTGGGCTAATCACCAGTTCCAGATGCATTCCGGCCCGGATGTCGTACACGTAAATGGAGCGCTTGCGAGTGGCGATTACTTCGCATCTCTTGGCGTTCGCCCCGTACTTGGCCGAACCTTCACAACCGCTGACGATTATCCGTCAGGCGGCAAAGAC
>DATAYL010000645.1:0-4296 GCA_036272575.1 Bryobacteraceae bacterium | reverse complement strand
GGACTCAACGTCCGTACCTCTGGTCGTCGCTATGCTCAGGCTTTCACCGATTACTATCAACCGTTTATCGCAAAACATGAACACATGCTGGAGCACTACCTGGTTCACTACGCCTACCGAACACAATTTCCATTCGGCTCGAAAGCGGTCAACGATTCATTGGATGGCGAAGCGCGCGTCGGTGCGTTCACCAGACAATACCTGCTCATGGCGGCCTACTTCGCTATCGTTCGCGCAACGATGATCGGCCTCGCCGCGCACCATGGCTCCGCTTTCGGTATCGACCATGCCATCCGTTGCATCCAGAGCTCCTCGCGAACCCTTGAGCACTGCACTACATATGCGCCGGAGGTGCTTCGGATCCTCGGCGGTAAGGGCATTGCGAACACCACAAGCATTTCGGTTCTAACCCAAGATCCTCGTTAACTCTCTCCATCGAGGACCTTATCTGGGCATTGCCTGGCAATCCTTTTTCTCGCCCTGCGCTGTCCACTCCTTCAAAAAAGCAGTAATTGAGCATCCTGCGGCACAGGCACCGTTGCATGCTCGAAGTCGCGCCTCAACAGGCCCAGGCGTTCTCGAATATCATGAACACGCTGCCGAATTTTTTCTGGATAAACGCCTTTGAGAAATGCTCCGGAGGCGTATTCGCGCCGGTACCGCGCTACGTATTCAGGAAAGCGCTCCGCCAGGAACGGAAAGAAGACCCGCTGGGCGGAGGGCTGCAGAAAAAGCACGTTAGCGCCAAACTGATCGGCGCCGGCGGCCTTCGCGGCTTCCGCTACCGCTCCCAAATTTTCAGCCGAGTCAGTGATGAGCGGCAGAACAGGGCTGCAAATAACACCGGCGTGCACATCGGCAGCCGTTAGCTTACCCACTGCCTCGATGCGCAGGTAGGGACGAGGCGCAAAAGGCTCAATAAGCCTGGTCAAATCGCCGTTCAGGGTGGTAACTGAGAACGTGACGCGGACTTCGTTCTTCTTAGCCAATTCGCGGAACAGATCGGCATCGCGCGCCGCCAGGTCTGATTTTGTCGTGACGAACAGGCTAATACCTTGCACGCCCAGTAAAGCTTCAAGCAGGTTCCGTGTCCGTCCGAACTTCCGTTCCGCCGGCTGATAGGGATCGGTGGCGGTACCGAGTCCGATTACCTGGCCGCGCCGCACACTCCTCAATTCCCGGCGAAAACTATCGCCACACCAGTCTTTGGCGTAAATCTCGGTTTCAAACGCCTCCAGATCCGGAATTTCCATAAATTCGTGCGTGTAGCGGGCATAGCAATACTTACAACCGAATTCACAACCGCGATAGGGATTGATAGTCCAGTCGAAAGGAACACGTTTGGATTGACACCGGTTCAGCCACTTGCGAGTGGGGAGGCTGCGATACTCGACCCGGCGTTTTTCCGAAAGAACAGAGCCTTCAGAAGCGAGACGGGCAATCCCAACCAGGCGAGTAAACTGCTGCATGGTATCTCCCACGCAACAGTTTCGCTTTTTATTTGCCCGTAGTCAATGCAGCAATACTGCTAGGAAGCTAGTAAAGAAATAACCCCTTTTTGCCGCAGGCCGTTCAAGGCCAATCCGTGGCGGCCGTGAACGCCGGTCTTTTCGAAGATGTGCTTCAAATGAATCTTAACGGTGCCGGGACGAATACCGAGTTCCTGGGCAATTTCACGATTTTTGTAGCCTTGCTCGACCAATTCCATCACCTGTTGCTCACGCGGGGTGAGTTCAGTGCGTATCTGGATTTCCTGGACAGCGGAATCGCGGAAAACAGAATCCTGCATCCAACTGCGGCCGGCTGCGATCGAGCGCAAGCAGGATAAGACGGTGTTGTTATCGGCAGATTTCCGGATGATCCCTTTGGCGCCGGCTTGCAGGAAGCGAAGAGCCTCCGATTCGGTGATCGACATGCCCCAAACGACCACGGCCGGAACCGTCGAACGGTTGCTGCCGTGCTCCACTGGCAATTGATGAAGGGCATCCAGCACCACGTTCGACCCAAGACCTTTGTCAATGACGAGGATATCCGTATGGACCGCCTTGACGGCCTGCATCCACTCGGCGGGTGAGCCGTGAGCGGAACCAAATTCAAGGTCGCCGGTCGTGAGGAGCAAGTGCTCCAGACCGAAAACCGTGAGCGGTTGTGTTTCGCAAATTGAAACTATTTTTTTACGCTTTGCTAAGTCGAGATCCATAGGCTGCCCAAACTCCTTATCGGCAGGAACTTTCCGAGAATTAAGTGCAAAGCATGAAGAATTTATATCGGCTCAGATAATTCCGCAGACCACGACCCGTTTTGGTACCCTGCTGTCAGCAAAGGCTAAAGAGGAATATGAGGATCGGAATCACGGCGACGACTTGCATGCTGCTGATATGCGCCGGCACCGCCTGCGACCGAAGCCAGCAGCGCGAGGCGGATCAACGGGCAGAGCAGGCCAAAGCGAAAGCCCGCGAACTCGGCCGGAAAGCCGAGGATGCGGCGAAGAAGGCCACGAGCGAGGTCGATTCGGCGGTGAACCGCGGAACCGACAGTGCCTCGACATCGAGCGCGCAAGAAAAGCTGCGCAACGGAGCACGCGATTTAAAAAATGCCGGGACCGATGCCGCCGGCAAGCTGAGCCGCGCCACGTTAGTTGCCAAAGTGAAGACCGCGCTCGCCAATGACGTAGGGTTGAAGACGGTAAATTCGATTAGGGTAACGGCCGACGGCCAGGTAATCACGTTAAACGGGACGGTTTCGAGCGAAGAGCGCAAGCGTGAGGCGGAGCAGGCGGCCGCCGCTGTTCCGGGCGTTTCGACGGTGGTGAATCACCTTGCAGTGCAGTAGGGGAATTCAGAGCAGGTTGATGGTGCCGCGGCAAGTCGCCGCGCCGCATTTGCAGGGAACGCGCTCGACTTTCTTGTCGAAGTGATAATCGACCGTAAGCTCTTCGCCCTTCTTGATGGGACGCACGCTCACATACAGGATGTGGCCTTTGACGATGCGAGCGGCCAGATTAGGATCGCAAGAGTGATTGATGTATTCCGCACCCGAGCCGCCGACGGCGCCATCAATGGTCCAGTATTTATCAAGCGTAAACAGGTAGATCAGGTTGCTGTTGGTTTCTGCGCGGCGCTTGGTTTCGCGCCGGCTGATTTTCTGGCCGGTGTACTCGATTACTTTGCGGTTGGCTGGAATCGATTGACCGGCGTAGACGCCCCAGCGGTGAATATGCGAACGCGCCAGTTCGAGCTTGAAGCTGGAATGCGCCGGATCGAGTTGAGGAGCGCTCACTTCCGGGCTTTTTGCTTCAGGACCGAGACGAGTTCTTCGACGGCGGCGGCACTCTTCGCCAAGGCGGCCTTCTCATCGTCCTGCAATTTGATCTCGTATACTTTTTCGACGCCTAGTTTGCCGAGCTTGACCGGAACACCGATGAAAAGGTCTTTGAAACCGTATTCGCCGTTCAAAGAAACAGCGCAAGGCAAGACTTTTTTCTTGTCCTTGAGAATGGATTCGACCATTTCGACAGTGGATGCGGCCGGCGCGTAATAGGCGCTGCCGGTCTTGAGGAATTTGACGATTTCAGCGCCTCCATCGCGCGTGCGCTGGACCAGCCGATCGATAGTCGCCTGATTGGTAAGCTCCGACAGCGGAATGCCGCTGACGTGGGTGCAGCGGACGAGCGGGACCATGGTGTCGCCATGTCCGCCGAGCACCATCGCGGTGACGTTTTCAAAGGAGACATTGAGCTCTTCAGCGATGAAGGTGCGGAAGCGCGCGGTATCGAGCACGCCCGCCATACCAATCACTCGCTCACGCGGGAACCCGGAGACCTGCATGGCGGTCCAGCACATGGCATCGAGCGGATTCGTGACCAGAATCAGGATGGCTTCAGGCGAATGTTTGACGGCCTGCTCGGTGGCGCTTTTGACCACCTCGTAGTTGGCCAGCAGCAGATCGTCGCGGCTCATGCCGGGCTTGCGCGGGAAGCCAGCGGTGATCACGATGATGTCGGAATCGGCAGTTTCCGCGTAGCCATTTGTGCCGGTGATGCGGACGTCGTAGCCTTCGACCGGGGCGGATTCGAGCATGTCGAGTCCTTTGCCTTGCGGCACGCCTTCGACTACATCAACGATGACTACATCGGCGAGTTCTTTGGCGGCGATCTTCTGAGCGGTGTTGGCACCGACGTTTCCCGCGCCTACGACCGTTACTTTCCTTCTTGTCATTCTCCTCTGCGATTCGCTCCTATGAATTTAGAAATGCAACCGCAGTATAGCGTGGCGGGCGTTGCCGATCGGGCATTCC
>DATAYL010000644.1:0-6890 GCA_036272575.1 Bryobacteraceae bacterium | reverse complement strand
TCATCATGACGCTGTCTTCAAGACCTCTCTGAGGATCGCAAGAAACGACTTGAGAGGTGGAGAAGGGTCCTTTCGCCCGTACACCATCAGCAACTGCAGTGTAGGTGGATTGCCAGCAAGGGGCTTACAAATGACGGTATCGAGCCGCAAATCCTCAACGTATTGGGGAAGGAGCGCGACGCCCATGCCGCTGCCCACTAGGACGAGATTGGCAAGAGCATTGTCAGTTTCTTGAATGGAGACGGGCTCTATTTCTGCCTGTTCAAGATACGTAACAATGGAGCGGCGTACGATGGCCCCTGTTAGGTCAAGGTGTGGCATAATCCATCGCTCTTTTGCTAGTTGTCCAATCGATATTCTCTTCGCCCTAGCCAAACGGTGCTTTGCAGGCAAAATTGCGAGTAATGGCTCATCGCGGACAGCCTCAAATGCGAACTTCTCTTCATTGACCGGTGGACGCGTAAGAGCAACATCGATCGTAGCACGGCGGAGCGCGCCCAGCAGTTCGTTACTTGGCAAGCTCCGAATGGACAAGGATATTTCGGAAATACGCTCACTGAGCACGGGAAGCAATCTGGAAAGAAAGAATGCTTCGTATCCGGGAAGCAATCCAACCCTGATTTGATTCGGATTTGAGCGGACCGCTAATCGCGCCAGTTCCACAGCACGCTCTGCTTGTCCGAGAGTCAGACGCGCTTCCGATAAAAACGCGTGTCCCGCAGGCGTGAGAGAGACATGATGGTGATCGCGTTCCAAAAGTGTGCAACCGACTTCCCTCTCCAGATCCCTGATCTGCTGGCTTAATGATGGCTGGGCTGTATGCAATCTCCTGGCAGCCCGCGAAAAGCTAAGCTCTTCTCCTACGGCGACAAAGTATCGAAGGTGTCGTAGCTCCATGGTTAGACATTATAGCTCTAACGAAAGACAAACAAACTCCTAGCGAAAAGTGATCAACGACGCGTACATCTGTTCATAGTGAACAACAGAAGGAGTCGCGCAAATGAGTAGTAAGAGCTTACGGGAACAGCTGATCGGAGCATGGAAACTTGTCTCCTATGTGGAGTTTCCGCAAGATGGAGCACCGCAAAGAAGCCCTCTTGGAGAACATCCGGAGGGCATTATTATGTACACCCCCGACGGGTACATGTCGGTACAACTCATGAGACCGGGGAGAAAGAACTTCGCCTCGGGGGATTGGTTCAGGGCAACACCGGAAGAGTTCGCGGAAGAGGCGTCCGGATATATTGCATATTCCGGCCCCTTTCATGTAGACGAGGAAGCCAAATCACTCACACATTCGATGAATGTTTCGCTCTTTCCTGGATGGGTCGGACAGACACACCCTCGCATCGTCAAGGTGGAAGGAAATCGGCTTCATCTGGCTACGCCAACGCCGGTCAGCTCCGGCGGCTCTAGCGTTATGGCCCAGCTCATATGGGAACGTGTCGAACCTCACGTCTAGGAAGGGACAGGAAAGAGATGACCAAATACGAAGTGAGAGTCATTGGAATTGTCGGAGCAGGGGTTATCGGAGCCAGTTGGGCCGCTTATTTTCTCGCTCGCGGATTCGACGTTGTCGCAACGGACCCCGCAGAGGGAGCTGAGAAGCGGCTGCGCGCTCTGGTGTACAGCTACTGGTCTACGCTCGAAAAGCTGGGCCTACGTGAAGGGGCGTCGCTCGGTCGCCTGACTTTTAGTGCCAACCTCAACGAAGCGCTTAAGGGTGCTGATTTCGTTCAGGAGAATGGCCCGGAACGGCTGGACATCAAGCGGGATTTGATTGCTGCGATTGATGCAGCTGTTCCCGAACACGCCCTTATCGCCACCAGTTCGTCCGGCATTCTCATTAGCAGCATTCAGGATGCAGCCAAACATCCCGAGCGCATCGTCCTTGGGCACCCATTCAGCCCTCCGCATTTGATTCCGCTGGTCGAGGTTCTTGGCGGAAAGCTGACGTCCGAAGAGGCTGTAGAACGCACAATGGCGTTCTACACAAACATCGGCAAGAAGCCGATCCGCATCAGGCGCGAAGTGAAGGGCCACATTGCAAATCGGCTCCAGGCCGCACTGTGGCAAGAGGCGTTCTCTCTCGTCGACCAGGGAATCGCAAACGTGGCGGATATTGACTCGGCGATCTCTCACGGCCCTGGATTGCGCTGGGCGCTATTGGGTCCTTTCCTCAACCTGGAGATCGCGGGTGGATCAGGCGGCTTAGCTCATGTTCTCGAGCACTTAGGGCCTCCCATGGAGAGTTGGTGGGCTGACTTGAAGCCAGTGCAATTGAGCGATGCATTGAATCAGAAGGCAGTCACTCAAGTGAAGGACTACCTGAAAGCCTTCTCCTTCGACGAGACGGTGAAGCAACGTGATGACATCCTCGTGACACTGCTCAGGCTGAAAGCGGCAGCCAGCGAGTTGCCCTAGATCGGACGCCCAGAACCAGAATAATGTTTGAGAGGAATTCGAAATGGCAACTGTAATTGAAGCAGCAGCGATAGCGGATCGGATCAAGAGGGCGCTCGCGTCCCCCATCACTTCCGATGATGTGCTGGATCCTCATAAGGAGTTGACGGAAGTTCTCGGGACGGTCGGACTTGAACTATCTTCCTCCGGTGGAACCATCACATTTGAAGGCAAGGATCCTATTGTTAAGAGCCCATGGCCGCTGGCTACGATGGCGAGCGTTGCCCTTATGGCGAAAGCAGTCGCGGTAGCGGATATATGGCGGTACCGCACTGGCAAAGGGCAAGACCTATCAATCGACCTTCGGAAGGCACCTCATCGTCTGTGCCCATTCTATGACAGGAAGTGGGAGCTCCTGAATGGGTATCCGCCGGGAGCTCCGGGCGATCCTACCAATCCCTTCATGCCGACGTACATGTATCCCACGAGAGATGGGCGCAAGATTCAACTGCTGAATATCTATCCCAAAGTGAAAACCAGAGCTTTGGCATTCCTCGGTTGTGCCGATAACTATCAGGCGATCTCGGAAGTAACGCGGAAATGGAATTCCTTCGAGCTCGAAGAAGAAGCTAACCGTCGCGGGTTACAAGCCACAGTCGTGCGTAGCCCAGAGGAGTTTCTCGCCCTGGAGCAGTTTGAATATCTCAGCAAAATGCCACTGGTCGAAATCAAGAAGATTGCTGAAAGCGAGCCTGAACCATTCTCTGGAAATCCGAGAACTCCGCTCGATAATATTCGGGCCCTAGGACTCGGGCATGTCATCGCCGGCGCAGGCCTCGGCCGAGCGCTTGCATATCATGGCGCTGACGTTCTCAACATCTGGCGACCCCTCGATTTTGAGATCGACGCCGTCTATTACACGTCGAGCGTTGGTATGCGCTCCTCGACGATCGAATTCGCCGAACCGGCCGGTATGGCAAAATTGAAAGAACTTGTGAAAGGGACCGACATCTTCTTCTCGAATCGGCGCCCAGGCTATCTCGATCAGTTTCACTTGACGGCAGAAGACCTGGCTGACAGACGTCCCGGAATTATCCATGTAGATATGTCCTTGTATGGCCCGACCGGACCGTGGAGCGGAAGGACCGGTTACGACCAGAATGCAGGCGGCGTCAGCGGGGTATTCGCTCGCGAAGGAACATTTGAAAGCCCTGCTCTCACAGAAATCTTCGTCGTCAACGATTACGTGATGGCTTGGCTTTCATGCATGGCGGTCCTGGCTGTGCTCAAACGGCGTGCAACGGAGGGGGGTAGTTATCGAATTCGTATTTCGTTGGTCCGACTCTCCGCATGGCTCCTGCACATGGGGATCTTCGATAAGGCATATGCCCATGAGATTGGAAGGACTGAGGGGGACCATGCCTATCTTGCCCCGGAGGTCTTCCAAGCCGAAACCCCTAGCGGTTTCTACCAAGGCGTAACAGATCAGGTCCAGATGTCGGAGACACCGGGTTTCTACAAGGTACCTGTAGTACCGCGTGGCTCAAGCATGCCCGAATGGTTGCCGCGCACGTAAGTTATTCTCTCACCAAATACAATTTCAACCAAATCAATGAAGCGATTGAGGACCAAAAGCAAGGGAAGGTCGTCAAGGTCGTATTCACGTTCGCCTGAGAAGGAGGCAACTTATGAGTGCAGTATTAGAAGAAAAAACCGATAGATTGATGAACACCGAAGCCTGGGACGGCAAATTTTTCCTGGGCGGATGGACATCAGGCAATGGTGACGTTGCGGATGTTACAGATAAGGCGACTGGCGAAGTCCTAGCCCAGGTTGCGGTTGCCGATGTAAATGACGTTAATCGGGCTTGTGAGGATGCAGCGAAAGCAGCACCCGAGTGGGCTGCTACTCCGGCCGAAGAACGGGCTGCGATCGTGCGTCGTGCAGGTGAGTTGCTGATCCAGCACAAGGAGGAAGCGATTTACTGGCTGGTACGCGAAGCTGGATCAGCGAAGTTCAAAGCGGGATTCGAAGCGCAGGCGACAGCAGCACACTTTGCAAATTCCGCAGCCTACGCCCTTAAGCCTTCACGAACGGTCGTTACAGAAACCGAGGAGATGCTCAGCTACTACGACCGTGTTCCGTTAGGCGTAGTTGGCGTGATCGGACCCTTCAACTTACCGCTCATCCTGGCATTGCGGAATGTATCGGCCGCCTTGGCCACCGGAAACACAGTGGTGCTCAAGCCTAGCCTGAACACTGCGGTAAGCGGCGGTATCCTGATTGCAAGGCTATTTGAAGAGGCCGGCCTTCCGAATGATGTCCTTTATGTTCTCCCCGGAGAAGGTCCTGCCGGAGCTGCCTTGGTCGAGAATCCGCACGTGGCGATGATCGCTTTTACCGGATCGACGAACGTCGGCAAAAAGATCGGCGCCACCGCCGGAGCGGCCCTGAAACGTGTGCTACTGGAGCTTGGCGGTAAGAATCCGTTCATCGTCCTCAAGGATGCCGACCTGGATTTGGCTGCGCGCGCCGGCGCCTTTGGCAGCTTCCTTCATCAGGGGCAGATCTGTATGGCAGCGGGCATTCACCTGGTACACGAGTCTCTTGCCGATGCGTACGCAGATCGAGTAGCCGAACTCGCCCGTGAGTTGAAAGTAGGCGATCCTTGGAACGAGCAGGTTGCGCTGGGACCGATCATCAATGAGATGCAGCTCCGGCAAGTCGACCGCATCGTTCGGCAAACCGTCGAAGCGGGTGCCGAATTGATCGAAGGAGGAACTCACGAGGGCCTCTTCTATCGCCCGACGGTGCTGAAGAACGTGCCCAAGGAGAGTCCCGCTTTCAAAGAGGAGATCTTCGGACCGGTCGTTGCCATTGTCCCGTTCAAGACAAAAGAAGAGGCGGTGAAAATGGCGAATGGGACCGGCTATGGCCTGTCCGCCGCTGTCTTTGGTGAGTTAAATCAGGCCAGGCAAATAGCCGCCCGGATTGATGCGGGGATGGTGCATGTCAATGATCAGACGGTAATGGGGGATGCTCGCGTCCCGTTCGGTGGAACCAAACAGTCGGGCAATCCCACTCGCATTGGTGGCGAATCTGATCTTGAGGAGTACACGACCTTCCGTTGGACGACGGTAACAAGGAAGCCTCAGCCGTACGCGCTGCCGAATATGTAGCGAGCGAGAACGCAATCGCCGGAACTATGGCCGTTGTGTTTGAGCAAAAGCTCACAGGGATGCTGGTGAGCATAATGGTTCTGGGCACGCTCGTTAACCTCGCTTTTCTAGGTTTCTACTATCCGCAATTGCGAACGGCGCTACTTAAGCGTCAGAGCAACATGGGCGGCGGACCTTACAGTGCTAGGGCAAAGGCTGTGTATCGCAAATTATGCTTCTGACAAAATTCACCCCGTCGCAGCCCAGGAGTTTCGAATTCCGCCACCAGGCGTTCGATCTCTTGGCGGCTTCGCCGCTTCCGAACGCTAACCTCTCGGATTTCCATCATGCCGACAGTGCATCAAAAGCACGCCCCCGTCCGCCAGGTGGGTTGCTCTGACGGATACACAGCTCTCACCGGTTTTTCAACAATCTGCTAGGGTCTGGTGGGGAAAGTAGGAGCTGCTCAGCTAGGACAACGATTGCGACAGCTCGGACAAAAAACCGCCTGCTGCCTGAACTTTGATGCTAATATTGATCTGTTGAGTTCATCGATAAGCTGAGACTTACAATGACACGCCCGCACAGTAATCCTCTCTGGCACACAAACGAAGAATTCATGCCCGGCAATGCCTCTTCCCGGGTCGTTCTCTCGAGCGTTGGCACAAGATGGAACGATATCCTGCTGGAACAGCGAAATATACCCAACTGTGAACTGACTGATGTAACGTACAAGCATAGGCATGTGGTCGTTATCAATATTGGCCATTCCACTACCTGGGAATTCAAGAAAGAGGGGCGGTTTCGGCCCTTCTTCAAGGGAAGAGGTGCGATTTCCCTCTTCCCGAGCCATCAGCCTTTTTCTGGCCGGCTCAAAGTTGAGAGGGGCCTGTTTGCGAATGTTCTTTTTCTAGCTCTGGACCCTATTTTCGTGAGCCGCGTTGCTGAGAGGCTGGAGCTGGATGCAAACCGTATCGAACTAGTTGAGCAGCGACGAAGTACCGATCCTACTCTTCACCACATTGGCATGGCACTGCGGGCCGGAATCCAGAGCGGCGACGGTATTGACCGGATGTACGGGGAGACATTATCAACAGCGCTCACCATCCACCTCCTACGCAAATATGGCGCGGCAGTGCTCGAGCCGAAAAGACAGTATGGTGGGTTGCCGCGCGAAAAGCTGATGCGTGCTGTTGAATATATTCAAGATCAGCTTGATGCTGACTTGACTGTTTCCGCGATTGCTCAGGCGGTCTGCATCAGTCCCTATCACTTTTCCAGGCTGTTCAAAGAATCTACCGGCCGGTCGCCTTACCAGTATGTGGTCGA
>DATAYL010000643.1:0-3385 GCA_036272575.1 Bryobacteraceae bacterium | reverse complement strand
AACAGTCTTTTGATTCGCGACCGCTTCTCGGGAAGGCCGAGCCAGCTAACCGATAGCGCAGTAGCGAGAAATATCACTAGATCGGATTCCTAGCGTATTCCTTCTTGCCAGGAGATGTGGCAGATGTCAACAGTTTCAAGGGTTGCTGCGCTATGGAGTCTGACTCAAACTCCGGATTCACGGGTAAGAGCGATGCAGCTAACTCGATGTCACCTGCGAGGAGTAGTTCTTCCAATCGGCGAGCGCCATGTTCAAAGAGTTGAACCTCGATATTGGGATACAGCTTTCTGAAGAGAGCAATGACTTCGCAAACAGGATGCCTTCCATCGATGGCAGCCCGAGACAAAGTTTCCCTCTCATTTTGCAAGAATGATTCCTTTTTGCGAGCAGTTGTTTTGGCCGTTCCCTATCCTCTGAATGAGACAAGTATCAAAGCGCGAATGTCTAAGGAGACAAGATGTCAGCAGCGTTTCTAGAGCGAGTGCAAAGTAACCAGGCAAGGCTAACTTCAGAAGTGAAATCACAGTACGACTTTATTGTTTGCGGATCCGGCAGTTCGGGTTCTGTGGTGGCGCGCAGGCTCGCGGAGAACCCCGAAGTGAACGTTCTCCTACTTGAGGCAGGCGGCGATGACGACTTGCCGCCTGTGACGGAGGCGAATCAGTGGCCTCTGAATCTTGGGAGCGAACGAGACTGGAGTTTTCAAGCGCAACCAAATCCGCAGCTCAATGGCAGATCGATCCCTTTGTCGATGGGGAAGGTTCTCGGCGGAGGCTCAAGCGTCAACGTGATGATATGGGCTCGCGGACATAAGAGCGACTGGGATTTCTTCGCTTGGGCGGCTGGCGACCCCGCATGGAACTATGAATCGGTTCTGCAAATCTATCGCCGCATTGAGGACTGGCATGGTGCGCCCGATCCCAAATATCGCGGAACAGGTGGACCCGTCTTTGTTGCACCTTCCGACAATCCTGATCCGCTCGCTCCTGCCGCCGTTGAAGGAGCACGTTCCGTTGGAATTCCAACGTTTGAGAATTCGAATGGCCGCATGATGGAAGCTGATGGCGGCGCTTCCATTCAGGACCTTCGCGTCCGAAATGGCAAGCGACAGTCGGTGTTCCGGTCGTATGTCTTTCCCTACATGGATCGGGCCAACCTGACAGTCCTCAGTGACGCGCTCGTCACTCGGGTGACCTTCGAGGGAAAGCGAGCCACTGGCGTGGAAATTTATCACGGAGGAAAGACCAAACAGATTCGTGCGGGTTTGGAAGTCGTCCTTTCGCTCGGCGCAATCAATACACCGAAGGTCCTGATGCAATCCGGGATCGGCCACCAGACCGAGTTAGCAAGGCTTGGAATTCCCGTGATTCAGCACCTGCCGGGTGTAGGTCAGAACTTTCAGGACCACCCTGCCATTTGGTGCATTTGGGAATTTCCGACGCCGTTGCCGCCGCCAAATCGTATAAGTGAGTCCGTCCTGTGCTGGAGCAGCGGCAAGGGCTCACAAGGTCCGGACTTTTTCGCCTGTTCGATTGGGGTTCCAATAGGCAGTCCCGAGACAATTGCCAAATTTGGTTTGCCAGAAGCAGGTTGGAGTTTTGCAGCTGGTCTCTCACACCCGAAAAGCCGTGGCCGTGTCTCTCTTACAGGGCCCAATCCCCTTGACCCGGTTCGGATCGAAGCGAGTATCCTGTCCGACCCGGCCGACTTAACGGCCGCAATAGCGTGTGTGGAACGAGTGCGCGAAGTCGCAAATTCTGTCGCGCTTCGTCCCTTCGTCAAGCGTGGGGTCATGCCGGGTGACCTCAAAGGTCGTGAACTTGAGAGTTTTGTTCGCGATGCGGCGACGACCTATTGGCACGAGACATGCACGGCCAAGATGGGTCGAGACGAAATGTCGGTTGTAGACGGCAGATTGAAGGTTTACGGCGTTGACAATCTTCGAATTGCCGATGGATCAACCATGCCCCGCATTACAGATCGAAACACCATGGCGCCGTGCGTGATCATCGGCGAACGGGCCGCAGAGATATTGCGGGAAACTCACAAGATTGAGCACACCGACGTTCCTCATCCGGAGAAATCAGTCGCGTTCTAGAGCCTAATAGCACAGCAGCACTGTGCATCACGCATGCATGGTCATATATCGCATGTATGACGGCAGTCATATCTGATGACGGGAATACAACAAGGAGGCATTATGAAGCTCACAGGCAAGAAGGCTCTTATTACAGGCGGTAACAGTGGAATCGGTCTCGCCACAGCCCGACTTTTCAATGCTGAAGGCGCGCAGGTCGCGATCACCGGTCGTGACCAGAAGACCTTGGACGAGGCCATCGCCGAACTCGGGTCGGGCGCGCGTGGCTACCGCGCCGACATTACTATTGCGGAAGACCGCAGGCAGCTCTTTGCAGCCCTAGCCAAAGATTTCAGCAAACTTGACATCGTATTTGCGAATGCCGGGATCTCGGGCCCGACTCCCACCGGCTCAACCGACGAAGCCACCTTCGAGAACATCATTCATACAAACCTGAATGCGGCTTTCTTTATCGTGAATTCAGCGGCTCCTCTGCTGAATGACAACGGCAGCATCATCTTCAATGGATCGGTGCACAACTATTTAGGCCAACCTGGAACCTCGGCATATGCGGCCACGAAGGGCGGCCTTGTTTCGATGGCGCGTACCATCGCCGCCGACCTTGCACCGCGCAACATCCGCGTGAACGTCGTCGCACCAGGCCCGACAAAGACTCCCATTTGGAAGCGAGGAGCGGGCGCCTCTGCCTCAGCAGAGGAGTCCGCGAAGCTGGCCAAGGCCGTCTCCTCTGGGGTTCCACTGGGCCGCTGGGGTGAGCCGCAAGAAATTGCCAAAGCCGTGCTTTTCCTTGCCTCGGATGACTCCTCGTACGTTAACGCGGTTGAACTGATGGTTGATGGGGGCACGACAGGTGCTCCTTTGGGAGCCCCCATGTTCCGCGGTTAAGCGCGGATGCTGACGTTCACAATGGGTCACACGGTGTCACATTCACGCCGAGGAGAGGAGCGGACATCATGAACAAGGCGTCCGACGTGGTCTCTAGAGGTAGCTTTCAGGAGTTCCTCGCAGAACTTTACACGCATCAATAGGGGTTAGAACTTTATGACAAGCAAGCAAAATAAAGAAATGGCCGAGTTTTTTGCAGCAACAATGGCCCGAGTACTATCAAACTCTGATTTAACAATAATGCGAGACATCCTTGAGGGCTTCCATCTTGCTTCTTGTGAGCCTGAGGACGTCACATATGCTGAAGTAAGTGTGGGCGCAGTGCGGGCGCTCTGGTGTATCCCCAACGGATGCAACAATGATCGCGTTTTATTGTACGGACATGGTGGCGGTACAGTTTTC
>DATAYL010000642.1:0-14438 GCA_036272575.1 Bryobacteraceae bacterium | reverse complement strand
CGAGCGCATCGGCGAGAAGATAGCCCGCAAAAGGACGCGGCCTGCAATCATCGATGTGAAGCTGACGCCAGGCGGCATACGCGATATCGAGTTTCTCGTGCAATGCCTGCAGCGGCTGCACGGCGCGCGCGAAAGCAGCGTGCGGCATCGCGGAACACTCCTGGCGATCAGGCGTCTCGAGGAGCATCATCTACTCTCTGCTACGGAGGCCGAACGTCTGGCAGGGGCCTATCAGTTTTTGCGCAGGGCGGAACACGCCCTGCAGTTCGAAGACGATCGGCAAACCCATGCTCTTCCCACTAATCCGTTGGAACTGCAGTTCGTGGCCAATCGGATTTTGCGCTCTGAAGACAATACGACAGCTGCCGACCAATCTGCCTTGCTACTGCGCGAGCTAAACCAGCATTTGGAAGACGTACAGACAGTTTACGAGCGGATTGTACATGCGCAAAGGCCGCTCTACTACTCGTATTCGGCGGTCGCCCCGGAGCACGAGGAAACGTCCATTCCCCCATTTCGGGCGCAACCGCAGGCGGCGTCCGGCGCCAGCTTGGCGGATTTCATTGAAGCTCTGCCCGAATGCGGCGCGGAAAGAAAATTGATGGCGGCCAACTCGAAGCTGCGCAGTTGGGTCACCCAGATATTCGAATCCGCTCCGCTGTTGGCGGCGCAGCTCAAACGGCAGCCCGAACTTCTCCTGTCCTTGCAGGCGGCCATTGCTGATCCCGGGCGCCGCTACGCATTTGAAGGGCTGGCGCCTCCCTTGAATGACGTAGCCGGTTTACAGAATCTCTTTCGTTCCGAGATGTTTCGCATTCAGTGCGCCGGTGTCTGCTTACCTGAGCCGATCTTCCGCACGCTCGACCAGACTTCGGCTCTGGCGGAATTTGTGATTGCCCGCGCCTATCGCGTCGCGCTCGACATGAGCTTGACCTATGCGCGCAATCATGCCACTCCCGAAAAGCCTTTCGAGGAGCCGCAATCTGAAATCATGGTCGTCGCCCTCGGGCGGCTCGGCATGCGCGAGTTCGACGTTCGCTCCGACGCCGATCTGCTTTTCATTATTCCTGATGAAGAGTCGCGCCGGCATCGTTTCTGGACGCGCGTAGTCGAGCGTCTGCTCGATGTGCTTTCGACCTACGACGGCGACGGACCTACGCTTTCGATCGACACGCGCCTTCGGCCGAATGGCCGGGAAGGCATGCTCGTGCAAACCGAGTCCAAGTACGTGGACTACTTTTCCGGCAAAGCGGAAGCTTGGGAGGGCATCGCCTACATGAAAGCGCGCGCTGTCGCAGGCGACACCGATCGTGCTACCAGGTTTCTGGCCGAGTTGCAGCAGGTCGATTGGCGGCGCTATGGCCAAAGCGGGCGTTCCAAACACGATCTTCGCCAAATGCGCCTCCGGCTCCAGAAAGAGCAGGGAGCGAGCGCCCCGTTGAAAGCCGAATACGGCGGCTACTACGATGCTGATTTCATTCTGATGTTTCTGCGGTTGCGCGGAGCCGGCATGTTCTTCAAGAGTCTGAATACTCCGGAACGCATCGACGTCGTCGAAAAGATGGGCCACCTGGAGCGCGCCGATGCGGAGTTTCTACTCGCGGCGTCGACTCATTTCCGCGCTCTCGATCACGCCATTCGCCTGGTCACCGGACATGCTGAGGGTAAGCTGCCGGCGATACCTGAGCAGCGTGAAACCATTGCCTCCCTGCTCGGCAGATGGACGGCTAAGCCAGCCGAAGCCGAAACTCTTGAAGCGGATCTGCTCGCCTTACAAGGCAAGATGCATCGCCTGTTTGAACGCGTATTCGCCGAATAACAGAGTCATCACCGCGGCGATTGGACGGCGGGTACGCGATAGCGCCGTTATTCCTCATCCTCAAAATGCATATGCGCTTTGGCGCCAGCTATGATCTTCTCGGCCTGTTGAGGAGGTACATAGTCATAATGATCGAACTCCATATGGAACGAAGCGCGACCCTGCGTCTTCGAGATCAAGTCATTCTGATAATTCAACATCTCCGACATCGGCACCAGGGCATGAATCTTCTGATGTCCATTGGTAATATCCATGCCACCCACGCGCCCGCGCCGGCTGTTGAAGTCGCTCATCAGGTCGCCGGCAAAATCGACCGGCGTTTCCACCTCCACTTTCATGATCGGTTCTAGCAGCGCTGGTTTGGCCTGCTGCATGGCGGCGCGAAAGGCTTTGCGGCCTGCTAGTTTAAACGCCATCTCGGATGAGTCAACGTCATGATAGGAACCGTCGTAAAGCGTGACCCGGAAATCTGTGACCGGAAAACCGGCCATTAGGCCGCGTTCGGCCGCCTCCAAAATGCCCTTCTCGACTGCCGGCACATACTGCTTTGGAATGGCGCCCCCGAAGATATCGTTTACGAACTGAAATTTCTCTCCGCGTTCCAGAGGTTCGATCTTGATCCAACAGTCGCCAAACTGTCCGTGACCGCCGGTTTGCTTTTTGTGACGTCCTTGTACGCTGGCAATTCCGCGCACCGTTTCGCGATAAGGGATTTTGGGGGAGTGGAGCTCGACCTCAACGTTATAGCGGCGCTTCAGCCGGCTAACGACAATTTCGAGATGTTGCTGGCCATTGCCAGCGAGCAGAAACTCTTTGGTCTGAGTATCCCGGTAGAAACGCAAGGCACGATCTTCTTCGAGAATTTTGGCGAGCGCGGTACTCAGACGGTCTTCGTCGTTGCGCGTCTTCGCCGAGATGGCATAGGCGATGGACGGTTCGGGAATAGTGATGCCATGGAAGAGTGTGCAGTTCGCTTTTTCGCAGAGCGTATCACTGGTGAGAGTGTCTTTTAGTTTGGCCACTACGCCGATGTCACCTGCATTTAAGCGCGGCACGGCCTGCATGGTCTTCCCGAAAGGGGCCGCAATGTGGGCAAGGCGCTCGTTCACGGTGGACCGCTGGTTTACCAGGTGTGCGTCGTCCTGCAGTGCGCCGGACATCACTTTGAAGTAAGACAAGCGGCCGGCAAACGGGTCGGCTGCCGTCTTAAAGATAAACAGAGAAAGCGGCTCGTTGGCCGAGACCGCACGGGGGGCGCTCCCGCCGTTCCGCGAAACAGCTGTATTCAGGCTTTCGAGCGGCGGCGGAAAGACTTCGGCGATAAAATTCAGCAACAGATCCGCGCCAATGCCTTGCGAGGCAGCCGCGGCGAGAACCGGGAACAGGCGCCGCGTGCGAACCGCCTCCTGAAGACCGCTGAGGATATGTTCCACTGGCAGCGTACCGGTGGCGAAGAACTCTTCCATCAACTCGTCGTTACCCTCGGCGACCATTTCAACGAGAGCCTCGTGCGCGGCGCTAGCGACTTCCTGCTCGGCAGCCGGAATCTCGCCAACCGTGCCTTTCCCGTCGCCGTTCGCCTGGTAAGAAACGCATTGCATGCGGATCACATCGATGATTCCGCTGAAAGTTTTCTCCGAACCAACAGGAATCTGAACCGGTATCGCCGTGCGGCCAAACCTTTCATGAATGTCATTCAGTACGCGCTCGAACGAGGAGCGCTCGCGGTCCAGTTTGTTGATGACAAAGCCTGCCGGAAGGTGGAACTCATCGGCGAATTGCCAGACTTTTTCGGTCGATACTTCGACGCCTGCCACGCCATCAAGAGCGATAAGCGCTGCATCGGCGGCTACCAGCGTCGCGCGCGTTTCACTTAAAAAGATGTTGTACCCGGGCGTATCGATGATGTTGATCTTCGCTTTTTGCCAGGGAAGCGCGACAACGGCCGAGCTGATGCTCAGCTTCCGGGCGATCTCTTCCTCGTCAAAATCGGTGAGCGCGGTTCCGTCATCGGGACGACCAAGTCGCTCGGTAGCTCCGCCGGCGTACAACATGGCGGAGGCTAGCGACGTTTTGCCGCAATGCCCGTGCCCGATGAGAGCTACATTCCGGACGTCTGCGCTCTCAAAAACCTTCATACCTGTACCTCCAGAAGTCGAGAGCATATCAAACTGCCGTGCGGCGCCTCGATGGTTACTTTGTCGTATAAAGTGTTGGGCGGAGGGCTCTCTTTTTTATAGACGGGAAAAACTCCAAAAAAGCTCGAAATTACGCAGTTTGGCGGGACGCGGACACGTCGCTTTCGACGTCGATGACCGGATTGTAGGTCAAAATACGGCTGCAGCTCTCGCAGAACATGATGCGGTCGCCGCGGCGCAGGTCTTGGAAAAACTGCGGGCGCAGAGATATCCGGCACGCGCTGCAGCGACCGTCGGTTGCGTCGGCTATCGGCGTATTCTTTGTTTTTTTTCGGATGCGCTCGTACTCGGTATAAACAGCCGGTGTCATTTCAGCCGCCACGAGCTTGCGATCGGCCTGTTGCGCAGCGAGTTCCTTCTGGTCGATCGCAGTACGCTCCCGCGCGTTCGTCTTTTCCCGCTCGACCTGTTGCTGCTCCTCTTTGTGCGCCACTTCGGCCGCTTTCACGTTCTTCTCTAGCGGCTCCGATTGCTCCATCCAGTCGAGGATCTTGTCCTCGGCTTTGCGGACCTCGCCTTCGGCATAAGCGATTTCATTCTGAAAGGCTTTGTACTGCTCGTTGGTTTTCGCTCCGAGCATTTGATCTTTCAACTTGGAGATTTTTTGATCGTGTACCTGAATCTCGCCTTCGAATTTCTTGCGATCGCGCTGGTTAGCGGCCAGGGCGGCGCGATCTGCTTCGAGACGCCGTGAGTGCGCTTCCAGCTTCTTTTCGATTTCGGCGATGTGTTTAGGAAGAGTCGCGATCTCGTTCTCGAGCCCCGCGATTTTGCGGTCCAGAGCCTGGAGGCGTAGCGCGAGTACGAGGTCAGGCAGCATTAAACTCCGATCCTAGCATGCGATTCGCCATAGGCTTCAAGGAAGCGAGCGATTGTTCGGATGCCGTCGTAGTAGTTACTGAGGCGGTATTTCTCGTTAGGCGAGTGCAATCCGTCATCCGGCAGACCGAATCCCATAAGAACGGTGGGGATGCCCAAATGTTTGGCAAGTTCGCCAACAATCGGAATCGAGCCGCCGCTGCGGATGAAGACTGTGGGTTTGCCCAGCATCTGTTCGAACGCTTTCGCCGCAATATGGATGGCCGGGTGATCGGGGTTTACCGAGATGGGTGGTCCGGCGCTCAGCACTCGCACTTCGGTTTGGATTCCCTTGGGCGTATTCTCTTTTACCCACTGCCTGACCGACCGAAGGACGCGCTCAGGCTGCTGATTTGGCACCAAACGGAGACTGACTTTGGCGATGGCCGTGGCCGGAATCACTGTTTTGCCGCCGGTGCCGGTGAAGCCGCCCGCGATGCCGTGAACTTCAAAGGTCGGGCGAGCCCAAATGCGAGCCAGCACAGTTTGTTCCGGCTCTCCGGTGAGTTGAGTCGAGCCGACTTCGTTCTTGAGAAACTCGGTTTCGGAGAATGGCAAACGGCTCCAGCTTTGCGTCTCGGCGACAGCAGGTTCAGCTACGTCGTCATAAATGCCAGGAATCTGCAGGTGACCATCGCCGCCTTTGGCTTTCGCCAGTAGTTCAACTAAGCCGTAAACCGCGTTCGGTGCAGCCCCGCCGTACATGCCGGAATGAAGATCGCGCGCCGGACCGCGGGCTTCGATCTCCAGATACATCAGGCCGCGTAGCCCAACGCAAAGAGTGGGAATGCCATCTGCAAACAACTCCGTATCGGAAACCAACGCCACATCGGCTTTGAGTTTTTCTTTATGGGCAGGAACGTATTTCGAGATCGACTCCCCGCCGACCTCTTCTTCCCCTTCAACGAGAAATTTCACATTCACGGGAAGCGTTCCGCCCGAAACGGCGCGCAACGCTTCAACCGCTTTCACATGCATGTACATCTGCCCTTTGTCGTCGCAGGAACCGCGCGCGTAAATGTTGCCGTCACGCAGGCTGGGTTCGAATGGTGGAGTTTGCCAGAGTTCCAGTGGATCAGGCGGCTGCACATCGTAATGGCCGTAGCAAAGAACAGTGGGTTTTCCAGACGCATGCAACCAATCGGCGTACACCAGCGGATGCTTTTCGGTCGCGATGATCTCTACATGTTCAAGTCCGGCACGCTCGAGCGAAGAAGCGACAAACTTCGCGGCTCTTGCGACATCAGCCTTGTGCTCGGGAAGAGTGCTGATGCTCGGGATACGCAGGAACTCGAGCAACTCCTCAAGGTAGCGGTCTTGGCTTTTTGCAACTACTTCATCGACGGGAGAAGGCAATGGAAGAGCAGTCCTCGCTTCAAGTATACGGAGCGCCTAGGCGCCAGCTCGAAGAGAGAAGACCGCCGTTTCGGCCATTAGATTGGCGAGGCGGCGTACTTGCCGGGTACCGCTCAAGAAGATCTGCCGTTCAATCGTCCAAGCCTGCGAGCGGCACAGCAGAATGAAATCGTCGATGGTCAGGAAATGCAGGTTCGGGGATTCGTGCCACTCATGCGGAAAGAGCTGTGTACGGGGAGCGCGTCCACTAGTCAGATGAGATATCCGGGTTGTCCAATGCCCGAAATTTGGGAACGCCACAATGCCATGTTTGCCAACGCGCAGCATTTCGCGTAACACAGTCAGCGGATAGCGGGTTTCCTGCAATGTTTGGCTGAGAATGACGAAGTCGAACGCTTTGTCCGGATAGTCGGTCAAGCCGTGGTCAATATCGCTTTGATAGGCAGACACGCCACGAGCAATGGCACGCCGGACCTTATTAGGATCAATTTCAACGCCGCGCGCCTCGACGTGCTTCCCTTGTTGCAGAGCCGCCAGCAATTCGCCCTCGCCGCAGCCGAGGTCGAGGATACGCGAACCCGGTTCGACCAGCGCAGCGATCATGGCGTAGTCAGGCCGGGTGCTGATGGCCGTATTGACTTGCGCCGTGCCGAGCGCCGCGGGCCGGGACGCAGGTTTCGCGAGATCACGGCTGACATTGGAAAGAAAGCCCGTGATCATTTCGCTCTGCTCGCGGGTTTCGAGCAAAAAAGCGTCGTGTCCGTAATTTGAATTCAATTCGCAGAACGCCACGTCGATGTTACGGCTCCGCAGGGCGCTCACTGTTTCGAGGGACTGGTAAGTGGGGTAGAGCCAATCCGATGTGAAGCTGAGCACCAGAAAGCGCGACCTGGTTCGATCAAAAGCGGACGCTAGGGAAGGCGCGCCCGAGGCGAGATCGAAGTAATCCATCGCTTTTGTTATGTAGAGATACGAATTTGCATCGAAACGATTGACGAACTGGCTGCCGCGATAACGGAGATAGCTTTCTACTTCGAAATCTGCTGTGAAGTCGAACCCGAACGCAGTTCTATCACGCAGCCGCCGTCCAAATTTCTGACGCATGGACGCGTCGCTCATGTAGGTGATGTGGCCGACCATGCGGGCGACTGCCAGCCCACGGCCGGGAGGACGCCCATCGTAGTAGTCGCCCTCATTCCAATCGGGATCGGCCATCACGGCTTGGCGGCCCACTTCATTGAAAGCGATTTGTTGGGCGCTGTGACGGGCGGTGGTGGCAATGGGAATGGCTGCCGCAACAGAATCCGGATATGCAACAGTCCACTCGAGCACTTGCATGCCGCCCATCGATCCACCGGCTACGGCCAGCAACCGGTCGATGCCCAAGTGTTCGACGAGGAGTTTCTGCAAGCGCACCATATCGCCGATGGTGATGCCGGGAAACTGCATGCCATACGGCTTGCCGGTTTTGGGATCGATAGAAATAGGCCCGGTGGTGCCGCGACAGCCGCCCAAAACGTTCGACGAGATCACGAAGTAACGGTTGGTGTCAAAAGCGAGGCCCGGGCCGATCATGTTTGACCACCAGCCAGGTTGACCGGTGTCTTTACTGATTCCCGCCGCGTGCGCATCGCCCGAGAATGCGTGTAACACGAGGATGGCGTTGTCACGAGCGGCGTTCAGCGCACCATAAGTTTCAAAGGCAACGTCCACCTCGGATAGAGTGACACCGCAATCGAGCGTAAGAGACGGAAAGTGGGCGACTTGTGTTTCAACAGTGAATTCGGTCGCCGCCGCAGTTGCCATGAACAGAGAAAGATTAACGCTGAAATTGAACGATAACATGCATGCCGGGCGATGATAGTAACGGAATTGCATGTTGAACCGAAAACGCAGCGCCAGTGCTTTTGGACTCTTCGTTACTTTTGGACTGTTGATGGGTGTGGCGGAACTGCGAGCTGCGCCGCCTGCCGCGGAGGACGCTGAAGCGGCTCGCTATGCTCCGTTGTGGGCCTATAACGGTCGCTGGCAGATCAAGCAAGGCACCGACAAAGTGCAGGATTTACTGAACCAATGCGCTCTAATCGGTAAATACTTCTCGTGTCAGCAGAGTGTCAACGGAGCAGTGAGCGAGTTGCTGGTGATTATCCCGGGTGCTAGTGCCGGTCTCTTTTCAACGCAATCTATACTGCCCGACGGCCGGGCTGGAGGCAAAGGTGGTCTCGAGATTTCAGGCAATCGCTGGATTTTTTCTAGCAATTGGAATCAAGGCGGGAAGACAACCTTCTATAAAACCATCAACACATTTACCGGCGATTCGAAGATCCAGTTCGAGCAGCAAGAATCACCTGACAATACCAATTGGAAGACGGTCAAGTCGGGCGAGGAATTGCGAGTAAAAAGCGGAGTTAAGACGATCATCCGCTAACTTCGCTAGTTGCCGCCACAAGCGCTGGTTGTCTTCTTAGCACGAGACAAAGCGCGCCGGCCAAGAGACTCACGGCAAAACCTGCGACAGCATCGGCAGTGTAGTGATAACGGCCGTATACCGTAGCCAAAGCCACGCTGCATGCATAGAAGAGCAGCAGCCAGGCAATCATTTTACGCTTGGGTAAGACGAGAAACATGGCCCATGCGGCGGCAAACGCCGACGAGACATGGGCGCTTGGAAAGACGCCGGAGTGAATGCTGGCTTTGGCCAACAGATAGAGGTTCAGCTTGCGGAATATGTTATACGCATGCGGCGGACAGACATTGGGGAAGGCTAGCCGTGGCGGTTCGGAAGGAAAGTATGGAAACAAAGCGTAAGCCACCAGAGTCCCGGTAAGCAGGATGACGTAGAAGCGATCGACACCTCTGCGCCCGTTCTCGAGCCAGAGCATCAGGACGCAGAAAGTGCCGACACCGTAGACGAGCAGATAACAAAGCTCCAGATAGCAGGGAATCACTGGTCCAAGGCTTTCGACTGCCTGCGCCAGGCCCCAATGACCAAGCACAACCTGATCCCATCGAATCCAGGCCGCTTGGTATCGAGCGTTGTAGTGCACCGGCACGAACAACTCCATCTCGCGGAAGGCGATGAGGATGAGCGCCATTGGCGCCCAGTCGCGAATCATGCCGATCGAGAGGGCGTAACGGCCAGTCTCGGCGAGTGCCAGGCCAGCCAAAAGGAGTGCGACGAAAACTAATCGTTGCAAGGGTGCGAAACCAAGATTGGGACGATCCGGAAAGAGGGGAATCAGTAGTGCAATGTAGGCGAAAAAGCCGAGCAGCATCCACTCAGAAGTCCGCAGCCGCACGCGCGAGGGTGCGAGCTGGGTCACACGGCCGCCGGATCGCCGCGCACCGGTAATCGGGGAGCAAAAAAGAGCGCCAGGCCCGACAAAAGGCCTGCCCAGACGGCCCAGGGCGCGAGCAGCATGCGGTTAATCAGCACTCCGGCGATTACTGGAGCGGTAATTTGCGCGATTGAGGTGAGTGACTGCGTGAGGCCAAGAATGACGCCTTGCTCGCGGCGCCCGGCGCTTTGTGTAACTTGACTGGTCAGAGCAGGACGTAACCCAGCCGCTCCAATCGAGGAGAGACCGAGAACCCACAGTAATTGCGGCACGGTCTGGGTAAAGCCGACCAAAGCGTAACCGAGCATGGAAGCAAAGAAGCCGATCTGAATGACACGTCTTTCGCCCATTACCTTCACGAGGCGGCCGACGACACCGCCCTGCATGATGATGCCGATAAATCCGTTAAACGCGAAAATATAGCCGACCTCACGCACGCCGACCGGATGTCCGTTCCAGAAATAACGGCGCTCGGCGAACAGCGCGAAACCGGAGATGAACGTCGAGAACGATAAAGAAAAGAGCAGCCACTGAAAGAGCAAACGGGCCAGTGCCGGATTGCGAAAGTATTTTCGGTATTCGCCCCAGGAGATCAGTGACAAACGTTTGCCGCCCGGTCCTGTTTCTTCATCATCGGATTTTTGATGGTGCACCTCCTGTCTCGGTAAGAGGAAAAAGGTGCAGAAGATACTCAGCAGGGACAAGCCGGCCGCGACAAAGATGGGCGCATGATACCCATAATGAGCGAGGAAGCCTGAAATGGCAGGGCCAACCAGGAAGCCGAAGCCGAAGGCAACGCCAATAATCGCAAAGGCCTTCGCCCTGTTCTCCGGCTTCGTCACGTCACTGATGTAAGCCTGCGCGATGCTGAGATTGCCCGCGGTCGCGCCGTCGATGGCGCGGGACAGAAAAACCATCCAGATCTGGGTGGAGAAGGCCAGGATCAAGAAGCCGGCGAAGGTTCCCGCCTGGCTAAGAAGTAATACCGGACGCCGCCCAATTCGATCGGAGATCTGGCCCAGGATTGGTCCGGCGATCAACTGACAGGCGGCGTAAATCGCCACAATCAGCCCGACCACAGTAGGCGAGGCGCCAAGGCGTTCAGAGTAAAACGGCAGCAGCGGGAGAATGATCGTGAAGCCAAGTACGTCCACGATCACAATCAAGAAGATGGGTAGCAAGGGCGACGCCGCTCGCCTCGTCGGAGGCGCTTCGACAGCACCGGCCTGCGGGGGGTTCACCTCTTGATCTTAGCGGGGAAGCTTTCAGAATCAGTATTCGCCAAACGGGATAAGGTAGCGTTTGGAAGGGGCAACCTGTAAGAAGTACCTAATGTCGACTGCTTGGAGTTCAGGTCGAGCTTGATATTGGAGCAACTTAGTGAATGGAATCTTTATTGCAGGGACAACGGCCTATGATGTTGCAAAAACTTGCCCTGCTGGGCATAGTCCCAGCGCTGATATGGGCCCAAGAACGTAGCCCGATGCAGGGCATGGCCCAACCGTCGTCGCAGTCGAACACGCAAAATAACCCAATCTTCAGGGTCGAAGTGGTTTCGCGGTCGATTGCGGCGGTCACTTATCGCGATCGAAGTGGGTGGACTAAAGTAAATTTCGAGGGCACGTCGTTAGCGTCCAAGGCGAAGGGCTCGGCCAACGTGCGGAGTCAACTTGGTTACATGCAGGTGAAAGTAGAGGTGAAGGGCCTGCCGGCAGCTCGCACCTTCGGGCCGCTCTATTTGACTTATGTCCTTTGGGCTATCACGCCCGACGGTCGGCCCTATAACCTGGGCGAAGTTGAAGTGGATTCCAATGGCAATTGGAGCGGCCAAGTGACGACTCAGCTGCAGGCGTTCGGTTTGATCATTACGGCAGAGCCCTATTTCAATGTGCATCAGCCAAGCGACGTCGTCGTGATGCAGAACGTCATCCGGGATGACACAAGGGGCAAATGGCAGACGGTAGATGCCAAGTTCGAACTGCTGCCACGCGGGCAATACACTTACCACGTTCCCGAATCACAACTGAAGCCGGTCGATCTGAATTCAAGTAAGAAGAGTCCGCTTCAACTATACGAGGCGCAGAATGCGGTGCAGATCGCGCAGTATGCAAAAGCCGACCAGTTTGCCACCGATACTTATCAGCAGGCCGAGAAGCTTTGGCAGCAGGCGCAGGAGTATCGGGATCGTAAACAGTGGAGACCGACGATAATGACTTCGCGCGAAGCGGTTCAGAAGGCGGAGGACGCACGCACCATCTCGTTACGCAAACAACAGCAGCTGGCGCTCGATAACGAACGGAAGGAAGCGGCAGCACGGCAGTTGGCAGAGCAGCAGAAAGCGGCTGCCTCCGCGCAGCGGGCGGAGGAGGCTCGCCAGCAGGCGCAGCTAGAGGCGCAACAGCGTGCGGCAGCAGACCTGGCGCGACAGCAAGCCGATCTCGCACGGCAGCAATCTGCAGCCGATGCAGCGAAATCACAGCAAGCGGCGGCGGAAGCCGACCGGCTTCGTCAGCAGGCGGAGGCCGAGAAAGAACAGCTTCGCGAACAGTTGCTCCAGCAGTTCAACGCGGTGCTGCCAACCACCGAAACGCCGCGGGGTTTGGTGGTGAATATGCAAGACGTTTTATTTGACACCGGAAAGTACACCCTCAAGGTGCCCGCTCAGCTTGCTCTGGCTCGTATCAGCGGCATTGTTTTGTCGCACCCCGGATTGAATCTCCAGGTGGAAGGATACACCGATAGCACGGGAACCATGGAACTAAACCAGAAGCTCTCCGAACAGCGTGCGAATGCGGTGCGCGATTTCCTGATGCAGCAAGGAATTAATACGAACGCGATGACGGCAATGGGTTATGGCGAGAATTATCCAGTTGCTTCAAACGATTCGGCCGCGGGCCGCAAGCTGAACCGGCGAGTGGAGTTGGTGATATCGGGAGAGGTGATTGGAAAGAAAATAGGCGTACCGCCCTCTCAAGCTGGACCGCAGGGCGTTCCACCGGCGATGCCGCCATCGTCAGCGCCTCCGCAGAGTCCTCAATAGACTGCTATTTCAGCGTGACGCTCGAGGGGCGCCGTCCATGTCTCGCAACGTGGCGAGATCTTTCTGGACTCGCCCCCACTCCTTACGGTTCTTCTTCGTAGTGATGGGAGCGTTTGGGTCGCTATAAAAATTCAGGATGTCCTGCTTCAGATCCGATGTAACGGACGGCTGCGCGCCATTGGTAATCTTATGCAGGAGGGCCGCATACGTCTGATCCGTTAAAGCGTATGCGCCGGGCCTGTTCTTTTCGCCAGTATCTAAATCGCGATTGGGGATGGGCACTACTCCTTGAGGATTGTCTTCAAACCGCTTGAGCAAGCCTCCATACAGGTCGACGGTGCTGTTTATGCTTTTCTTATAAAGCTCCTGAGTCTCCGGTGTAGGGATCTTGATGGCAAGGTCGGAGAGGGTTCCGATTTTGGGGACGATGCGAATCAGCAGAGCGACCAGATGTGTCTCGATTCCAGGCTGACGGCGATAGCGGTTCCACACGGTCTGGAAGTCGGCTCGGGCGATGCGATCGAGGAATTCTTGCGAAGGACCACCGGTATCATCCGGTGGAAACTGTTTTCGATGAATGACGGTCTCGGCATAGGCGATCCTCGGAAGAAAACTCCTCACACCGAACCGATAGGAGCGGACTGACTGCCGGCCAGGACCGAGCAATCCGCGCAACGGAAGAGAATAGGTCTCTTCAAACGATTGAGCAAGTAAACGCCGGGGTACTTTGAGACCGATAAATCGAAGATATGCACCGGGCGCCAGGCGATGTTTACTCAGCTCGCCGATATCAAAGGCAAACTCTGTGCGGACGTGAGCGTGCGGATTCTCGTCATAGGTGACGACTGACCCGTACTTTTTTTTGAGTTTCGGAAACGCGATAGGCGTGGCGTGATTGATGGCGTCGTGGTGGCCAATGTTGTCGCCTACGTAATGGGACAAAGCCCCCAGGGCGAACGCGTATTCGTTGACATTTTGTGCGTCGCGAAGAAGGTTCATGATGAAGTCGCCGGTGCGAACGTAGTGAGTCAGGTTGCTGAAGAATTCGTTGCCGAAAGGATAGTAGCCGAGGTCCTGGATGGCACAGCCGCCGTACGCGTACGCATGAGCTTCCTGCAATTCCGCGGGAGTTGCTTTTGGGAACCGTTTTAAAAGCAACGGTTGCAGCAGATCTTTCCAGGTGAGGTCGATCAACTGCTCATGAGTCAGAACGGAATAGCCGGACAACACTTCCGGGGAATTGGACAGCAAGCACGCGGCAAGGAACAGGCAAAGAACGTTACGCAATTACACATCGTAACGAACGTGCCCGTTTTTCTCACGCCCGACGCACCAGGACAATGGTGAAATCATCCGAGAAGGCATTACTGCCGTGCCAGCCGCGCAAATAATCGACCAGCTCTGAAACCAAGGTCGTACAGTTCGCCGATCGACGCTCCCAGAAAAAAGCAGCGAGCCGATCTTCTCCAAACTCTTCGCCAGCAGGATCAACCGCTTCCGTAACTCCGTCGCTGTAGAGGGCCAACATATCACCTGCCTCGAGCGTGACCTGGTGCATTTCGTACCGAGCCATCTGAAACAGGCCGAGCACGATGCCCCCGCCCGCTAACTTCTTAACGGATCCATCGGCGCGGATCAGAAGAGGGTAATTATGGCCTGCGTTGCTGTAGGTTAAGGTGCCATCTGTAGGGTTCAGCAGAGCGTAAAAGAAAGTGATGAACTTACCGGCTGGACACCTTTCCGCCAAACTTCGATTGAGGAGTGTTACGGCGGAAGCAGGATCTGGAAGCGTTTCCTTGAGCATTTGGACTCGCGCCTGCAAACTGCTC
>DATAYL010000641.1:0-4666 GCA_036272575.1 Bryobacteraceae bacterium | reverse complement strand
GCCTTAGAAAGGACATACTATTCACAATGGGGCTAGGAAAGGAGCAAGGCCGTGGGTATCTTCGATCACACCAGCGTGATTCAGGGAGATGAACAGTGCCGGGACGGGCATTATCGCGTGAAAGAAACCGTGCTCGAGATGGTTGTGAGGGATGATGGCACGAAAGAGTTCCTGGATCCAAATGACGCGATTTCGCTGCAAGCGCAGAATCCGACGAACCTCGGCGATGTAAGAGTGGGGTCGGCGTCGGAAGAGGCGGCGGGAATTCCGGCGATCTGGAACACGATGCTCTACGGGATTGGCGATATGGGCGTGATGCGGGCTCCAGAGGCGTTTTTGAAGATCAACCACGTCACGGGATTTGATTGCCAGAGCTGTGCGTGGCCGAGTCCCGACAAGAACCGGAAGATCTTCGAGTTTTGCGAGAACGGCGCCAAGGCGGTATCGGACGAGTCAACAAGGAAGCGCATCACACCGGAGTTTTTCAAGCAGTATTCGGTTGAGGAACTGGCGGCACAGTCGGACTATTGGCTCAACCAACAGGGCCGGCTCACGACTCCGATGGTGCGGCACAAAGACGCAACCCACTACGAGCCAATCACGTGGCAAGATGCCTTTGCGATGATCGCGGAGGAGTTGAACAGCCTCGATTCTCCTGATCAGGCCAGCTTCTATACCTCGGGCAAGACAACAAACGAGCCGGCATTTCTGCTACAACTCTTCGCGCGCCAGCTGGGGACGAACAATCTTCCGGATTGCTCGAATATGTGTCACGAGTCATCCGGCGTGGCGATGGTGGAGACCCTCGGTGTGGGCAAGGGTGCAGCAACGCTCGAGGACATGGAGAGCTCAGAGCTGATCTTTATCTTCGGGAACAATCCGGGTACAAACCATCCGCGGATGCTTACGTCGCTGCAGAAGGCGAAGGACCAGGGCGCGAAGATTATCGCGGTGAATCCTTTGCCTGAAGTGAGTCTGATGCACGTGACGAATCCGAATCCGCAGGATTACCCGAACCCGCTGGAACTGCCGGTTGCGCTGCTTGGCCACGGTCAGGCGCTTGCGGATCTGTATCTGCCGGTGCGTGTGAATGGAGATATCGCGGCGATCAAGGGCATCCTCAAAGAGCTTTTCGAGCGCGAGCTGGCGGGTCGGCCGTCGGGGATTGATCACGAATTTATTGGCCAGTACACCGAGGGTTTTGAAGCGCTGCGGGCGGATGTGGAAGCGGCAAGTTGGGACGAGATCATCGAGGAAAGCGGCCTTTCGCGCGCTGAGATCAACGCCGCAGCCGATATGTATGCCAACTCAAAGAAGACGATCTGTGCTTGGTGTCTGGGCGTCACCCAGCAGCGCAATGGCGTAGATAACGTCTCGATGATCGTGAACCTGCTGCTGGCGGGCGGCAATATCGGGCGGCCGGGAGCGGGGACAGTGTGTATTCGCGGGCACTCAAATGTGCAGGGCGACCGCACAATGGGAATCTGGGAGCGTCCGCCGAAGGCGTTCCTGGATGCACTGGCGAAGGAGTTTAACTTCGATCCTCCGAAGAAATGGGGATATGACACAGTCGAGACTCTGCACGCGATGTTCAATGGCGACATCAAGATATTTTTTGCCATCAGCGGCAACTTTCTCTCGAACACGCCGGACACTGTGTATACCGCGCATGCGATGCAGAAGTGCAAGCTTACCGCGCATGTATCAACGAAGCTGAACCGGTCGCACCTGATCACGGGAGAGCGGGCGCTGATTCTTCCCTGCCTGGGCCGGACAGAAGAAGATGTGCAAGCGACGGGCAAGCAATTCGTGACGGTGGAAGATTCGATGGGGATTATCAATCCGTCGAGAGGACTCTTTCCGCCTGCTTCCTCTGATCTGATGAGCGATGTGGCGATTCTTTGCAACCTCGCGCACGTGACGCTGGGATCGCGAACGACCACGAACTGGAATGGATTTGCCGCCAACTACAACTTGATTCGAGATTCCATTTCGCGGGTGGTTCCGGGGTTCGAGAACTTCAACGAGCGGCTTGCCAAAGATGGGTTCTTCTATTTGCCGAATGGGGCAAAGCACCGCATCTTCAAAACGAGTTCCGGGAAGGCAAAAATGACGGTTTGCCCGATCCCAAAGCATGATCTCAAGCCAGACGAATTTCTGCTCACGACAGTACGCACCCATGACCAGTTCAATTCAACAATTTACGGATTGAATGACCGTTATCGCGGTGTATTCCAGGGCCGCCGAGTGATCTTTCTGAACCCGCTCGACATGGAGGCGCGGAGTCTGCGCGCCGGTCAGATCGTGGACATCTACAGCCACTTTGAAGGTGAAGTCCGCATAGCACCCCGTTTTGCGATCGTTCCCTATGCGATTGCGCGCCGGAGCGCTGCAGCGTACTATCCGGAGACCAATGTGCTGGTTTCGATCCGCAGCGTTGCCGCCAAGAGCAATCAACCAGTCTTTAAGTGCATTCGCATCACATTAAAACCTTCGGATTCCTGTGAGCCACTGCATTTTTCAGAGAAGGATGTTGAGCACAACCTGCACCGGGTTGTGCCACGTCTGTCGTGACGATACTTGCGCGAAGAAGTCAGTCTGGATTCGTGAGCTCAGAAATTTGACGATGCGATTTTCTGTAACCGAACAGCCGGTACAAGGGTCGCTATTCATGGCTGAAGATGCCGGGGCTGCTGATCTCATCGCCGGTGGACGCCTGCAGTTAGGGATCAGCCGAGCTCGAACACCGCACGTTGCAGTTAGAGCAGATTGCGAAGCTCAAGAAAGCGCGCTTGTACGATCTCACACGAAGGGTGAGAGCCGAAGCAGAGGATCTCGCACTGGCCCTCGTATTCCCTGCCAATCGCGGAGGAAAGTTCTCCGGTCGCAAAGAGCGCCTCGCTGTTGGCAAAGCTCATCTGGTCGGGGTAGAGGTAACTGCCTGGGAAGTGAGTCCGGCTGATGAGGTCGTAGTCCTACTTGATCTCTCCATACTCGATAGATCGCAGCATCTCCAAAACCTCAGGCCGCGAGGAAAGTTGAAACAGGTCGTAGTAGTGCCGGGCGTAGTGCCTAGAGGGCGTCCATCGCGTTTGAGCATTTCGACTTTGCTGTGGATGGCAAACATCTTCTCTACAAAGGTCCGTTGGAAATGAAGCAAGCGCATGGGGAAGAAGCTTTCGTCCTCTGCCCCGAACGTGACACCCGTTTCCTGTAGGAACTGATCGAGGTAGGAGCGTAGCTCTACGCTTGCGGTGGGCTCCCGGCCGCTGGCTGCGCCTGCTTCGAGGAGGACACGGTTGGCGACTTCGCCGGGGCCAGCGTGATGCTGTTTATAGGAGAATCGGTCATTGCGTCGGAACCCTCCGATGGTCTGGCTCTCCTCGGGGACGTATTGGACCGCGGGATGCGCGGCGACCGCATCCCGCAGCTTCTTCAGTCCGCGGTCGATGCCGCGTTTGGTCAGAGCCGGCTCGAAGGCAAGCGGGTCAAGAAAGATGTCGATGTCCTCTGAAAACCGTTGAATTAGGTTCCAGCCTTTGGAGAGACTGGTGCCGCCCTTGAAGATGCGCGTGTTGGTGGGAAAGCTTTCCCACACCCGGTTTGAGCCCTCGGGCTGGACCGGCAATCAGGAGCTTGGATATGCGAAGTCGATAGGACTACCTCTTCCGCTGGCTCGAGCTGCGCTTCCTGTCCGGAACGCAGCTGCTGCTATTTGTCACGACAGCGGCGACCAGTGCGAGCGCCGGCGAGGCGCCAAACCACACGCCTCGCACCGGCGTCTCGGCGCTCCTCCAGGATGCATATGAGCTAGGAGATGCTCCGCTCTGCTCTACCTGCGGCCATTGATGGTGCGCAATGGGAGTTGCTACAAGTGCGTCAACTGCGGGGGAACGAGTGGTTGCAGTTGATCTCGTCTGCGAGCAGCGCTCTGTCCTGCTCACCGTCACCCTGGTCGAGGACGATCAGGTGCGCGTCAATGTCATGCCGAAGAAGCTGGCCGACAGCGAGAACAACGCGCTCACTACGCCCATGAGCTTCACCGGCACCGCGGCTGAGCTCGACGAACAGCTTCCGCCGCAATCGGCAGCTTCGTCGCCAGCCACCGTCAGTTGAAGAACACGCTCGAGAAGGCGAAGGAAGAGATGGCCGCGGCGGCAAAGGCAGCCCAGGAAGAGGCCCGCAACAAGGCCAAGAGCGCCAAGAATGGCAACGACACCGCAGCAAAAGCAACAGCCACGGAGAAGAAGGACGCGGAAAACAAGGAGGAGGAGGAGACGAAAGCGCCTACTTCTCTAAGTCTGCTCGGCCTCTTCGACGCGCCGGTCGCTGCCGCAGCGCCACCGGCTCCTGTATCCGTCAAGCCGGTGTCGTCTGCTGTAGAGACGGACGAAGAGCGCGAATTGCTCACGGAGATCTCGGAAGACGAGTGTGACGACGACGATACCAGGGAGGCCGCCTAATGGCGGGCCTCCCGGGTTGGACGCGCCCGGCGCGGATAGTCCATCTGACTTCGTTGTAAAGGCGGCCGAGGGCGGCAGACCGCCACCGAAGCCGAGCAGCAGGAGGCCGGGGCCGCTGGCGTTTCCGTTCGCGATCCCAAGTGCCGTCCCGAGATCACCGATGCTGGGATCGAAGGCGGTGCCGTTGAAAATCGTGATCCAGC
>DATAYL010000640.1:0-4265 GCA_036272575.1 Bryobacteraceae bacterium | reverse complement strand
TCTTTGCCGGCAACTTCTGTGGATGGCGCTGAAGCGCGGGTCGATCATTCGATGCTGTTGGGCTTACTCTTCCTCTTGGCGGTTGGGCGGGACCTCTTTCTGCCGACCGCCATCTGACAAAGGACTCCGCGGGCACGGAACGCAGGGGGTTCTGATGTTATTGGTCTGGATCATCGTGGCGGCAGTGCTGGGCGCAGGAGTGGCGGCCGTCGCCGGATTCGGTATTGGCACCATTCTGACGCCTGTGGTCGCGTTTAAGACTGGAATGAAGCTCGCGTTTAGCGTCGTGGCCTTGCCTCATTTCGTCGCCACTCTGATTCGGTCCCTCAAATTGTGGCGCCATCTCGACTGGCGCGTGTTTTGGACCTTTGGCGTCATGAACGCAGCAGGCGCTCTGATCGGCGCTCTCCTGCACGGCGCTGCCAACAATTCGGGGCTGAAATGGTTGTTAGCGGCCCTCTTGTCTTTTGCTGGGCTACTCAGTATTTTCGGGTATGCGGACCGCATGAGGTTCGGCCGCGCTTTGGTATGGCCGGGCGGCGCTGTTTCCGGCATGCTCGGAGGACTTGTAGGGAACCAGGGAGGCATTCGATCCGCGGCCATGCTGGGCCTCAACGTCGACCGGGAGGCATTCGTCGCGACCGGCATTGGATTGATCGTAGATGTCGGGCGTATTCCTGTATATCTGTACAGCGATGCAGATATGCTCCTGAAGCTTGGGCCAACGGTTCTCTGGGCGACTCTTGCTTGCGTAGTCGGCACGCTCCTCGGGGCGCAAATGTTGTGCCACAGTCCCAAACCTGTATTTCGAAGAGTCATCGGCGCTGTCCTCCTCTTCACCGCTGTGATGCTGATGGTTCAACGATCGAAGTGAATCTGAAATCGCGGAGGGTCTGTTGTTTCAACGAGTGACCTGCTTTAGGGCGAGCTTCAAAAATGAAGGGATAGGAGCACTACAACAATCGCACTGGATCGACGAAGGTTTTTGAGCGGCGCAACAGTTGCCGGAGCATTCCTTCTGCCGTCCGAACCCGTTCTGCCACAGGATCTGGATGCGTCGATAGCAGAGAAATCAGATTCACAGAAAGCGGATTACACAATCCGGATCGCGACCGAACTGGTCGAACTCGCGCCGGATCGCATTGTCTCCAGAACCAGGTACAACGGACAGTTTCCTGGTCCGCTTCTGCACTTAAAAAGCCAGCAGGTGATCGTTGACATATTTAACGACCGAAATCCCAGAACAACTTCATTAGGACGGACAAATGATCCCGTCCGATGTGGACGGGGCAGCCGAAGAGGGTAGTCCCTCTATTCCCGCTCATGGCAAGCGACGCAGCAGTTTCACTCCTCGGCCTTCCGGGTTCCGCTTTTATCACACGCATAATCGCGCGCGCCAATCTCGCGGCTGGGCAGTATACTGGCCAGGTTGGCCCTGTTTACGTTGAACCGACCGACGAGCCGGGCCGATCTGATCGTGAGGTGTTTCTCGTTCTGAAGGAGTTTGAGCCCACTCTCAGCCGATGCGGCGACATGGCGATGAATTTCCTGCCACCAGCTACGCGCGTGAAGGAACTTGAGGAGACTGGGAAATCTGCGATGAAGGCCCCACTTGCTTCTGGCAAGCCGCGTGGCTACGAAGTGGGTTATGGGTCCTTCACGATTAATGGCAAGATGCTCGGCCACGGAGAGCCAATTCGTGTAAAACCAGGGAACGCGTGCTATTCCACATTGTGAACGGGAGTGCCACCGAAATTAGAAGCCTTGCACTGCCCGGCCATGTCTTTCGATTGACCGCGCTCGACGGTAATCCTGTTCCCAATCCCGTTACCATCCCCGTCCTCTGGCTCGGCACGGCTGAGCGCATTCTGCGATGGTCGAGATGAACCATCCTGGCGTCTGGATCATGGGGGGCCTAGCCGATGATGATCGCCATCATGGAATGGGCATCGTAGTGGAATACGTGCATCGCGCTGGGAAGCCGCAATGGCTCGCGCCGCCGCCGTTTTATTGGAACTATGCCCGTTTCGGCAAACCTGGGCCAACTGCTTCCGAACCGGACGAGACGATCGAGATGATATTCAGAAAGGACAATGCTGCGGACGAAGGATTCAACCACTGGACCATCAACGACCAAGTGTACCCGAACACTCAAATGATGGCTGCTCCTCTCTGACATGTGAAGGAAGGGAGACGATATGCTTTCCGCATGCGTCATGCGAGCGATGACATTCATCCGGTTCATTTGCATCGACACACCTTCGAATTGACCAAAGTTGCTGGCGCGCGTATGCAGGCATTCTGAAAGACGTGGTGATGTTGGGCGGGTATCAGGAAGTCGAGATCGATTTCGTTACTAACAACCGGGTTCAACGCTATTTCATTGACACCAGCAGCTTCATATGGACTTCGGTTTCATGGCGCTTTTGGATTACCTCTAAGATCGGCGGCTTTTCATTGCACCAGGGCAGCGAATACTGGCTCTCGATCACATCCTCGGAAAGCAATGTCCGTTCCCTCGAGAGGCGTTCACAAGGTTGGAAGCGCTGGTGACGACTGTGTCGCTTGTCATATGCCGAAAATCGAACAAACGATCGCCGATGTGAACGCTCGAAGCCACACGTTCCGATTTATCAGTCCTGCCATGACCGATAAGTACAAAATTCCGAATCCCTGCACGGATTACCACAAAGACAAGTCCACCGCGTGGGCGACTGGGCAATTGAGAGCGTGGTCGAACATTTCTCCGTGGAGAGTGGAGCAGTGAGCGGCAAAAGAATTATAGCGGCAATGTTCCTGCTCATATGTGTAGCGCTTGCGTATGGAAAGACAAGCTCACCGCTGCGTTTGGTAAGAACGATTCCTATGCCAGACGTGCAGGGGCGGATCGATCATATGTTCTTGGACCCGCAGAGTGGCCGACTGTTCGTCGCCGCACTTGGCAACAATACGGTCGAGATCATTGATATCGCAGCTGGGAAGCGAATCCACAGCATCAGTGGGTTACATGAGCCGCAGGGTATTCTTTATTTATCTCGCCCAAATCGCTTATACGTGGCAAACGGCGAAGACGGTACTCTTCGCATTTTTGACGGAAGCACGTATCAACCTGTCGCGACAATCAAACTGGGAGACGATGCCGATAATATTCGCTGGGACGATGAGAAGCACAGAATTTATATCGGCTACGGGAGCGGGGCTCTCGCCGCCGTCGATGAGAAGGGCAGCAAGCTCGATGAAGTAAGACTCGATGCTCATCCCGAGTCCTTCCGTATAGAGCCGAAAGGTACCAGAACTTTCGTCAATCTCCCTGAGTCTCGCAAGATAGCCGTCGTTGACAACCAGACCAAATCGGTGATCGGCAATTGGCGTACGGATGACGCTTCCGAAAACCTCCCGATGGCTTTAGATGAGACAGGCCGTCGGGTATTTGTTGTCTGCCGTCGACCGGCACGGCTGCTCGCATTAGATAGCGATTCCGGACGTGTTGTAGGCAGTTGGCCCGTAGTTGGCGACTGCGATGACATTTTCTGGGATCCTGCCATGAAACGGCTTTACGCCACAGGCGGCGAGGGCGCAATTTCGGTATTCCAGCAACAGAACGCAAATACTTACGAACGCGTCGCTAACATCCCAACTAGAAAGGGAGCACGGACAAGCTTCTTCTCCAGCGAGACGCACGCCCTGTATGTTGCCGCTCGACGTCAGGGTTCTGAAACTGCCGCAATTCTTGTTTACGGTGTGCAGCAATAAGAGCCGTGTCTTCAACGCGTGCGTGAACCTATTATTCTGCGCGGCGATGGTCATGGCTATCTCAGCCGCCGCAAGCGGTCAAACGGCTTCACTTCACGGTCACGTTTTGATGAAAGCGGCGCTGTCGTACCGAAGCCAATGGTTGCGCTCACCGGGTCAGACGGCCAAACGAATGCAGCACCGACTTCGAACGACGGATCGTATTCGTTCAGTGGGTTGAAGCCCGGCCAGTACACCATACAGGCGAGTGCTCCGAAGCTGGAAAGCCAGCCTGTACCGATTACGCTCAAACAAGGCTCGCAGGCGCTTCGGCTCGAATTCAAGATTGCGGCTACGCAACAGCAGGTAACCGTCCGGGATAATTCGGGGACTGTGCTGAGCACTGAATCTGCGAATAACGCCTCAGCTCTCGTTTTGAACGGCAAAGATCTCGAAATGCTTGCAGATGATCCCGAGGACCTGCCTACAGACCTGCAGTCATTGGCGGGACCGTCCGCCGGACCGGGAGGAGA
>DATAYL010000639.1:0-4823 GCA_036272575.1 Bryobacteraceae bacterium | reverse complement strand
GGTATTTCGCTCGATTCCTGAGTCTGCTCCGTTAGTCGTGGTCGAAGCGGTTTGGCAATACAGCCATCACATCCTGCCTGGTCTGACTACGCACAAGGGACCAATTCTGACGATCGCGAACTGGAGCGGCCAGTGGCCGGGTCTCGTCGGGCTGCTGAATCTGAATGGCTCTCTGACCAAAGCAGGAGTCAAGTATTCCACGCTCTGGTCGGAAGAATTCACTGATGATTACTTTCTCTCCCGCTTAAAACTGTGGCTCTCGGGTCAACCCGTGCAACACGATCTCAGTCATGTCAAGGCGCTCGACAAGCTCAAACTGCCGTCCGCCGAAGCATCCCAGGGCTTGGAATTGGCGCGACAACTAAAACGTGACAAGGCCATCCTCGGCGTCTTCGACGAAGGATGCATGGGCATGTTTAACGCGATCGTGCCCGATCATCTTCTCAATCGAACCGGCGTTTTTAAGGAAAGACTGAGCCAGTCGGCTTTATACGCCGCTCTGCGCGAGGTTCCGGATAGTGAAGCGAATAATGTGCGCCACTGGCTGGATGCTCGCGGCATGAAGTTCAAGACCGGCGCCGATCCGGAAAAGGACCTGACGGATGCGCAGGTGCTCGATCAATGCCGCATGTATATTGCCGGCATGCGCATCGCCGATGAGTTCGGCTGCGACGCAATCGGCATTCAGTATCAGCAGGGATTGAAAGACCTGGCCCCCGCTTCCGATCTCGCCGAAGGCTTGTTCAACAATACGGATCGGCCACCGGTGAAGTCAGCGGATGGACGCGTGCTCTACGAGGGAAAACCGCTGCCTCACTTCAACGAAGTGGACGAGTGCGCCGGTCTCGATGCGGTCGTCACAAATCGAGTGTGGAATGCACTGGGCCTTCCGCCCGAGACCACTTTGCACGATCTCCGCTATGGCGAAGACTTTGGCGGCGAATTCGTCTGGGTATTTGAGATTTCAGGAGCGGCGCCTGCGGCCCATCACATAGACGGCTACGCGGGAAGCGTGAGTGAGCGCCAACCGCCTATGTATTTCCGGCTCGGCGGCGGCTCTTTGAAGGGTGTGGCTAAACCCGGCGAGATTGTCTGGAGTCGTATCTACATCGAAGATGCCGGCTTGCACGCCGATATCGGGCGGGCCAAAGTCGTCTCGCTGCCGGCGGAGGAAACTGAGCGGCGCTGGCGCATCACAACGCCGCAGTGGCCCATCATGCATGCCGTGCTCTACGGCGTCACGCGCGACCAGATGATGGCCAAGCACAAAGCCAACCATATTCAAGTGGCCTACGGAAACGATGCGAGCTCGGCCAACCGGGCGCTGGCGGCGAAAGCGGCATTCTTCCGCGAAGCTGGGCTCCAGGTAAACGTCTGCGGCACGAACACCGGCTTTTGAACATGCGAGTCGGACTCCTCGGCACAGGCGCCATCGCTAACAAGCACGCCCAGGCTTACCAGAACATCGGCTTCGAACTGGTCGCCTGCTCCAACAAAACCGAAGCTCGCGGTTTGGATTTCGCCACGCGCTGGAACGCCCAATTCATCCCTGATTTTCGAGATCTCTGCCAGTTTCCGGGGCTGGATTTTATCGATGTGTGCACATTCCCCGACTTCCACCTGGAACCGCTGGAAGTGTGCGCCCACATCCAACGGCCGATTCAAGTGCAAAAGCCGATCGCGACCAACCTGGCTGCTGCCCGCCAAATGATCGATCTCGCGCGTAAAGCAGGCATTCCACTCGGTGTGGCGAGCCAGCACCGGTTTGATGATGCCACCATCTTTCTCAACCGTGCTCTCGCGGCCGACCGTTTGGGCAGAATTCTGCAAGCCGATGCCTACGTGAAGTGGTACCGCGACGGTGCCTACTACAGCCGGCCCGTTAAAGGCAGTTGGCACACCGAAGGCGGTGGAGCGCTGATCAATCAGGCCATTCATCAGGTCGATCTGCTGCTTTACTTGGCCGGACCCGTTGCGAATGTGATGGGAAACTGGCAGATCGGTGCGCGTCACCGGATCGAATCCGAAGATATCGTCAACGCATTACTCCAGTATCAGAGCGGCGCAACCGGCGTGATTCAGGCTGCCACCGCCTTTTGGCCCGGCTACACAGAGCGCGTCGAGATACACGGCACGAAAGGCACCGCCGTTATTTCAGGCGACCGCTTGAGCCGCTGGGACGTCGAAGGCGACGCGGAAGCGAACCAGCTCGACCCTGCGCCCGTGGCCCAAGATGTTTCGTCCGGCTCCTCGGATCCGATGGCTATCAGCGTTGCCTCGTTTGAAAGACAATTTCTCGATTTCGCCGCCGCCATCGTAGAGAAGCGCCAGCCGCTGGTGGATGGCGAACAAGGTTACCGGGCGCTCGAAGTCGTCCTCGGCGTCTATCAGTCCTGCCGCGAGCGAAAACTCATCTCTTTGCCACTGCCGGTCCACTAACCGATGCCTGGAAGAGTTCTGCAGATTAGCATTTCCGAAGGCGGTGTACCGAAATTACCAGTCAAGAGCACTGTCGTTGTCGGATCCTTGGGGATCGAGGGCGACAAACATCGCTATAGCGGACACGGAGGACCGCGTAAAGCACTGCTGCTAGTCGCGAGCGAGTTGGTCGACGCTCTTCGGGCTGAAAGCTGGCCAGTTTACTATGGCGCGCTCGGCGAAAACCTTACAACTCACGGCCTCGATCACCGGGCATGGCATTCCGGACAACGCTTCAAAATCGGCGCAGTCACGATTGAACTCACTGAACCGCGCGCGCCTTGTTCCCAGCTCAATCCGTTCGGAGCCGGTATTCGGGAGCGTATCTATGACGCCCAGGTGAAAGCGCTCGACAGTACTTCCATGCATTGGGGAGAGAGCGGGTTCTACGCCTCTGTGCTCACCCCCGGCACTCTCACAGCGGGCGCTGCAATCGAGCTTGTCGATCCGGTCTATCGACTCCAGACCGCGCCGCTCGATGGCTGGTAAAACAGGCACATTAATGCGGCGCTTGCTCAAACACCGACGACCAATCGCCGAGCCACGCCTAGCGGCTCTCTTTTTATCGGGCGGCTGGTTTCGCGCGACCCTGCCCCATCTCCGGGGCTACTCCGAGTTGCTCCATCATCGTGAGCCGATCGAAATACACATGCTCCTCTGCGATTTTGCCATTCTCGATTCGCGCCAAAGCTAATCCGCTGATCTTGATGCGCTTCCCGGTCGCAGGTATACCTTGGAATTCGCCTTTATGTGTTCCCGTGCAGATCCAGTGTGTGACCAACCGATTGGCTTCGGAAACCTTGTCCTTTATTTCCAGTTGGAAGTCGGGATACCCGGTGCGAACCTCAGCAACGTATCGGGCAATCTCCTGTGAACCCCGGGCGGACTCCGGCTGGTTTGGATCAGTTCGCTGGGCCTCGTCGCTATATAGTTTCTTGGCAATCTCGCTGTTGCCCGTATTCCAAAGCTGAATCACGGAATCAATGATGCGTTCGATATCTTCTGACATGCGAGCCCTCCAGGCTGGATTCGCGCTCCCGGAATCTTGCTCCAGCAGCGCGTCAATAGAAATATGCGCTCCGATCGTGAACATGTCAAGATCATGTCGGGTGCGGAACTATGGCGATCCAACAACGTGGCGAATTGTTCCTGAATGCTGCCGCCCGGCAACTACACCCGGAAGCTATAATCGAGTTCGTAGACCCAGTAGTCTAAGCGGCTCTCACTCGAGCTGCTGAATGTAGCCTAACTTTGCGCACTGACCACATCGTCAACGTGCTTCCGTCCGATCCTCCATTGGAAACGGAACGGGTGCAAGGCTATCTTCAGGCTCTGGCGAAACGCCATCCGGAAGCTTTCCTCGAGCTTTCGCAGGATGAAGCTCAGTCGAAGCGGCTCCGTGTTCTGTTTTCTTCCAGTCGTTTTCTATCCGAAGAAGTCCTGCGTCACCCCGCCTGGTTTCCAGCCCCGGAAGAGTTCGAGCGAGCTTTATCGGCGGAAGATTACCGGGCTCGCCTGGCAGTATTTTTGCTGGAATGCCGCGCCGGGACTTTGACCGCGTTAGAACTGGCCCTTTTCCGCCGCCGAGAGTTGATTCGCATCGTGGTACGCGACCGCATGCAAATCGCCGGCCTTGCCGAAATCACCCAGGAACTGTCGAATCTGGCAGATGCGCTGCTCGGAAGTGCGCTGGAGGAGGTCAATCGAGAGCTCGAAGAGCGCTTTGGCGCTCCCATGGAGACCTCGGGTGGAAATTCGGGCAAGCGGGCCGTCTTCACAACAATTGCCCTCGGTAAATTGGGCGGCCAGGAATTGAACTACAGCTCCGATATCGATGTGATGTTCCTCTACAGCGACAACGGACAAACTTCGGGTGCTCATCCCATCACCAACAAGGAGTTTTTCAAGAAGGTTGCCAACGGACTGACCACAATGCTCTCTAGCTACACCGGAGCAGGGCAGTGTTACCGCCTCGATTTGCGCTTGAGACCTGAGGGTACGCACGGCGAAGTCTGCATATCTGCTTCGGCGGCCAAGCACTACTACGCCAGGCGAGCCCGCGACTGGGAATTGCAAATGCTCTTAAAAGCGCGCGTCGCCGCGGGTGACGAGGCCGTCGGCCGAAGTTTTCTCGATGCTGTCGAGCCGCTAATCTACTCGACTACGCTCGATTTCTCGACGATTGAGAGTATGTCGGCCACTCGCGAGCGCATCGGCGAGAAGATAGCCCGCAAAAGGACGCGGCCTGCAATCATCGATGTGAAGCTGACGCCAGGCGGCATACGCGATATCGAGTTTCTCGTGCAATGCCTGCAGCGGCTGCACGGCGCGCGCGAAAGCAGCGT
>DATAYL010000638.1:0-13696 GCA_036272575.1 Bryobacteraceae bacterium | reverse complement strand
TCCTTAGAGAGCATGCCCACGGTAGATCGTTGGCTGAATAATGCCGACGCGGCATTAAGTACGGTGCGGGCGCGAAATCCATACGGTGACAAATACACGCTGTTGGACAAATTGATTCAGGAAAATGTGCTGCTGCAGTTGCATCATCTGCAAACGCATCCAGCCGTGGCGGGGCGTGTGGCGGAAGGCAAGCTCGCGCTCTACGCATGGGTTTACGAGATTGGGGAAGGGCTCGTCAAAGAGTATCAGCCGGAGCGGAAAGAATTCGTCTCGGTCGTCTAAGGCAAGCGGGAGTCAGGCTGAGATGTTACGGGATTCGTCGTTTGTGGAAATAACGCTTCGTTGGCATGTGGCAGGCGAGCGCGGCGGAGGCGGTTCTGGGAGCGTCATTCCAGCCGAGAGTCACGAGCATGCCGCTGATCGGTAGTCGCTGCCGGTAGCGTAGATTTTGCGCTCTTTGAAGTCCGGAACCGGTGCACTCTGGAAAGTATTTCTTGACACACTGAAATATTTATGATGCACTGAGCTTGCTTTGCCTTTCTCTCGCCGCGACGTCTTGCGATTCGTTCCCGCCGTTGCTGTGGCGGGTTCTTTACAGCAGCCTGCCGTCACTTTCCCGTTTCAGGGCGCGGTTATTACTCCATGGAGTTCGACACCAACGCCGGCGATCCCGTCCCCGGAACGAAGCGGCTCGTTCAGGAAAGCTTGAAGTATTTAGCGTAAGGAGAGGTTTCATGCCAGACGGAAAAGATCTAAACCGCCGTGATTTTCTGAGCAACGGAACGGCGAGTGTTGCGGCCCTGGGCGGTATCAGCTTACTGGCACGCCCGGCACAAGTCTTGGGCGCCAACAACCGTGTCCGCATTGCCATTTGCGGCGTTCACGGGCGGGGCAAGGATCATCTGCATAACTATTCGCAAATACCGAACGTTCAAATCGCGGCGCTCTGCGACATCGACGAGAACGTGCTGCGGGAACGTACCGCGGAAATGGACAAAATGGGGCTTCCCAAACCGGTAACTTATACCGATGTTCGAAAGCTCCTCGAAGACAAGTCGATCGATGCCATATCGATCGCAACTCCCAACCATTGGCACACGCTGATGGCAATCTGGGCTTGCCAGGCCGGCAAGGATGTCTATGTAGAAAAACCCTGTTCCCACAACCTATGGGAAGGCAAGCAACTAGTGAAGGCGGCTCAACGGTACAACCGGGTGGTGCAGCACGGTACCCAGATTCGTTCGGCTACGGCCATCCGTGAGGCAATGCAGAAGCTGAGAGATGGAGTGATCGGCGAGACCTACATGGCACGCGGGCTTTGCTACAAGTGGCGCGACACCATCGGCCATGCGCCTGTCGAGCCGGTACCGGCCGGCGTCCATTACGATTTGTGGATGGGACCAGCGCCAGCGCACGATTTTACAAAGAATCGCTTCCACTACAACTGGCACTGGATGTGGTACTACGGCAACGGTGATATGGGAAACCAGGGTGTCCATCAGGTTGACGTTGCGAGGTGGGGAATGGGCGTGGGATTTCCGAACAAGGTAAGCGCCATGGGCGGACACTTCATGTTCGATGACGATCAGCAGACGCCCAACGATTTGAATTGCTCATTTGAATTCGATCTGCCGGAAGGCAAGCGGCGCATGATCACATTCGAAGTACGGCACTGGATGACAAATCACGAAGCTGAGATAGGCACGCCTTACCTGGGCACTCCCGAGAAGAAGAAATCCGGAGCGCAGGCCAAATTAGGACCTTTGGCCGGGGGCCACAATACCGTTGGGAACATCTTTTATGGCTCAAAGGGCTACATGGCGACTGGTGACGAAGACGCCGACACATACGCAATATGGATGAGTCGCGACCAGGATGCACAGTCACCGGTGCATGGTGGCGCGGAACGGGCGCATTTCCAAAATTTCATCGATTGCGTGGCCAGCCGCAACAAGTCAGACCTGAATGCGCCCATTCAGGAAGGCCACATTTCGGCAGGCATGATGCACTTGGCGAACGCCTCCTACAGGCTCGGGCGGACCATCAATTTCAACCCGCAAACTGAGGAAGTTATTGGCGATGAGGAAGCGGCAAGACTTCTGCGGGATGCGGACAGAGGTTACCGCAAACCGTATGTAGTGCCGGAAGAAGTCTAGGTCCGGACTTAACCTAAGCGCGGTTTAGCGCCATGGCGGATATCGGCCGGGTGGACTGCCGCAGCACGACGCGCGTCGGAATCACCAAACGTTGCGGCTCCCGGTCAGGCGATTGAATACGCCGGAGCACAAACTCTGCAAGATGCTTGCCCAGTTCTTCCGGAAACTCACGTACGCTGGTCAAAGAAGGATCCATCAGCGCGCCTTCACTATCGTTGAATCCGGCAACACTTACATCGTCGGGAATACTGAGCCCCGATTGGCGCAGAGCCTCATATATGCCGTTCGCAATCTGATCCGATCCGGCAAATACCGCAGTCACGGGTTCGCGGCGCGAGACGATGGATCGCATAGCCAGGTAGCCGAGTTGACGGTCATCGGAATGTATTTCGCTCATGCGCGGCTTTAGCCCGGCGTGCGTCATGCTCTGCCGGTATCCCTCCGCGCACCGCGCGTACCAAGGCAACTCAATGTCGCCGATGAACCAGATATCGCGATGGCCGTCTGCAATCAATTGGGACGTGAGATCGTACGCCCCTTGCACATCGTCCGAATACACCGCGTCAAACTCGCTCGAATTCCAGTCCCCTACCACGTTGTTGCCAAGAACTGCAAACGGAATCTCCCGCTCGCGCAGCGCGTTCAGCATGTTCGAAGAATTTGTACCTGCCAGGATCATCGCGCGCACGATTCCGCGTTGGTTGAGAATCTTGGGAAGGTGCAGTTCCTTCGGCGGCGTGTTGGGCGAATAGCGCAACGACATGAACAGCAATTCCCTGTCCTGTGAAGCGCAATAGCTCTCGGATCCAAATAGAATCCTTGCCTGAAAGTTATGCAGCAGATCCCGGTTCGCCAACATAAATGCAATGACCTTGGCCTTCTCATTTCTCTTGTGATCGAGATCTATGCCCAGCATCTCGGCGGTTTTGCGAACGCGCGCCCGAATCGCCGGATCGACATTCAGGTGTCCCTTAGCCACACGCGAGACGGTCGCCGGACTAACGTTCGCAACCTTAGCCAGCTCTTTAAACGATTTCTTCTTCAACGGAGCACACTTTTTTACAGGCATGGTGTGAACAGGCATGATTTGGATAAAACATGGTGCAACGAGTTTCGTTCCGCCTGATCCGGGACGTTTCTCGCTCCGGAGCATTCTCCCGGCAATTCGGACGCCGCTTCCAAAACCCTCATACAGAGCCTAAGACAATTTCATCCCAGACCGGCTCGGCGGAAAATTGAACGTTTGGGCTGGAATAGGCACTGCGAAGCGCGTCCTGCGGTACCGGATTATTCGAGGCATCCATCGTTCCGGCGAGATGAATACGGCGCGGCGCCGATTGTGCCGCCAAAGAAGGAAGATCGGTATACCGGAACAGATCCCAGGCGAAGTTAACCAGCGGCTGATGGTAAATCTCGGTCTCGAGGAGATTCTCGAAAGAGAGAAGCCCTCCCGCCAGATAAAGAGAACCGAATTCCTGCGAAGCAGCGAAAGCAAAAAGCGCCGGGACGGTAAGACGGCCGCGCGCCGCCAATGCCAGCGGTCCGCTTTCCGGAGAAACGCTGTTTTTCACGGCCTGCGCAAGCGCCAAAATATCGCTGACACGCTGCGCCAAAAGCGGATCCCCCAGGATCAGTGAAGCCCAGGCAAACTCCTCCTCATCGTCATGCGGAATCGTATACCCAGGATTGCCGCGCCCGGCTTCTGGTCGTGTATCACCGATGCCGCGAATATCCGCCGCGTACACCGGCCGCCCGGAACGAGCCACGCGATGGTAGATATCGTCCTCGTGAGCATGCGCATTGCGGCCACGATCGTCCAAAACAAGTAATGCTGGCCGTTTGCTATCTACCTGATCGGGCCTGAACAGCCATGCCGGTATCCATATCTCCGCGCCCGCGGTCGTTTCAATATTGGTCTTCACTTCAACCGCGGAGACCTGTGCGCCTTTCAGCGGAACGGTTGCGAGTGTCGTGAAATTCAACCGCTCGGAAGGAAACACGATCGGAAGCGCTTCGGTCCATGCTGGCTGCGCCGTCCCGGCAGCGGTGAGACTCCTGGCCGCTGCAGCCGCTTCACGGCGCGTGGCCGCTGCTCTTTCCTTCACCAGGTCAAAAGGCCGCAAACTCAAGAAATCCCGGGCAACATTTCCAGTTGGACCCACCCAAAGCGCGGAATCGTTTTCCGGAGCTACCAGCGGTTCCTCTTGAATCGTGCGTTCAGACTTCATAAGCCATCGCTCGAACCAGTTGTAAATTCCAAGCCGCAGAGAGTACGTCAACCCGTGTGTCAGAGGCGTACTTCTCCACGTTAAATGCTCAGAGTGTCCCAGAACCGCATAGACTCTCGCCAGACGTTGGTATTGCTCGCGGCCATCATCCAGGTAACGCGGCGAATAGGTGCCGAAAAAATCATGCGCGCTCACTTCGATAAGCAAAGGCTTGGGAGCAATCGGGTACAGCAGATCCCAACGATCAAAACCAAGCTTCCCGGAGCCGATGAAATCTTGTTCCGCGTCGTCCGTTGCGCCCGGAGGATCGAAACGTGCGCAAGCAAAATTTTCAGTATTGCCGGAAGAAACGGCGGCTGCGCTCAGCCGGTCATCTACACAGGCCAACAGCATGGTCAGTGTGCCGCCGCCCGATTGACCCGTAGAAGCCAATCTTTGCGGGTCTACCAATTCGTGTCCGGCCAGGTAATCCAAGCTGCGAATAGCGTCCCACACCTGTTGTCTCGAAGCCGAGTCGCCAACCAGCAGCATCTGCTTTCCAGGAACATCATGTTCCTCGGTTGCGGAACCCAGGCGCGTATTGATGCCGGAAGCATCCGGATAGGCAATCCGTTCGCCCTGTCCCATTGGATCGAATGCCAAGACGATGTAACCGAGCCGCGCCAGACCTTGACAGCACTTCTGATAACTCGCATAGGCTTTGCCGCTGTAATAGTGGCCCATTTGAAAAAGCACACCCGGATACGGCGCTTTCCCTGCCGTCGGCAAATACAGATTGGCGCTCACAAACACTCGTGGACGGCTCTCGTAAACGACCTTTTGCAAACGATAACCCGTGCGTTCCAGCTGCCCGGTTATACGAGCGCTCAACGGCGTCCGCTCGGGCTCACCACCGATCAACGTCCAAAAAGTTTCGCGCACCCAGCGCTGCCGCCCCAGAATGGCATCGGAATTGGTGAGCGCATCCAAGTGGGCATTGCGCTTTTCGTACGCCGCGCGCGCCAGGCTCGAAAGATACTCCGGCAAGCAGCGCGAGTAGTCCCGATAATAAAAGCCCGACAACTCCGTCGCGCGCAGCTTCGGTCTGAGCGCCAAAGCTGCCGTTGCGAACAGCCACTCGCGCCTCGACCACAGATTCACCGGTGAGGAGTTCATTAATCTCCCTCAAACTGTTTCTAGCAGAGGTCCACGCGGTACCACGTCACTACCCGGCCGCTTCGTATTGCGAATCAGCAAGAGCACGCTCAATGTTGCCAACACGGGCGCCGTGGCTGCAACAACGAAAGCAGGCAAATAGGAGAAGTGATCAACCAACTTTCCTACCAGCAACGTAAACAGAGTGCCGCTCAAACCGGCCGCAAGTCCGCTCAACCCCGTGACTGAGCCTACGACTTCAGGCGGGAACAAGTCTGACGGCAGAGTGAGCCCCATAGTGGACCAACTGGCGTAGCCGAATAGAGCGAGACAAATCAAAGCCAAAGAGAAGTATGGATTGCTGTTCAAGACGGCGGGAATGCCCGCCAGTATAGGAATAGAGCTTACAATGCACACCCACTTGCGAGCCCGTATTACCGGCATACCGTGCTTTATAAGGGCTCCCGAGCTCAACCCTCCGGCAAAGTTGCCAAGATCCGCCGCAACGAACGGAATCCAGGTAAACGCAGCAATCTGCTTCAGGCTGAATCCGCGCGTATCGCTGAAATATTGCGGTAGCCAGAAAACGTAAAACCACCAAATCGGATCAGTAAGTGAGCGCCCCAGTACGATCCCCCAAGTTTCACCCCGCTTGAGGAGCGGCAGCCAGGTCTTGGTGTCGCGCAGATCGAGAGACGCCGCTGTTCGCTGCTGTGCCTGGGAACGGGAACGCGGATAAATCAAGAGCCAGAGTGCGAGCCACACAAAACCGAGCACTCCCGAGAATGTGAAGGCATATCGCCATCCCATCTTCAGCGCGATCCAGGGTATCGCAATCGCCGCTACCGCGCCGCCAATACTCGATCCGCTATCAAAGATCGCAACCGCCACACTCCGTTCTGGCGCAGGAAAATGTTCCGCCACCGCCTTACTGGCTCCCGGCCAGTTAAAACCTTCGCCGATCCCCAACATGAAACGCAACGCGCCAAAAGAAAACGCCGAGTTGGCAAAGCTCGTGGCAATACTAACCAGCGACCACCAGATCACGGCAATCGACAAGCCGATCCGCGTGCCCACAACGTCCAGAAAAATGCCGCCGATTAGCCAGGTCCCCGCATAAGCGAATTGAAAAGCGCCGAAGATGTTCGACAGCTGGCTGTGATTGAGATGAAACTCTTTCGAGATGACGGGAGCCAGCACCGACAGCGTTTGCCGGTTGATGTAGTTTATGGCGGTCGAGAAAAACAGCGTCCAAACAATCCACCAACGGCGACGGTTCTTCATTGGCCGGCTGCGTACTGGCGATATGCCTCACTAATTTGTGAGGCCCCGAACTCACCGTCGTGGATCAAAACGCGATAACGAAACATGAGCGACTTACCTTCGGGAATCGTCCAGCTCCCATCTTTATTCGGATCCTTACTAAATTCTCGCAGCCCGAAAGGATTAGCCGCAAAGAGTCCGTAAGCGCGGGCATGCCAGGTGGTGGGGTGTCGAAAACTCTTGGGTGAGTCAAAAATAGCGACACCAACCGGTTTGCCGGAAATAGTTCCTGAATAATCGACCCAGTCGGAAGGTTTCCCCCAGATCGCTTTTTCGCCCGCCGCGCCATTGGCGTTCAGCATGTGGTCGTGCGGTGCGCTCAGTTCGGGCGCAAGACGGATCGCGAAGGTGCCTTCCTTGGTATCTCCAATATCGAGAGGGCCGTCCGTGGCGTAAAGAATGAACTCACAGTCAACCGTGCGGGTGTGAGCATCTCCGTGAAACGTAAAAAGCTGTGTTTCTTCGCCGATCACGCGGTTATTCTGATCGTTCAAAGTAAAACGCGCGCGAATCGTCGCTCTTTCGCCTTTGGCCTCTACCTGTTCAACACTCTTCAGTCGCAGATGGCCGTAGGCCTGGTGCCCGTGATCCGTGTAGTACTTATCGAACACTGGTTCCTGCCAGAAGTCCAGACCATCGAAATCACCGTGCCCGAAATAGAGAGGCCGTTGATGCGGCTCAAAGGAAGGACCCTTCGGATTTCCCGCGGAAACATCGTTTACCACCGGGAAGCCTCGCGTAATGACCAGTGCCGACGCCGTCCGCAGAGGCATCAAATATGGTTTCGCCGTTTCCGGACCGTAATAGTAGGTCGTGAATGGTTTGCCGTCTACGAGCACGCCAATCTGATTCTGAGAGCGCTCCAATGTAACAGAAGCCCCAGGTAGTTGAGCGGCCCAGAATATAGCGACTCCGGCCGCCCATGCCGGATTTCGAAGCGAATTGAATTTCTTCATGGACGGCTTCAGCTGCGGGACGCGGCGGCTACCGATAACAGCGAAGCCGATTCGGGATCCAAAAAAACGTAGGAGTTGGCATGTCTGCGCACGAGCGACGCCGGGCAGGCTTCTGAAATGGGTCCTTCCAAGGCATTTCGTACCGCCTCCGCTTTCCTGGATTCCGGAACGTTGCACACCCAGGCGTTTGCCCGAAAGAGCCCCGTGCAGGTGACGGTGACTGCGCGCGCCGGTACCGAGGCCACGTCCTTGAAATGTCCCTCGCCGGCCTGCTGTCTGCGGCATGCCTCGTCAAGCGTGATCACCTTCACCGTTGCCGGGTCGTTGAAATCGGCTACTGGAGGATCGTTGAACGCGATATGTCCGTTCTCGCCAAATCCGACGAACGCAAGATCGATGGGCGCTTCGTTAAGCAGTTTGGAGTAGCGTGCTATTTCGGCATCCAGATCGGTAACATTTCCCGCCAGGTAGTGAACCGTTGCCGGGTGCACCTTTTCCGCTAAACGGGTCCGGATCCAAAATTGAAAACTTGAAGGATGATCTGGCTGAATACCGACATATTCGTCCATGTGGAACAGTTCAACTGCGTTCCAGTTAATTTTCTGCTTAACAAGCGCTTCGACAAGCGGGATCTGCGAATTTCCTGTGGCACCAATAACTCGCGCCCGGGCGTGTTGGGAAATTGCGTTTTCGATTATTTGGGCCGCTTGTTCGGCAGCGGCGGCTCCGGCTGTATTGGCCGAGCTGAATATCTGTACTTGGGCTTCTCCGGCTTGAAACATCTGGAGCGACCGGGCTGAATTCGGCATGGTCGCATTATACAGAGGGATCTTACTTAAGGAAAGAAAACTTTCTGCTCAGCAAGGGATATTTCTGAGATTCTGCTTGACAATTTCCACACTTCACCCCACACTAATTAAAACCTAGAGGGCCATATGGGTAGATGTCTGGCGTATCTAAAGCGAAGTTCTCTTCTCTTGTGCCTGTTTTCCGCAGCCCTTTGGGCGGTTGATCCCACCGGAACCATTGCGGGCAATGTCTCCGACCCAAGCAGCGCAGCCGTTGTCGGGGCCAAAGTCACAGCCACCAACATCAATACCGGCTTAACGCGTGAGGCAACTTCGGCGGGCGATGGCGGCTACGTCTTTCCGCTCCTCCCGGTGGGTTTCTACAGCGTCAAAGTCGCGGCCGGCGGCTTTCGCAACTTCGAACAACGTGGCATTGAAGTGAAGACCGACGAATCCTCCGCAGTCCCGGTTCATCTTGAAATCGGCAGCGCCTCGCAGTCGGTAACTGTTGAGGCAAATGCCCAAATGGTCGAAACTCAATCGGGCGCTCTCAGCCAGGTTGTGGGTCAGCAAAAGATCGTGGAACTGCCTCTGAACGGACGCAATGCCGCGACGCTGGTGCTGCTGACGCCGGGAACCGCCGACACCACTTCCAAAAACTACGGCTCGTGCAATTCGGATGCTGTGCAAAGTACCTCGTATCCCGGTGCCCAGGCGGTCAGCGCGAATGGCGCCCGCACCGACATGGTCAACTACAATCTCGATGGCGGCAGCAACGAAGATCCGTATACAAACGTAAATAATCCTTTCCCCAACCCCGACGCCCTGGAGGAATTCAGTGTCCAGACAAACAGCTATAGCGCCGAGTTCGGGCGCGGCTCAGGCGCGATCGTCAACGTCGTCACCAAATCAGGCACTAACGACTTTCACGGATCCGCTTTCGATTTCATCCGTAATGGCGACTTGAACGCGCGGAACTTTTTCGCTGCTACTCCCGATCAACTTAAGCGCAATCAGTTCGGCGGTAGTTTTGGCGGCCCGATTATCAGAAACAAGCTGTTTTTCTTCGGTTCCTATCAGGGCACGCAGTCACGCGATATCACTCAGGCCAACTCCGCCGCGGTGCCAACCAGCGCTGAACTCAATGGAGATTTCTCCTCAATCAATCGCCAAATCTACAATCCTTTCACCCGAGCTCCTTACCCCAACAATCAAATCCCTACCAGCGACTTTGCACCAGCCAGCGTAAAGATCCTGAGCTTGGTGCCGCAGACTACCTCACCGGATGGCGTAATCTACTACAGCCTTCCCGATAATGAGCACGAAAACCAATTCTTGACCCGTGCCGATTACGACTTAAATAAACACCGCATCTACGGCCGCTACTTCTACTCGCGCTACGGGAAAGATCCGGTCATAGGCAGTCAGAACATCCTCACAGCAAATCGTGGTTTGGATCTCTTTGACCAGGGCGCAGCGGCCAGCGACACCTATAGCATCACGCCCACCCTGCTGAACAACTTGATCTTTTCGTATAACCGTAACAACGGTACCGTCGAGTCGGGTGCGCCCTTCAGCTATACCAGCCTGGGCATTCCCGTCACCAGCACGACGCCGCCCGAGCTTCAGCTAAGCGTGTCCGGCTACTTCACGATCAGTTCGGGACATCCAACTCAGGTCAACCGTAACGATTATCATATTTCCGACAGCGTTCACTGGGTCCATGGCGCTCACGAGCTCGCGTTTGGAGGTGATTTCCTGCGCGAGAATGTAGATCTCATCAACACCTTCCGCCAGAATGCCCAATACACTTTCAGCGGCACCACTTTCAGCGGAAACGCTCTCTCTGACTTCATGCTGGGGTATGCCCAGAAGTTTCAGCAGGGCGGCGGTGAATACGCTCAACGGCGCGCCAATTTGGGCAGTCTGTTTATTCAGGACAATTACCGCGCCGCCCGCAATCTTGTTCTGAATTTGGGTCTGCGTTGGGATCCCTTCGTCCCGTATGGTGACGAACTCGGACGAACAGAGTGCTTTCTGCCGGGCCAGCAGTCTCAGAAATTTCCAAACTCGCCAACCGGCTATCTGTTCGCCGGCGATCCAGGCTGCCCGTCCGGGGGCTTCAAATCAAGTTGGCTCCTCTTAGGCCCGCGGGTCGGCTTCGCCTACAACGTTGGTGGTAACAGCAAAACTACCATCCGCGGCGGCTGGGGCATCTTCTACCAACCGCCTTTTGTGGAAGCCTTCAATAATATGGTCGACAGTCCTCCCTGGAGTCCGCAATATCAATTCATCGGTACCCCGTTCATGAACCCGTATCAAGGTGCGCCCAATCCCTTCCCAGCCCAATACGCACCCCTGGTTCCGCCGAAAAACGTAACCTTCTCCATTCCATTGCCGCTGGGGGTTTCCTATCAGCCGAACTGGCATCCGGCCACTGTGATGAATTGGAATCTGACAATCGAACGGCAGTTGGCAAAAGATGTGCTGCTCCGCGTGGGTTACGTTGCGTCGAAGGGAACACATCTTTCCTACAACACGGATTTGAACGCTCCGCTTCCCAGCCCGACCGCCACTGCCGACAATGAACAGGACAGGCGTCCCTATCAGCAGTTTCAGCAGTTGACGCAGGATTCCTCGAATGGCAATTCCACTTACAACTCCTTACAGGTCCAGGTCGACAAACGTTTCTCGCACGGCGTGACGCTGAGCGCCAATTACACCTGGAGCCGGAGCATAGATGAGGTCTCCTATCAAACTGATTTGTGCGGCATCAATGTGATCAACCCATACGACGTGCGCGCTTATCGTGGAGTCTCTGACTTCAATGTTCCTCAGCGGTTCGTACTGAATTATCTTTGGCAGCTTCCCTCGCCAAAGCCGCATTTGGCAAAAGCCGTATTGGGAGGCTGGCAGACTTCGGCAATCCTGAGTTGGCAGAGTGGATTCCCGCTCAACATCAAGTCGGGCGGCGACTACTCGTTCAGCCTTCCTGAGGTCGGCAACGACCAGGCCCAGGTCATCTCGACACCCCACTATACGCAGGGCTCCACCGCCGATAAACTTGCCCAATGGTTCACAACTGATGCCTTCGGTGAGCCGCTGCCAAACACTTTTGGCAATGCGGGACGAAACATCTTGATCGGTCCGGGAACGTTTAACATTGATTTCGCTGCGCACAAGGTCTTCGCCCTGACCGAGAGAATGAACCTGCAGTTCCGGGCGGAGTTCTTCAACTTCCTCAATCACGCCCAATTCAACCAGCCGGATACGACCCTGGCCGACAGCACCTTTGGCCAGATCACCACAGCGCGCGACCCGCGTATCATTCAAGGAGCGCTTAAACTGACTTTTTAGCCTGGCAGCCAGGCGATGCTCGGTCAGCTTTCGAAGATGTTCTCCGGAACAGTGACCAAGCCATCGAACTGTGCGTTGCCGGGCGATCCGATTTAGGATGACTCGACGTGAATGGATGATGCTCGCGAGCGTAGGTTTGACCTCCGCGTCATCGCTTCACGCTTCCGAGCCGATGAACCTATCCTATCCGCTCCGTACTGTAGACGGCTTCCTTACGGCGCCCAATCTGTTATTTGTGCGCGACCACTTCAGTGAGCCGGACGTCTCTCTGGACACTTGGGAGTTACAGATCGATGGCCAGGTACAGCGTCCCTATAAGTTGGGATTTGCCGACCTGGTTGAGTTACCTGGTAAGAAGGTGGAAACCGTACTCGAGTGTGCCGGCAACGCTGCGGGCGGGTCCGCCGTTAGCAACGGGTTCTGGGAAGGCGTGCCTATTTCTTCCTTGCTCGATGCAGCGCAACCTGCACCGAATGCAGCGTTTGTCTTACTGGAAGGAGCGGACTCTGGGAAATTGGTGCAGGATGGCCCGGCGCTCCCTTATGCGCAATTAGTGCCGCTGGCAAAATGCAGAGAAGCATTAAGCCTGGTCGCTTTCAAATACAACGACCTCACTCTTCCCAAGCGCAACGGATTTCCGGCGCGCGCCTTATTCCCCGGATGGTACGGAATGGATTCGGTCAAATGGCTGCGCCGCATTACGGTCCTCAGTGCCGACGACCGTGAGACAGTGTTTCACAAAAGCGGAATGACTCGTTTATATAACCGGGTGACTGCCACGAACGGAGCTCTGCACGCCGCGCGGCTGAATTCCATCCAGGTCAAATCAGTTCTCGCATGGCCGGCGGATGGAATGAAACTGCCGGCGGGCCGGCATGTAATCTGGGGTTTTGCATGGTCCGGGACTGGCGCCATACATAACTTATCCATCAGCTTGGACGGCGGCAAAAGCTGGAACCCGGCAAAACTCGGGGTGCAGTCTGAAACACGTAGTTGGGCACGATGGAATTATGACTGGGAGGCCCGGCCTGGCGACTACATACTCATGAGTCGCGCCTCCGATGCGACGGGTAATAAACAACCCGTCGCGCGAGATCCGGCGCGAAAAGACGCATATGAACTCAATTGGTGCGCACCGGTACGTTGTAGCGTGCGTTAAATCCCGAACGGCCAGGGCGCTCGCATTCGCTCTCTGTTCATGTGGGCTGGCGGCTGCTGCGGACTGCGCAGCCGGGCTCACTCCGCAACAGAAAATCTCTCAATTTAAGCAGCTCGACAGCCAGGCTGAAAATGCTATGCAGCAGCGGCGTCCTTCCGACGCGGTCCAACTGTACGAACAGGCGGTTTGCCTGGTGCCGAACAGCGCGCGCGGATTCTACGGCCTGGGCGTCGCTGAAGCCGCAGCCGGACAGTTCCTCAAGGCTCGCGAATCCTTGCGCAGAGCGGATCGCCTCCAGCCGACCACCGGCATGCCCCTGGTCATGCAAGTTCGCGTCAACTTCTCATTGAAGGACATGGATACGCTCAAGGCTGATCTTCGCGAGGCCGCCGAGCGCTTTCCAACTGATACCCAGCTACACACCACGCTGGCTCGTCTGCTCGCCGAACGAAACCTCTTTGTATTGGCCTTGGCCGAAGCCATGCGAGCACAACAGGCAGGCGGCGACCTAACATCAAAGGTACAGTTGGCTGTCCTCGAAAACACAGCGGGCGCGTACGAAGACGCCGCTCGCAACGCGCTTGCGGTCGAACAG
>DATAYL010000637.1:0-27048 GCA_036272575.1 Bryobacteraceae bacterium | reverse complement strand
GCGCCTGAATGGCAGCCACTTCCGCCAGAGCCGCATCCAGGTTGACGCCGGGTTGCAGTCGCGCAATCACATTCCATTCGTGCATTCGATGCGATTGCATCACGTACGCAGGCGTGTCGTGATAGGCGGAAGTCCAGAGCTGATTTTTGCTCCCGGGATAAGCGAACCAGGAGGGGAGAACGCCGATCACGGTGTATGGCCGGTTGTCGAGCAAGACCGTTTGTCCCACGGCTGATGGATCGCCACCGAAACGCCGCTGGAAGAGGCTCCAGCTCAAAACCACCATGGCTGCGGCACCAGGCTGGTCGTCCGCCGCGGAAAAGAATCGCCCGTAAGCAGGGTTGACGCCGAGCGTGCGGAACAAATTCCAGCTGCAGGTCTTCCCTATCACCTGTTCGGCCAAGTGGCCGCCCTGACCAGAGAGGTTAGGCGTACTCCAGCCCCAGAGAGCCATATCGGCAAAGCTGTGAGATTCACGCTGCCAGTCGGCAAAGCTTCCCGCCGCCACCACGTCGAACGTGGAGGGGTCATGGCTGCGTTCGGCCTCATGCAGCGCCACCAATCGATCTGCATCTTTGAACGGCAGCGGCCGGAGCAACACCGAGCGGACCAGTGTGAACATGGCCAGGTTTGCGCCGAGGCCCAACGCCAGCGTTGCTATACAGATTGCGGTGAATCCGCGCGATTGCCCCAACCGCCGGAGCGCAAACCGAATCGCGCGCAGCAGATTTTCTACCGCGTTCCAACGCCAGATCTCACGGCTCCGTTCTTCGAGCAGCGTGAGATTGCCGAACTCGCGCCTGGCGGTTTCCTCTGCAGCTGTGGGTGAAGAACCGGCCGCCACCAGCGCGTCGATTCGTTCCGCGATATGGCCGCGCAGCTCTTCAGCCAGATCGGCATTGAGCTTTTTGCGTTGGAACGTCACGACTTCTCCGGCGTCAACACGAGCGCAATGCCTTCCAACATACGTTCAAAGCTCGAAATTTCGCGCTCCAGATGCTTTTGGCCGCTGCGCGTAATGCGATAGACCCGAATCCGGCGATTAGTTTCCGACTGCGCCCATTCCGCTTCGACGAATCCCTGTTTCAACATGCGCTGCAAGGAAGGATAGAGTGAGCCTTCCTCGATGCGCAGCAGTTCGTTCGACATTTGCTTGATGCGCTGCGCCAGCGCGTAGCCGTGCATCGGTTCGAGCCGAAGGATTTGGAGCACCATCATCTCGAGTGCCCCCGGAAATAAGCCGCGCTGTTGAGTTTGCTCTGACGCCATTGATCCTAGGCATAGAGTAAACAGGTATCAGTGGGTTGTCAAGAGCATTTCTTGGAGCACGCGCCCTGACGAGCCACTGGGCGTCTGCACGTTCAACATGGTGGCGAGCGTGGGCGCAATATCGTTGGGCCGAACAGTATCGTTGTAGCGGCCGGGTTTGATACCAGGTCCCATGAACAGCATCGGCACATGCCGATCGTAGGCGTAAGGTGAGAAATGAGTGGTGCCCCGGGAGCCAGGTACAAAGCCCGGTTCGAATACCAGGTTCAGATCGCCGCTGCGTCGCGGAAAGTAGCCGTTCATCTCCGCTTGCGCGATGAAATCGCCAGCTACGCCATCATCCAACTGCTCGCGCGTGTAGACACGGGCGACATGCAGTTCCGGGGCGGCAAAGAGTGCGTCCTTCGCAAGACGATAGATATCGGCAGGACTGGCTTTGGCGTCGGCGAAGGCGCTTTCATTGAAGTAGAGCGACGTCTCGCCGGCATCCGGAATGAGCCAGCCCTGATTGCCGAATCGCTTATTGAGGGCTGTCTCGACAATCTGCTCGGGGTTAGCCGCGATATAGCCGCCCGGCATTTTCTCCAATTTGTCTTGCGCCGGCGTGGCGGCCACGCCGTGATCGGCTGAGAGCACGACGATTACATTTGATAAACCGACCTTTTGATCGATGAGCCGAAGTAATTTCTCAAGCAACTGGTCCGTACGAATGGACATATCGTGCACTTCCGGCGAATCGGGCCCCACGGCATGCCCTACGTAATCATTCGAGGAAAACGAAACGGTTAACAAATCGGTTGCTTGCCGTTGCCCCAGCTGTTCTCCGGTAATCGCCTGCTCGGCGAACTGCTCCACCAATTCGTTACCCCAAGGGCTTGCCGGCAGTTTCCCATAAGGCAACTTATTGGAACCATGAAAGTCCCATGACGGAAACTTATCCCACTTTCGATCCAGATATTGCGCTGGCAATTTCTTTTTGTTAAAGCTTGCGGCCCAGTCCGGCAGTTGGTCCAAATAATACGAGCTGCTGACGAAGTTGCCGCTCACGTCGTCGAACCAATAAGCGGCGTTGGCCTGATGGCCCGACGGAAGAATCGCTGCGCGTGCTTTAAGCGATATGCCAATAACCTTCGACTCGCGATGCACGGCGCGCAATTCATCGCCCATGGTCGTCACGAGAAGACGTTTGGGTGAGGCGGGATCGGCGTCGGTACATCTTTTGCCTTGTTGCGCCTGCTCGGCGCCGACGGTTTTCACATCCCAATCGCACACGCTGGTGACATTCTTTTTGGAGTCCCGGTCGTACCAGGCATTGCCCACGATGCCGCTGACCGCTGGCATAGCACCCGACATGAAGATGCTGTGGCCGACCGCTGTAACAGTAGGAACCTGGTAGTAGAAAGCGTTCGTGAAATCTGCTCCGCGAGTTAGCAGTTGGTTGAAGCCGCCATGATAATCAGAGCGGTAACGGGTGAGATAGTCATAGCGAAACTGATCAATAATGATGCCTACGACGAGTTTCGGCGCCCCGCCGGCAGGGCGCGCCGGCGCAGCGGCAAGCAAACTGGGCAGCGCTGCCAGCAGCGCAGATACTCGAACAGATTTGCACACGGGCTCAGGGTAGCAAACAGATTTACCTGATCGCGCGCGGGGGCCACGCAAAGACATCGAGTTGTTTTGCGTAATGCAGGATGGGCTCACGGTTAGGCAACGCAATATCTTGGGCAGCGGCTAGCGTCTCCCGCTGGAACTCGGCCTCCGCGTGTTCGAGCGGCCAAGATAGATGATGGATGTCCCCGCGAATCAAGTTGCGCCGCGAGTGAGTAAATAGCGCATAGCGCTCCGTCAAAAAATATTCGATCGTGCCTGGTTTAGAGACCGGCAGTTTTTGGTCCGTGCTTTTGTAATGCACTTCGAGCCGAGCGGGACGCCGCGCAAAGAGCCGCCGACTCCGGTAGTACCAGCCTTCCTCGCCACCGGTAATTTTCATGGATGCAAAGTAGTAGGGCAGGTGATACCAGAGCCGTGCAGCTATTACCGCCAAAGGATTGTTTGCGTCGAGCGAAAAGAAGTAGACGCCGTGATCCCCGCTTGTTTTGTCGCGCACGTAAGTGCGGACGTTGGCTTCGGCAAAGAGATTTGCCCCAGGCATCCGCGGGAGGCCGCGCAATTGCACTTCTTCCATGCGAAACGGTACTACTCCGACCCAGGCATCTCCGTTATAGGTATCGACGGCAAACCCCGACGGCAGCAGTGGTGCAATTTTGGATGCAGGTACTGGCCAATGCGCAAACAACAGATTGGTCCATCTCATGCGAATCGCCCAATGGCCGGCAGCCAGCGGCCATGGCCGATGTTCGGTCGTCTCGAGAATATTCGCCGTGGACACCTGATTTTTTACCGGCGACGCAGCACAATACGCGTCACGCTCGCAGGCCGGAAAGTGTAACGTAAAGATCCGTCCTTGACCTGCGCCACGGAAGAGACCGGCGCTACATACCGGGGCTGCTCTTCGTCGTTTCGGTCATAGATGCTCGCTGCGTAAAGCGAGCTAATTTGAGCTTCAGGATTGGCTGTAAAATCTTTTACATCGATCGTCGCGGGCGAATCCTGGTCCAAGTGGCGGTTCACGCAGAAAAGTGTCAGCTGATCGCCGGATTTATCAAGCGCAGCGAGCACGTCAAGGTATGGCACCTTCGGAATATCGGGCGCACGCGTCACTCCGTGCTGCACGTCATAAACGCCGGCATCTGCCGAAGCCTCTACACGCGTATCGATATTAGCGTCGGCATATAGTTGGAACGCGTAATAGGCCGGCGTAGCAAAGACCCGCCCTCGTTTTTTCCAGATGCCGGCAAATTCCATGATGCCGGTCATGTCGGAAATCGGAACGATATCCGCATTCTCGAGGAGCATGTTAAAGAAGCCGCCGGTGATCACCGCGCCCGCTGCGTTGTCGAAGCGTGGAGCATTCGGCGTGCCGCGGCCATTGCAGCAGACCCATAGCCATTCGGTAAATGCTATGTGCGCTTTGTCCCGATAATCCGGCTTAGCATTTATTTGTTGCTGCATTTCGCGCAGCTTTCGTCCTACTTCGACGGGCATGGCGAATGCATCGGAAGCTACCGTATCGGGCGGCGCGTTAGTTCGCTCCACTCTGTCTGTGGTTACGACAAAGTGCGTCGATAGAAAATCGAAGGTGCCGGGCGGATTCGTCAGCTGAGCGGCATTCCATTCCGCGAAGTGATCGGGATCCGCGCCCGTCGCGATTAGACGTGCCCGTGAATCGACCGCGCGCACGGCCTCGCTGAATCGCCTGGTTCGCTCGGGCAATTCTGCAAGCGTGGGCGATGCCAGGTTCCAGTTTCCCCACAGTTCGTTGCCAAGCTCCCAAAGCAGTCCGTCATGAGCGGGCCAATGCTCGTCGACGTAACGCACCCAGGCGGCGGCTTCCTGCGCCGTGCCGCTTCCTAGATTCAACGCAATCTGCGGCTTGGCGTTAATCAATTGGCAAAAACGCAGAAACTCGTCGGTTCCAAACTGGTTGTATTCCGGAATGCCCCAGGCGATGTTCAGCATGCTAACGCGTTTATCTATCGGCCCTATGCCATCCTGCCAGTGATAGGCGGATGTATAGTTGCCGCCAAAGCGCACCAGCGGCGTATGCATATCACGCGCCATGGCGATCACCTCCGGATCCATGCCATCGACGGCATCGGCCGGCACAAGCGAGAACTGATCGAGTTCGACGCGCTCATCACCTGTCAGTTCGACGACGAAGTCAACCGCCTCGAGCGGTTCCAGTTGACCTCGCGTTAGCGTCAATGTGAAAGAATACTTCTTCCATTCGGTTTCGGAAGCATCAACCGGAACGCGCGCTAAAACTGCGTCGCTCTGCTCCCGTTTGCGCAGCGAGATGATCAAACCCGCCGGGCCGCTCAAGTGTTTCGCGTAGAAGCTTCCCCGGTATTCGAGTTCGCGATAGATCGGCAGATAAACTTTTTGTTTGATTCCGGTCGGCCGGTCCGGTACGCCAAAGACTGCGAGCGAACGCCAGGAATTTGCGGCGCGGCCCCAGCGCGGCTCGTACCGATTTCCTTCCGTTGAATCCAGCGGTTCCCAAGGTAAAGGCAATGCCAAATCCGAAGCCCGCACGAGCGACGGTTCCTCACGCAGCATCTCCGCCACACGTGGTGCACTCCACAGGTTTTCTTCAAGGCTGGGATTTTGCAGCACTTCCGCCCACAACCCGTTGTAAGTCGAATTGCCGATCGGCTCGAGAAAGGTCCCGAACACTGTACGCGGAATTTGTTTCCCTTCGCGCTGCGCCGCGGTCACGTGAATCGTAATTGTGTTCGATTTAAGGAGTGCTTTTGTCTGCGCATTCGCGATCGATGACGTAACCATTCCGGCGACGACTAATAGTTTGCGCGACAGTTTCATTTTCGATACATGCTCCTGGTCTTTCGAGAAAGTCGCATCAACTAGTCTCGCGCGCATAAATCATGTGCGAAACCTTGGGCGGCTCGTTGCCCGAGTGATAGCTCCAAACCATATCTCTAATACGTAGATCATCCGCAGTAAAGCGTTCCCGCTGCCGCAAGTATTCTATCCACGACTCGACCAGGAAAGTCTCGCTCAAATGACTCGGATCCCGCACATCCTGAAAAATTCCCCAGCGGATTGCGCCGCCGCGCAGCCGAACATCACGCAACTTATGAATCGCCCGCGTGAAACCAGCGTAATCTTCCGGATGGATTCGATATTCGATCGAAACATGCACCGGTCCATCGTGGGGCCGTACTTCCAGAGCAAACTGGGGAATCGGCCGGTTCTGTTTATACGGGCTCAAATCGGGGGCATCCCGCAAGATGTGCACTCGCCAGGCCAGTGGAAGTGAAACCAGCAAGCCTGCGCTGGCAAACGCCAGCGCCATTGGCGTCGAATAGCGCTCGGCCACGAAGCCCCAGAGCACGCCGCCCGCCGCCATGCCGCCTTGCAAAACCATTTGATATATGCCAAGCGCCCGCGCGCGCACCCATGAAGGCGCCGAAAGTTGAACCGAGACATTCAAGCTCGACATGGTGCTCGTCCAGGCAAACCCGCCGGCGATCAGAAAGAGAATGATGATCGGCACAATGCGCACGAAAGCGAGCACCACGAGCGTCGTCACAAAGACACCTGTCGAAATAGCAATGATCCTATCGGTTGACATCAGCCGACGTACGCGCGGTAGCAAAAATGCGCCGATCACCGCGCCTAATCCCATGCTGCCGTTGAGCACGCCGTAGCCGATTGCTCCCTGGTGCAGATCGTGACGCGAGACCACAGCCAGCAGGGACCATACCGCGCTGACGAAAACCGTGAAGAGAACAGCGCGCAGCAGTGTTGCCTGCAAGACCGGCGAATGCCGGATGTAACGGACTCCCGAACGCATCGAGCCAAATACCCGCTCGGCCGGCAAAGCACTCTTGAACAGCGGCGTTCGTTTCCAGCGATAGAGCACGACAATGACGCCGACAAACGAAATGGCGTTCAATAAAAATACGAACGCGGTGCCTCGGTAGGCATTTCTTCCGAAAGCCGCTACAGCTAAGCCGCCCAGCGCCGGGCCCACCGCACGCGCCAGGTTATAACCCGCGCTGTTAAGCGCGACTGCGTCAGGAATTTGCGAGCTTGGAACAAGTTCGGGCACAATGGCCTGCCACGCAGGATTGTTCATGGCGGCGCCGATATTCAGCCCGAACGTCAGGATCAATAGCACCCAAGGCGAGATGATGCCGGCAAACGTCAGCAAGCTCAGCAGCCCGACCGTTGTCAGCATCCAGGCCTGCCAAAAAATCAGCAAGCGGCGCTTATCGTAAACATCCGCTGTGGCGCCCGCCAGCAATCCGAGCATCAGCACCGGCAAACTGGCCGCCGTTTGCATCAATGAAATCAGCAGCGGCGAGGTTGTCAACAGCGTCATCAGCCAGGTGCCTGCTGTATCCTGCATCCAGCCGCCGACATTTGACACGATCGACGCTATCCAGCGGTCGCGGAACAGCGGCTGGCGCAAAGGCTCGAAGCCGGTCGTCTTTTCCGGTAATGGAGTGGGCGCGGTCATTTTGCGATCCTTCTTATTCTCACAGCCGTCTGTACTTTACGCTGAGATTAGATGGAACGACGGAGTTGCGGCGGAAAGTATTTGCGGAGGGGGCTCTTACTGGCTGTAATAGCCGCTCCCCTTACCGCGCAGCTTGTCATCAAGCTCTCACAGCAAACGCTGAACGAGTTTGAACACTACGTGCAAACCGTGGAGAACGAATTGAACGCGCGCTGGAGCGGCCAGAAGCCCTTTCTGGCCCTGGACGAAGATCCAGCCGAGAAACAGCGCGTGCTTGCAGGCGAACTGTTTATTCAGCAAATGAATAAAAGACAGCCGGTTAGCATTACCGACGGCCTAATTCACGATTGGTTCGGCGCGATATTCATTCCGCGCAACACTCCCGAGCAAGTCATCCAGATTCTTGAGGACTTCGATAGCCACAAACATATCTACCCCGAAATCAGCCGGTCTCGAACCGTGAGCCGCAGTGGGTTTAATGTGACGGGTGCCTGGCGGTTACAACAGAAAGGTCTAGTGCCGGTCATTCTCGACGTCGAAGACACGGTCCATTTCGCTCTTGTCGCGCCGGGCAAGTGGAAAGGCATTGCCTATGCCCGCGACATTCACGAAGTGGACACCGGTTTGTTTTCGCGCGGCCGCGAATATCCGGTGGGTGAGGGTCACGGTTATCTCTGGCGGCTCTATGCTTATTGGAGCCTCGAAGTGCTAAACGGCGGAGTGGTGGCCGAGTGCCGGACGCTTTCGCTCTCGCGCGATATACCTACTGGCTTGGGTTGGGCGGTTGGTCCGTACGTGCAGAAGCAGCCTCGGGAGTCGCTTGCGTCCACTTTGACCAATACGCGCAAAGTCGCCACTCGCTAGATGCGTAAGCACCCCATCGTCAGGCAGTCGGCGAGTCCGAGTGAGTCAGCCATCCGACGTGTGATTGCGTCGATTCCGCGCGGACGGGTCGCAACCTACGGTGAGGTGGCCGACCACGCCGGCTATCCGCTGCATCATCGGCAGGTCGCTCAAATTCTCCGCAAATGCGGCGACACGCTTCCATGGCATCGCGTCGTGGGTTCCGGCGGATTGATAAAAACGGTGTTGGAATCGGCGCTCGAGCAACGTCTCCGTTTGCAGATGGAGGGTGTCACGTTTCGCGGGGCGCGTGTCGATATGCGCGCGCACGGTCTCTTTGTTAATGAGCGGTCGAGTTCGGCTCGCCGACGTACTTGATCTCGCTGTCGGTAAGCGCAATCTCCACGCGCCGGTTTTTTGCACGCGCGGCATTGCTCGTACCGGCCACCATCGGACTGCTCTTGCCATATCCCTTCAAGTTGATGATCGACGAATCAAGGCCCGACTGGATCAGATACTGCTCGACCGTTTTCGCGCGCCGTAGCGAAAGCTGCTGGTTGTAATCCGCCGTTCCCACATCGTCGGTGTAGCCGAAAACAGAAAGCCCGTAGCCTTTCGAGACCAGCAAAATTCCGGCGATCCGGCTAAGCAGTTCGCGGTTTTTTTGTGAAAGCTCCGCGCTATCGAATTCGAACCGGAAGGTGGAATCCGGCAGGATGATAGTCATTCCCTGAGGCGTGCGTTTCGTCTCCACAATTCGGTTGAGCGCCTCCTGCATGCGGTTGAGCTCTTCTTCTCGTTCGTGCCGAATCTGCGTGAGCTCGTTCTGCGCCTGTTGCGCCTGCTGAGCCGCTTGGGCTGCCGCGCTTTGCGCCTGGGCCTGCCCGGTTTCGGCTTGCTGTTTCTGTTGTTCCGCCTGGCGGCGCGCACCGGCGGCTATTTCCGCGCGGGCGGCCGCCTCATCGGCGCGCTGGCTGGCGGCGGCCGCGGCGCTCGACTCTTCAGTTGCCAAACGGGAAGCATCATCCACGCGCGCACTCAAGCGCATCATGGCGCTTTCCATCCGTTTCAGGCTCTCGTATCCCTTGTAGTCGAGGAATCCGAGTCCGCCCAAGACTATGATCACCGCCGCTGCCAACCACCAACGCTTCACACCCCATCGTAACGCCGCCGGTGGGCGAAAGAGCAGCTAATATAGGTATGCCAGCGCTTGGCCACCGCTCGATCACCGCCCAGCGAAAGTCTCGTCCTTATCGCGAACTCCCATCCCAGGGCGCGACCTTCAATTCATAGCGGCGTTACCGGTTTGGAGTGCTATCGGTGTCGGGCGGGATCTCTTTCCACTCGATGCCGGCCGGCTTCTCAAACACTTTCGCTTCGAATGGCATCGTCTCGTATTGGATGTATTCGTAGGTGTAACGGCCTTCGCTTGTTTTCCAACTCAGCGTCACTGGTGTTTCGCTGTCGTGACGTACCACCAGCATCGCGGTGCCTGAAGGAATCGGCAGCCGATACTCTTCGGTTTGCTTGGCGTTGATGATGGGTCCGGGGACTTTCTTTGCACCCGCCTGTTCGAAGAAGCGCGCCTCGGTGCCGAATTCGACCCCGTCCAGCTTGCCGAGCTTCCGCCGTGGATCGAGTGGCAGCACGATCGGCAATCCCGGTGCGCTGGACAAACCCTCAGTTGTGGTGTGGGTACCCCGCTTATCGATTAGATCGATGCTGTAGGCTTCCCGGCCGCGGATAATCGTTATCTTTTCAACTCGCTGTTTGGCGTCCGGCGGGTCTTCAATGCGCGCATACTGATCTGCCGCCCGGTAAATCGTCTTCGGGAGTGCCGCCTGGCTGCCCGGTTTGATGCCCGGTCCCATCAATCGGACCACCATTTTCGTCATTGTTTCCGGCGCGCTCTGGCCGGCGTAAGCCGGCCATGCACACGCGGCAAGTGCGCACAGCCAAATTCTCATCGACCTGCATTATGGCATCAAATTGCGCTACAGTAATGTTTCGTGAAATGCAGGTAGTGGTCGAGCTTCAGGCTCTTTCGAAAGATTTCCCCACCCATCGTGCCGTAGATAACGTCAGCTTGAGCGTCGGTCCGGGTGAATTCTTCTCGCTTGTAGGGCCATCGGGCTGTGGCAAAACTACACTTCTGCGTTTAATTGGCGGGTTCGAAACGCCTACGCGCGGTTCCGTTCTGCTCGACGGCCAGCCCGTTGCGCATCTTCCCCCTTACCGCCGCAACGTCAGCACAGTTTTTCAGAATTACGCTCTTTTTCCACATTTAACAGTTTTCAAGAATGTCAGCTTTGGGTTGGAACAGCGCGGACATTTATCTGCTGCGGCACGCCGCACGCGCGTCGAAGAAGCACTCTCGCTTGTGCAACTCGAAGGCAAAAGGAATCGGCACCCACTCGAACTTTCAGGCGGCGAGCGTCAACGCGTGGCGCTGGCTCGTTCGCTGGTAGTGGAACCCAAGCTCCTGCTGCTAGATGAACCGCTCTCTGCGCTTGATCCGAATCTGCGCAAACAAATGCGTCTTGAGCTAAAAGCCTTGCAGCGTCGCAGCGGTATCGCGTTCCTCTTCATTACACATGACCAGGAAGAGGCGCTCTCGCTCTCCGACCGCATGGCTGTAATGCACGCCGGACGCATTGAGCAAATTGGCACGCCACGCGAACTTTACCTTGGTCCGCGATCTCGCTTCGTGGCTCAATTTCTGGGATTGGTGAATTGGGTAAATGGCAGCGCAGTGCGTCCCGAATCGCTGCGGGTCTCGCGGGAATTTCCGGGTGACCAGGTTCACTCGCTTCCCGGTGTGGTGGAAGACACGACCTTTTTCGGCAACTGTGTTCATCTCAAAGCGCGTTTATCGTGCGGCCAATTCTGTACTGCGGAATTGCCGGAAAAACACAACGCCTTTGTGCCCGGCGAAAATATTCATCTCTGGTGGCAGCAGTCCGATGAGCTCCCGGTACGCCGGCATGAAACATGAAGCAACTCCGTGTGCTCTTTCTCGTGCCCGCGGCGGCCATCATGCTGGGACTGTTTTTCCTGCCTCTGCTCATCGTCCTTGCCTATAGCCTACTCAGCCGCGGCCCTTACGGCGGCGTTTTTCTTCCGTGGAGTTTCGAAAGTTATCGCACGGTTATTGATCCGCTGTATCTGGAAATTGTCTGGCGCTCGATTTGGATTGCTGCAGCGTCGACGGCTGGCTGCCTGACCTTGGCATTTCCCCTAGCGCTCTATATAGCACGCTCCGGTACGCGCCGCACGCTGCTGCTCAATCTGGTAATGCTCCCTTTTTGGACCAGTTTTCTCATTCGAACGTACGCCTGGATGTTTTTGCTGCGCGACACAGGAGTGATTAATTCGGCTCTTCACGGACTGCACCTGATCCGCGAACCGCTTCCACTACTCTTCAACAACGGCGCGGTCATCTTAGGCCTGGTCTATAGTTATTTGCCGTTCATGGTACTGCCGCTTTATGCGACGCTCGAGAAACTTGACTGGGGATTGGTAGACGCCGCGCATGATCTGGGCGCGTCTCCCTGGACAGCGCTTTGGCGCATCATTGTGCCGCTAGCGCGGCCGGGGATGGTGGCCGGTGCTCTGCTGGTCTTCATTCCCTGCATTGGCGCCTATTTGACACCTGACCTGCTAGGCGGCGGAAAGAGTGTAATGATCGGCACGCTAGTGGATAATCAATTCACCGCGTCCCGTAATTGGCCATTCGGTGCGGCGCTGTCTTTGCTGCTGCTGGCGATGGTCTTCATAATCATGCAGGCACTCAAGCGCACGGGCGAGGACCTGCTGTGAAGCGTTTTCTGTCGATTTATGCCGCTTTGGTTTTCCTGTTCCTTTACCTGCCGCTGGCCGTGCTCTGCACGTTCAGCTTCAATGCTTCCAAAATTGCCGTCTGGCAGGGCTTCACGCTCGAATGGTTTCGTCTTGCCTTTCATGACGACGAGCTACTCTCAGGCGCAGTGAACAGTCTTTTAATTGCCTCCGCGGCCACTATTGTCGCGACTGCGATCGGCACCCTAGCTGGCTATGCTCTGTGGAAAAAACGGCTGCGCTGGTTTTCACACTCGCTCTATTTGTCGCTGCTAACCCCAGAGATTGTGACCGGCATTTCGCTGCTGGCATTCTTTCAATGGATTTTTCGCTTCGCCCATGTTCAGCTTGGCATGCATACCGTTATCTTGGCTCACATCTCGTTCTGTTTAGCCTACGTCGTGATCGTAATCCTGGCCCGCCTCCGCAATTTCGATTCATCGTTAGAAGAGGCGGCGCTCGATCTTGGCGCTACCGAATGGCAAGTCTTTCGCCGCATCACACTTCCGCTTATGCTGCCCGGAATTGTCGCGGCCGCGCTATTGTGTTTCACGGTTTCTTTTGACGATTACGTGATCACGAGCCTGGTAGCGGGCGTGAATTCTGAAACGCTGCCGATGATCATTTATGCGATGGCGCGGAGGGGCGTGAGCCCGGAAGTCAACGCGGTGTCGCTGGTCATCACGCTGGGGTTAGGACTCTTCATCTTGTTAGCCGGCAAACTGGAACAGACGTCCACGCCGAGTTCCAGGCAATGAAACGCCGCGATTTCCTATTAGCTGCTTCGAGCGCTTCCCTAGCCTGCTCACCGAAGCAGTCGCGCCGTTTGAATGTGTATAACTGGGAGAACTACGTCGGCGCGAGCACTATCCCTGATTTCGAGCGCGAATTCAAATGCCGCGTTCGTTACTCGACTTACGGTAGCGCGGAAGAGATGCTGGCCAAAGTTATGAGCGGCAATTCCGGTTGGGACGTAGTGTTTCCATCGAACAGTTTCGTGCAGCCTATGCATGAGCTCGATCTGCTTGAACCCCTCAATCACACTCGCCTGCCGCAGTTGTCAAACTTGGAGAAGCGTTTTCAACAGCCCGCTTGGGACCCGGCGCTTCGCTGGTGTACGCCTTACATGCATAGTTCGACGGGTATCTTGTATGCGAAGCAGGTTGCTGTTCCTCCGCTGAGCTGGGCTGATCTTTGGAAGGACGAGTATGGCCGCCGGGTCACTATGCTCGATGACCCAGCCGAGGTATTTGCAGCCTGTCTGAAAAGGCTCGGCTACTCGGTGAATGCGACCCAAGAATCGCAACTGAAGCAGGGGCGCGATCTCGCAATTCGCCAGAAACCGCTGCTGCGGGCCTACCTGAGCGAGGAAGTGCGTGACCAGGTGATCGCTGGCGATGTTTTAGTTGCTCAAATGTGGGCGCAAGTGGCGCAAGTGGCGATCGACAACTCCCCTGCGCTTGCCTTTGCGTTTCCTACCGAAGGCTTTCCCTTGTACGCCGATAATGCCTGCATCCTACGGGAGAGCGCACACAAAGATCTGGCTTACGAATTTCTCGATTATCTTCTGCGGCCTTCGGTCGCCGCGGCCATAGCAGTCGAAATGCGCACTGCGACAGCCAACGCGGCTGCCCGCGCCTTATTGCCGGAGCAGCAGCGTTCTAATCCGGTGCTCTATCCGGCGCCCGAAGTTCTGCTGCGTGGCGAGTGGTTCCGGCCGGCGCCCATTGCGGCCCAGCGCTTGCGCGATCGCTACTGGACGGAAATCAAATCGGCTTAAGACATTTTGTCAGCCCGCAGATCGCCTGCGAAACTGCGTAGCCGCGCCTGCATCCGTTTCCCAAATGCGCTCGATTGCCTGTTGTAGCGGCCCAAGCCGCGCCACACGAGTTGTTGTTGCGGCATAAACCTCAATCGGCTCGTCACCGAAACGCGCCGCAAGATCAGCCGGCAATCCGCCCATAATTTCGTAACCACGTGCAAAAGGCGAGAACGCGGGCAGCACTATGCAACGCTTGCTTACCAGGAACACAGGTAATTTTTGGGAAGCCCCGGACGCATCGCGCACGCCCAGGCAGGGATGCAAATGGCCCGAGACTAACAACCCGCCTTCACTGATGGTGGCCACTGCGAGCCGATCCCCATGCACCGCCGTCAATAAACCGTCGGACCAATAATCCCGTAATTCGATGTTGAGATGTCCGAAGTCGTGCCGGAACGCCCGATCATGGTTGCCGCGAATCGCAATCAGATTCACACGCCCGCTCAACTCGAGTAACATCTTCTCAATCCAATCCCGTTCGGGCGCGGAGGGCTTGGGCGCATGTACCAGGTCGCCGAGGAACACAATACGAAGCGGACGCAAGCCCTCAAGCAAATTCAACAACTTTTCGCGTGTGCGGAAATCCGCCAACGGGCCCAGCTCACCCCGACGCCGCTGCGCCCAGCTGTAGCCTAGATGCACATCCGCCACAATTGCCGTACGCGAGTTTTCGAGCCACAAGGCCGACGACGGGTGAACTGAAATTTCCGGAAGGACAGAGACTAGCGAAGCCAAATTTCATTTTCGCAAGAATATGGTTAACGCACTCTGAGTTACCGTTAAAAAGAATGCAGCGGATCGCAATTGATATGGACGAAGTGTCTGCTGACACGATGAGCCACTTTCTAAACCTTTACAATGCCGAATTCAATTTGGAGTTAACCAAGAAAGACTTCCACGGCCGCAGGGTTTTTCAAGTGATTGATCAAGACCACGTGGCGCGCGCGCGTGAATATTTCCTTTCGGAAGACTTCTTCGCCGATATTCCGATCATGCCCGGTAGCCAGGAGGTGATTGAAGCACTTACGAAACGCTACGAAGTATTCATTACCACCGCTGCCATGGATGTTCCTAATTCGTTCACGGCGAAATTCAAATGGCTGCAGAAATACCTTCCTTTCATTCCGCCCGCGAACGTCGTATTTTGCGGAGACAAAAGCATTATATTCGCCGATTTCCTGATCGACGATGACGTCCGGCACTTCCGGCGTTTTCGCGGCGAAGGAATTCTCTTTACGGCGACGCACAACGTCAACGAATCAAGTTTTCGCCGCGTCGACAACTGGGCTGATGTGCGCGACCTATTTCTAACGTGAACCGGATCGCCCGTCATGCGGTTCCGCTATTACTAGCGGCACTCGGTTGTTGGCTGCTGGTGAACGTGGGGCAAACCGTTGGCCGGATCCGTGACTTTTACACTCCGTTGCCGGTTCGCGATTACTGGCGTTGTGTGATCTACCTGCCTGATTACCAGGCCTTTCATCTTGGGGTCCTCTGGCGGCAGCACAATGAACACCGCATTGTCTTTCCGGAATTGATTTTTGCGAGCGACATGCTCCTGGGCCACGGTCTCATGCTTATTCCGCTCTCCGTAAGCTTTATTTGCTATACGGTCACATGGCTGGGGCTCTCTTCGGTCGTGCTGCTCGATGCGGGTATCTCGCTGAGCGAGCGTTGGCTCGCCGGATTGCTCGCGGGAGTGTTTGCGTTATTCGAGTCTGTTGCGATCGTCCTCGCTGTGCCATTTCTTCTGCAGTGGACATTGACGCAATGCGCGGTCACTTTCTCGCTCGTTTGCCTGAGTTTGCTTGCGGGGAAAGAAAGCGCCAGAATGCTCACTGCAACAATCAGCGCGGCTGTAATCGCAACTTACTCTTCCGCCAATGGACTCGTACTGTGGCCCTTGCTTCTCACTTTCGCGGTGCTGCTCCGTGTCTCAAAGCGATCTCTCGCAATCTTATTGGCTGCCGCGGTGTTGAGCATCGGCCTATATTTCGCTGGATATCGCTTTTCGAACGATCTGCACGTTTCGCAATTGATCGTTCATCCGCTCTACACCTTGGGTTTCGTCTGTTCATACTTGAGCCTGCCGTTCGGCGCAGTGAAAGCTCCTACATTCGGCATTTCGGTCGGTGTTCTCAGCCTCCTTACTGCCGTTCTCTGCTTAGGCGTCATGGCTAAGCGCAATCTGCTTTCTTCCCGGGCCAGCGTTGTGCTTTTGGGATATTACGCTTTTACGCTGCTCACCGCTCTCTTGACCGCAGCCGCCAGAATAGATCCCAGCGATACGTCGTTTTACGCAGCTAAGGGGTTTCGCTATATTTCGCTGCCGCAAATGAACTGGGCTGGGTTGATTCTGCTCGTCTTCTGGCTGTTGGCGCGTATTCGGAAAACTCAGGTGCTAACGATTTCCGCACTAGCTCTAAGTCTGGCATTCCTTGTAGCTTCCGTGAAACTCGGACGCTGGCTACCAGCGGCCGGGAGTTTCTTCACCAGCCAACAAGCGGTTGTGCGCCGCCTCGAAGCCGGGCATTTCGATCGCGAGCTCGTGTCGCACTACGTGTTCCCCGATCTTAGGATCGTCCAATCCGGCTTGGCTGACTTGAAAGCCTCAAAGCTTTCGATCTATTACCAACCAGCTCCTCATTGATCGAGCCCGCGGATCTCGTAACCTTCCTGGCGCATGGCTTGGACGATGTATTCGCGTACGCCCGTTGTTTCTTCGCTCGTCAACGTGTGGTCGAGCGCCCCTATTTCCAGGTGATACGAAACACTCTTCTGTCCTTCGAGTAATGGCGGCCCATCGTATACGCGAATAAAGGTGAGGCTAGCAAGATGGGCGCCGGCTAAGGCAGCCAATCGTTCTTCAATCTCGCCTACCGGCTTGGTTTGCGGCGCCACCACGGATAGATCAAAGCCGCTGGTCGGATACTTGCGCGGCGGCGTGTAATTCACCTGGTGGTGCTGCGCAATTACCTGCGCGCGTTCGAGATCCACGTCAAATATGACAACTCTGCCCTCAATTCCTTCGTCCACCAGCAGGGATGGATGCAGCTCGAACAGCCGCCCGACGGGGACCCCGGCCCAAGAAATCTCAGCTGTACGCGTCGGGTGTTCGAACGGTTTAGTTTCGGTCGCCGCGGCGAAGCGCGCCGCCGGGAAGGCGCATTCGGCCACTCGCTTCATTTCAAAGAATGCGTCTTCTCCGGCATGCGCGTCATAGAGAAGCGCTGCCAGATGAGTGATTTCGTTGGGCAATCGAGCGCCTTCGGCAGGATGGATTTCCTTGCCGATCTCGAACAGGCGGAATTCATCGTAATGACGAACGTTTGTTAACACGTTCTTAAACAGACCGGGCAACAGGCTGCGGCGCAGATGCGTCAGTTCGGACGCGATTGGATTTCGCACGCCAAGATGCTGCTTCAAATCCAAATGAAATCGTTCCACTTCGGTTGCCGTGACGAACGAATAGTTATAAACTTCGCTAAATCCCTGACCGACAAGCAGCTGCCGCAGTTTGCGTAAATAAAGACGCATGGGATTAGCAGGCGGTACGGTGGAGGCAACCAGCGGCGGCCGCGGCACGATCTCTCCATAGCCGACCATACGTCCGACCTCTTCCACCAAGTCGTCTTTGAGCGAAATATCTTTTGTCGCCCGCCAACTCGGCACCAAAACTGTGAGCAAGCCGGGCACGGTCTCGCTCACCGCAAAACCGAGCGACTCCAGAATGCGCGTCACCTCTGTCTGCGTAACCAGCTTGCCTAACTTCCGAACGACAAACTCGAGTGATAAAGCAATGGGTGCGGGCTTCCTCAAGGGACTACGGTTGTCGGTGACGCCGCTCATGAACTTCACACCGGGGCTTACTTGTCGCAAGAGGGCGGCAGCCCGCGCCAACCCCCGCAAAGTATTCTCCGGATCGAGAGATTTTTCAAAACGCATTGAGGCGTCGGTGCGCAGCTTGAGCCGGGCCGAGGTGAGCCGGACACTAGTCGCCTGAAAATTGGCGCTCTCGAGCAGAATCCGCGTTGTGCTCTCCGAAATGGCGCTGTCCGCGCCTCCGATGACTCCGGCTAATGCGATCGGTCCATTTCCATCCGCAATGACCAAATCACTCGACGCTAGCTCGTATGTCTCGCCGTTGAGCGCGCGTAAGGTTTCGCCGTCGCGAGCGCGGCGCACAAAGATCGTAGCGCCTGCGAGCTTGTCGGCGTCAAAGGCGTGCATCGGTTGCGGCAGCTCAGCCAAAACGTAATTGGTGGCATCCACGATATTGTTGATCGCGTTTAGGCCGACGCTTTCGAGGCGAGCCTGCAAGCGCAGTGGAGACTGAATGATTTCGACATGCTCGACCAGCAAGACACTGTAGCGGGAACAGAGAGAATGATCTTCGATTTCGACAGCAAAGCCCGGCTCACCTTCCGGCAAAAGCGTCATATCGACCGGGTCGCGCAGTGCTCCTTGCGTAATCGCCGCCACTTCACGCGCCATCCCGAAATGTCCCCAGAGATCCGGCCGATGTGTCAAGCTCTTGTTATCGATTTCGATAATCCAGTCGGGCTGCAAATCTGTAATGGGTTCGCCCGGAGCAGCGTTCTCGAGTTCGAGCAGGCCGGCGTGATCGCGATTAATGCCAAGTTCAGCCGCGCTCGCGAGCATGCCCTCACTCTCCACTCCGTCTATCACGATACGATCAATGGTCTTGTCTTCGAGTGTGGTACCCGGCGGTACCCAGGGCACCACGATTCCGGGGCGTACGTTCGGGGCGCCGCAAACCACTCTGATTTTTCGTTCGCCGCCGATGTCAATAAGTGCCGCTTTGTTTTTTCCGTTCGGCATTTCCTCAACGGTCACAACTCTGGCCGCCACCACGCGGGTAAAATGCGCGCCGGCGGCTTTAACGCCTTCGCATTCGGCAGTTTTGGTGGTAATCAAACGCTCGAGTTCGCGAGGCTCGATGTTCAGGCCAGGCACCAGCTCACGAATCCAGCTGTAGGAAAACTTCAACTTAAATCTCGCTCTCCAATGTTGTCCCTAAGGATCAGAATTGAGTCAGGAAGCGCAGATCGCCTGCTTGCAATTGGCGGATATCGTCGATGGCAAAGCGCATCATAGCCAGTCGCGTCAATCCCAGTCCGAAGGCGAAGCCGCCCCACTCGTCCGGATCGATCCCGCTCATGCGCAGTACACTCGGATGCACCAAACCGCAAGGGAGTAGTTCAACCCACCCGCTGTGCTTGCAAACCGCGCAACCTGTGCCGCCGCAGATCAGGCACTGTATATCGAGTTCAAAGCCGGGTTCGACAAACGGAAAATAGCCAGGCCGCAGGCGCACCACGACTTCACGGCCGAAGATGCCGCTGAGCAGCGTCTTCATGAAGTAAATAAGATTGGCGACCGAGACTTCGCGGTCGATCATCATGCCTTCCAGCTGATAAAAAGTGTGCTCGTGCGAAGCGTCCACTTCTTCGTTTCGAAAAGCTCGGCCGGGCGCAATCATGCGCAGCGGCGGTCCGAAGCGCCGCATGCCGCGTACCTGAACCGGGGAAGTGTGAGTCCGAAGCAAATTGCCGTCCGTCAGCCAGAAAGTGTCCTGCATGTCGCGCGCCGGGTGTGTCGGAGGAATGTTTAGCGCATCGAAGTTGTGCTCTTCGGTTTCGACCTCGGGTCCATCGAGCACGGCAAAGCCGAGCGATGTGAAAAGATCCTCAATTTCTTCCTGCAACTGCGTCACAGGATGCAGGCTGCCGGGATGGATGCCCTGCGCCGGCAACGAAACGTCGATCCACTCGCGCCCGAGCCGCTCGGCCAGCGCGCTTTCCGCAAAACGCCGCTTTTTGTTCCCGTATTCGCTTTCCAGATCCTGCTTAACTGCATTCAACAGCTTGCCGAGGCGCGAGCGTTCGTCGGGCGAAAGTTTGCCAAAGTCTTTGCTGATCGCGGCGAGCGTACCTTTGCGTCCCAGCGCCTGCACGCGCGCTTCTTCCAGATCTTCCGAGCCTAGGGCAGAGGCAAACGCGGCTAAGGTAGCTCTCCTGAGTTCTTCGAGTTTCGGTTCCAGCATCGGTTATTGACGCGCTTCCAGGAACTCCGCCATCTCGCCTTTGCCCTGCATCAACGCCAGATCCAACGGCGACTGGTTATTTTCAGCGCGAACCTGGGCATTCGCCCCATGTGCGAGCAGAATATCCGCCATTTCCAGGTTACCGGTTTGCGCGGCCGAGTGGAGTGCGGTCCAGCCCCCGTGCTGCGTTGCATTCACATCCGCCCCTGCTGCGAGAAGCACTTCAATCAGGGCAGCATTACCACCGGCGGCGGCCGCGTGTAGCGGAGTGTTCTGCATAGCGTTGGTAGAACGCGCATCCACCTCGGCCCCGTGATTTAGCAAACCTTTCGCTAGGTCCGGATGGCCAAAGAACGCGGCCAGGTGAAGCGGCGTCCAGCCATCTGAATTGTGCGCCTGAAGCAGCGTGGGCTCGCGATCGATCTCAACCAGCGCCTCGTTCGTGAGACCCGCTACACATTTGCTGAATATGTCAAGTTGAGGATCAAGGCTCAGCAGATATTCGGCCATCGTCGGCTGCCGATAATATTTCGCCAATAAAAAACTACTTTGGCCTGACTCATTCTTCGTATTCAGCAACTCCGGCTTTTCGGCCAGCGCTCGTTTTACGTTCTCGAGGTCGCCTTTCTTTACGTACTCCTGAAATTCCCGAATGTCGCTCATGCGGCAGGCAGAAATACTTGCTCAGTCTTGGTGAGTTCCCAATCGAGATGGTTGATGTAGAAAAGCAGAACCTCGCGCGGATATTTCCCGCCAAAATTTTGGAATACGCGCTTCTGCCAATCTTCTGTGAGATAGTCTTCGGGCTTCAAATCCTTATCGAAAAATCCTTGCTCGTTTGGAATATTTAAGAAGTTCAGAACATCCACAATCATGTCAAGATGCGAAAGCAGAAACACCTGTGACAAGTCAGTGGCGAAATCTTCTTCCCCGGCTTCGATGCGCGCCCAAAATTTCGCTTCGGCCTTGCGTAGTGCTTCGCTGTTTAGTTTGGTAAGGCGTGCGCGCAACTTAAAGCGCTCATATACCTGGTAAGTGCGCAACTTGCCAATCGAAATTCCGCGAATCAACTGGTGAAAGATATCTGGCCCGAGCGCCTGAAAGACGCCACACATCTGCATCGTGTCAAGCGTAACATGGGCTATTACCTGCGGTACAATCGGGAGTTTTGAAGTTTTCCTCCTAATTAGCCATGAGTAATTTGATTGTGCTCGGAGCGCAATGGGGCGACGAAGGCAAAGGCAAGATCGTCGACTTACTCTCCGAAAACTTTGACGCGGTCGCTCGCTACCAAGGCGGCCACAACGCTGGACACACGGTTTACATCGATAGCACAAAATTCGTGCTCAAGTTGATTCCGAGCGGCATTCTACGGCCGGGTGTGCTGGCCGTGATCGGCAACGGCGTGGTCATCGATCCAGCGGCTTTGCTCGAGGAGGTCGCCGGCCTCGAATCCGCCGGACTCGATGTCAGATCGCAGCTCAGGATCAGTAATCGTGCGCATGTTTTGTTTCCGTTTCATCGGACGATCGAAAAGATTTCGGAAGACCGCTTAAATCGCACGCCTATCGGAACGACCTCGCGCGGCATTGGCCCTTGCTATGAAGACAAGATCGCCCGGCGCGGGATTCGCATTGCCGATCTCGTTGACAACAATTTCGCCAGCCTCTATCGATCGCTGGCGGAAGACAAAAAACTCATCGCCGATGCGTTCCATATCGCGGAGCCCGGCGATTTCGAGGAGATCCTCAAGCAGTATGAGCAATATGCCGAGCAGATCCGGCCGCTTGCCTGCGACACATCGCACCTGTTGAATCACATGATCCGCGACGGCAAGAGCGTGTTGTTTGAAGGCGCGCAAGGAACTATGCTCGATATCGACTTCGGCACGTATCCGTTTGTGACGAGTTCCAGCGCGGCCGCCGGCGGGGCATGCACGGGCACGGGGGTGCCGCCGAACAAGATCGACGGCATCGTGGGAGTTTCGAAAGCGTACATCACGCGCGTTGGCGCAGGGCCGTTTCCTTCGGAGGATTTGACCGCAGTTGGCGATTCGATTCGGAATCGCGGGAACGAGTTCGGTTCGGTGACCGGACGACCGCGCCGCTGCGGCTGGTTCGATGTGCCCCTGCTGCGCTACACCGCGGAGATCAATGGCTTCGACAGTATAATCATGACCAAGCTCGATGTGCTCGACGAGCTCAGCGAAATTCCGGTTTGTGTGGCGTATGAAGTGGGCGGCGAATGTATCACACATATGCCCGCCAGTACGCGCCGCATGGAAGCAATTAAACCCATCTTCGAAACACTGCCTGGCTGGCAGACTTCGACGCACGGTATTTCCAGCGTGAGCAAGCTGCCTGTCCGAGCGCAGCAGTACTTGGAATTTCTTCAGTCGAGAACCGGTGTGGAGGTCGGTTCAGTGTCGAACGGCCCGGAACGCAACGAGACGATGATTGTGCCGGGTTCTAAGCTCGAACGGCTATTGGGGACTCAGCGGATTTAGCTGTTAGCGGCGGCTTCCGCGGTTCGCTTGCGGCGGCCGACTGGCTTGGCGGCTCTTTCGTTGGGTTGCTGCGACCAGCGGCCTAGGCGAAAGGTTTGCGAGTAGCCCGTCGAGCGGTTGGCGATCATCACCGTGATGGCGCCGCTTCCATCGCACTCGTACAGTTCCTCCATTTGCTGGCCAGCCACGGACGGAGTGAGTCTGATATCGGTCTGTGACAGATTAGGGGCCTTCTCTAAAGCCGGATCGAATGGGAAGCGGATGTCGTCCCATAGTGTGACCTCGCCGGTCGGAACGCCTTCGCCAGTGCGATGCGTGCATTCGAGAAACCGAAAATGTCCGATATTGTGTACGGGCGTGTAGTTTCGGCGGATGCTGAGAGCGGGCTCGCCGGGCGGCGGCAGAGGCGTGCCTTTCTCGAAAAGCGGATCAAAAACAATGCGCGAGCCGTGCTCGGCCTCGCGCCATACGCCGAAATGGCGCGACAAGCGTTCGCTCAGCTTATAGGTGTCGGGCTGAGCGCCTTGTATGGCCAGTCCGATGGCCGTGGCGGAACGGGTGTAAGCCGACCGGCGCACACGGCGGCCGAAGCGTTCACGCAAAACCCGTGAGACGAGCGGCAATTCGCTGCCACCGCCGGTAACATAGAGGGCGTCAAATTCCTCACTACTTTCATCGCGCAGCAGATCTTCGGCCGCGCCGATGGTTTCCTCGACCAGCGGGCGGGCGGCCTCGTAAAAATCAGCTACCGGCAACTGCACGGTGCCCCAGGCCGGATGCGCCTGTTCGAGATCGATCGTCACACGGCGCGAGTTCGGGTTCAGCGCTTCTTTTTTGGCGCGGCACTCTTCGAGTAACCGAAACCAGGCGGCGGCGGAAAGCTCGTCGCGGTCTTCCAAGCTGATGCTGGCCGATTCCAAGGCCATGTCGGCCAGAATGTAGTCAAAATCGTCACCGCCGATCGTGGGGATGCCTTCTGAAGCCACCACGTGATGAACGTTTTCGTCAAGCGCCACGAGCGAAGCATCGAAAGTGCCGCCGCCCAGATCGTAGACCAGGATGAGTTCGTGACTTGCCTTCCCCTCGCGCTGGCGATGGCCGAACTCGATGCTGGCGGCACTCGCTTCATTCAGCACTCCCGCGACGCGAAATCCGGCCGAGCGAAACGCTTCGAGTGTCAGGAAACGTTGATTGCTGTTGGCATGCGCCGGGACGCCAAACATGATCTCCAGTGTTTCCTCCGGGCGCAGGCGAAGATTCGAGCTGTCACGGAGCGCTTGGAGCAAAGCGGACGCGAAACCGCCGAGCAGATCCACGATTTTTAACTTCCGATCACCGAAATCGAGGACCGTTTCAGGCCCGGCATCTTCCAACAAACGCTTGATGGAGCGAACGACCGTCCATGCAGGATCTGCCTGCAAATACCAGGCTTGCCATCCATAGCGGCGCTCAGCGCCGCGTATGGCCACCAGGGATGGAAACCAGTCGGGGGCTGACCCGTCAGGCGCCTCAAACGAAACAAGCGGATAGTTTCCACGATCGGCAGCGGCTACAACGGTGCGATTCGTACCGAAGTCGATTCCCAACTTCATGACTTTTAGTGTAGCGACGGTACTGAAACAGCGGGTTTTCTTCGAGCGGGTAAGCTAGAATGAAACGCGCGATTCACATAAAGGAGCTCGGAATGGCACTTACTGCAAAAGTTCGAAAAGTTGGGGATGTGGCAGTTGTGGACCTCAATGGAAAGATTACGCTTGGCGAGAACACTGGGATCTTGCGCGACGAACTGCGTTCGTTGCTTTCGCAAGGTACGAAAAACATTATCCTGAACATGGCGGATGTCAGTTATGTGGATAGTGCCGGACTGGGTGAACTGGTCGGGGCTTACACGACGGCGACTAACCAGGGGGGCGCAGTCAAATTGCTTCATCTGCAAGGCAAGATGCGCGACCTGATGCAGATCACCAAGCTGCACACAATCTTCGCGGCCTTTGATGACGAGAAGGCGGCAGTTGCGAGTTTCGGAGCTACCGCCAAAGCCTAGTACTGATTTCTGCGGGGTCTTTGCCGGTAATCGGCGAGGCCCCACATCTGTACAATCGTGCACATTTCGAAGAGACGGGAACGCGCGCGCGAGCCAATTCGCTGTTCGAGCGTGTCATGAACCAGGTATTTGACAGCGGAGCCGGTGGCGGCGCGTTCCGTACTTAGGCCGCCCATGTCCGGGTCGGGAAAATTGGTGGTGGCGATGAAGGGCTTGCGGTAATTGCAGCGATAAGTGATCAGCGAGGTGACCGTGTCTTCCACCCAATCGGTGACGCGGTGAGCACCGAGATCATCAAGCAGCAGGACTTCGGCATCGAGCGCCGTTTGATAAGTTTCGCGATGAGTGCTCCCCATTTTCTCGTCGTAACCGGCGCGGATTCGTTCGAGAAGATTCTGATAATCGAAAAAAACACCTTCATGGCCCCGTTCGATCAGAATGCGCAGGACGGCCACCGCGAGATGAGTTTTACCGACACCTTGCGGTCCCACCAATAGTAAACCCAACTTATCTTTGAAGACCGGGAAGTTGTTTGCGTAACTTTTGACCGGCAACATGGCGCTCGAGAGTTGGCGGTGCGCGGTAGGGTTGTCGCGGGGCAAATAGAAGTTATCGAACGAGGCGTTCCGGTAGTTTTCGGGAATCTGGGCTTTCGATTCCAGTTCGGCGCCCTGGTTTTCGGCAAAGCAGCGGCAGCGACTCGCCGACGAGACGCCGTCTTGCTCCGTAATGATCCAGCCGGCGCCATGACAGAATTCGCAATCGGGTTTGGGCATAGTGTGGTGGAAACTGGGCCGCTCTCTTACGGTCGCGGTTCTGTGATTACCGTTATTCGAGCACCATCAGCTTTTCGGACGCGGCGACTGACGCTCCTTCTATTGCCGAAATTTGTAACACCTTGCCGGCGCGGGGCGCTTTCATCTCGTTTTGCATCTTCATGGCTTCAACGACGATCAATCCCTGACCTGCTGCCACTTCGCTGCCGGATTCGACCAGGAGCCTTACTACTTTGCCTGGCATTTGGGCGCGTATCTCGAGCGGCCCAGTAGCCGCGTGTTTCCCGGCCTGTGCCGGACGGTCGCGCAAATCGGCGATCGAGATGGCAAAGCGGCGCTCGCCTATTCGCACATCATCCGGCAGGACGTGCGCGGTGAAGCTGCGGGTACCAAGCAGAACGGAATAGGTGCCAGGAGCGGTCTCAACGACCGAGTAGTTCCCTGCGGCTTGCTCGAGATCGAGAACCCGGCTTTCTCCATCGATGGTAACGCGGAGTTTCAAGCGCTAGTTTCCGTTTCTCATGAGTGATTGGTATCCGGCAGAGCGCCAGGCACTGGTCGGCGTTCCGTTGACGATGACACTGGCCCGCTTTGATTGCCCAGCAGCCGCGGCAGCGAGGATGGCGGCGAGTTCTGCATCAGGGTCGGAGGGCTCGGGATGGCGTCGATTGAGGAAAGCCTGGACGAAGCCGGTATCGAGATCACCCGCCTGCCAGCGCTCGTCGGCCAGCAGACCGGCGAAGAGCGGAAGATTGGTAGTTACGCCGGACACGAGGTACTCGGAAACGGCGCCGCGCATGCGTTCCGTGGCGGCGGGGCGGTCGGCGGCCCAGACGGAGAGCTTGGCGAGGAGCGGGTCGTACTCGATAGGCACGTTCCAGCCTGCATAGACACCTCCATCCACGCGTACGCCGGGGCCGGAGGGTTCATGGTAGCGGAGGATGGCGCCGGGGCTCGGGAAGAAGTTATTATCTGGGTCTTCAGCGTAAACGCGGCATTCGATCGCGGATCCGGTCCAGCGAATATCGGGCTGCTGGAGCGTGAGGCGCTCTCCAGCGGCAATACGAATCTGCCACTGGACGAGATCGACGCCGGTAACCCATTCGGTGACCGGGTGCTCGACTTGCAGACGCGTATTCATTTCAAGGAAGTAGAAATTGCCTTGCTGATCGGCCAGGAATTCGAGGGTACCAGCGTTCGAATAATTGGCGGCTCTAGCAATCTGGAGAGCGGCTTGGCCGATACGTTCGCGTAATTCGGGACGGGCGAGGATCAGAGGCGAGGGACATTCTTCGACGATCTTCTGGTGACGCCGCTGGATGGAGCATTCGCGCTCGCCGAGATGGATGAGATGGCCGTGCTCGTCACCGAGCACCTGGACTTCGATGTGCCGCGGGCGCTCGATCCATCTCTCAAGGTAGATTTCGCCGGAGCCGAAGGCGCGCTCGGCTTCACTTGCGGCGGCGCGCATAGCGGACGGGAGGTCGGCTTCGCGTTCGACCAGCCGCATGCCTTTGCCGCCGCCGCCCGCTGCCGCTTTGAGCAGGACGGGGTAGCCGATTTGCGCGGCTGCACGGGAAAAATCGGTTTCGGCGCCGGGGACGATGGGCGCACCGGCTGCGGCGGCGAGTTTGCGGGCGGCGGTCTTGGAGCCCATTTGCTCGATGGCCTGCCAGGAGGGACCAATGAATTTCACGCCGTTCTCCTGGCAGGCGCGGGCAAAGACGGCGTTCTCGCTCAAGAAGCCGTAGCCGGGGTGGATCGCTTCGGCTTTGGTC
>DATAYL010000636.1:0-36146 GCA_036272575.1 Bryobacteraceae bacterium | reverse complement strand
CTCGCGAAGATTAAAAACCAGCGTCAGTTCGCCGTTCGGCAGCAATCGTTCCCGTGTATGCGATCCACGTGTACCTTCCGAATACCAGAGGCAGTGCACCAACCCGGCGAGCGGCGGGCCCGGAACGTAGCGCCGAAAGCGTTCTGTCCGCTGCATACTTCGCTGATAGGATAGCCGTTATTCTGTCGAAAATGAAATCTCAGTCGTTTCTGCTCACCGCAGTCTTCCTTCACTCGTTTGCCTTCGCCGCCCCGCCAGCGCACTGGATCGTCGCTTGGGGCGCAAGCCCGTCCCCCCAATGGGCAGACGAGACCAGGATGCAAAAAGCGCATCTGGAATTTTCGAATCAGACGGTACGCGAAATTGTTCACCTGAGTACCGGCAGCGGCAGCGTGCGCGTGCGGCTCTCTAACGTATTCGGCACAAGTGAAATACAGATCGGCGCGGCTCACATTGCGCGGCAAGCGCAAGGTTCAACCATCGCGACCGGAAGCGACCGAACGCTCACGTTTAGCGGTCAGCCGACCGTCACCATCCCGAAAAATGCCACTGTTCTTAGTGACCCGGTTCCGCTCGAAGCTCCTGCCGGAGGCGACCTGGCCATCAGTCTATTCGTGCCGCAGCAAACCACCGGTGCAGGCATCCATTATGCCGCCCAGCAGACTTCGTATCAGGCCGACGGGAACGTCACAGGGTCGGCCCAGTTCGCGAATGCCAAAACATTTGAATCGTGGGTGTTTTTATCGGATGTGGACGTACTCGCTCCTACTTCGGCCTCCACCCTCGCTGCGTTTGGCGACAGCATCACAGATGGCGCGCACTCGTCGGTAGACGCAAATCACCGGTGGCCCGATTTCCTGGCGGCGCGGCTCCGCGAAAAGAAACGCGCCGCAATTGGTGTCCTCGACGCTGGTATTGGCGGCAATCGCATCCTGCACGATGCCGGACCCAAGAGCATTGCCTTTGGCGTGAGCGCGCTGGCTCGCTTCGACCGTGACGTACTCGCGCAACCCGGCATCAAGTACGTCATCGTGCTCGAGGGCATCAACGATCTCGGCCACGCGGGCACGTCCGCGCCAGTCTCCGAAACGGTGAGTGCCCAGCAAATCATTGCAGGTCTCCAACAACTCGCCGAGCGCGCGCACGAGAACGGCCTCAAAATCTATGGCGCGACTCTCACGCCCTTCGAAGGCACAGCTTTTCCCGGTTACTATTCGCCGGAGAAAGAGACCAAACGGGAAACCGTGAACGCATGGATTCGCACCGGCCGCGTCTTCGATGGCGTTATCGATTTCGACAAGGCCGTCCAGGATCCCGCGCATCCCCGCCGCATGCTGCCCGCCTTTGATAGCGGCGATCATTTGCACCCGAACGATGCCGGTTATCAGGCCATGGGCAATGCGATCGACCTGTCGCTCTTCAGGTGAGAGCTCTTCGACAATTGCGCACTTTTGCTTTAAGCTAAATAGATGGCCGCTGTTCCCGCCATTATCCGTCCTTCCTTGTTTGGCGCAGACTAAGCACGCCCGCCGCGCGTTCCTTCATCCGTCTGTTTAACTTCTATTTTTAAACCATTGAGGTAATTGCACATGTCGACGCAGATCGCTACTCCTTCTCTGCCCAGCCTCATCACTTCCCTGCCCGGACCGAAGGCACAGGAAGTGATCCGCCGTGATCAGGCGGTGCTCTCGACGTCCTATACTCGGTCCTATCCGCTCGTCATGCGGCGCGGCGAAGGAGCGATCGTCGAGGATATCGACGGCAACCGTTTCCTGGACTTCGCCGCGGGCATTGCCGTGGTCGCCACAGGTCATTCGCACGCTCGGGTCGTGCGCGCCATCCAGGATCAAGCCGCCGACTTCATCCACATGTCGGGCACCGATTTCTATTACGAAACGATGGTGCGCTTGGCGGAACGCCTCGCGGCGTTCGCTCCTGGGTCGGCGCCCAAACGGGTCTATTTCGGCAATTCAGGCGCGGAAGCCAATGAAGCCGCCATCAAACTCGCGCGTTATCACACGGGACGCGACAAATTCATCGCCTGCTTTGGCGCCTTCCACGGTCGCACCCTGGGCGCGCTGTCGTTGAACGGCAGTAAGGTGATTCAGCGGCGCGGCTTCCACCCACCGCTGCCCGTCTATCACATTCCTTACCCGAATGAATACCGCGGCCAGAGCGCGCTCGATCCAATCCGCCTGCTCGAAGATCAGCTGTTTAAGACCGTGCTGCCGCCCGAAGAAGTAGCTGCTATTTTTGTCGAGCCCGTGCAGGGTGAAGGTGGTTACCTGGTTCCGCCCAAAGAGTTCCATCAGGAGCTCCGGCGCATTGCCGACAAATACGGCATGCTGCTCGTCCACGATGAAGTGCAGTGCGGCATGGGCCGTACCGGGCGCATGTTCGCCTCCGAGCACTTCGGTGTTGAACCAGACATCGTGACCATCGCTAAGGGTATCGCCAGCGGCATGCCGCTCTCGGCCACCATCGCGCGCGCCGACATCATGAATTGGCCTCCGGGCGCCCACGCTTCTACCTTCGGCGGCAATCCCGTCTCAGTCGCAGCCGCGCTCACCACGCTCGATCTGCTCGAAGAAGCGCTTATTGGCAACGCCGCCGAGATTGGCGCTTATCTCCTCGACCGCATGCAGAGCTGGCCCTCACGCTTCCGTCATGTCGGGCAAGTTCGCGGTCTTGGGCTCATGATCGGCGTGGAACTGGTGCTCGATCAAACTACCCGGGAGCGCGCCCCCGAGTTGCGCGACACCGTCGAATGCATGGCTTTCGAGCGCGGACTCCTTGTGCTAGGCGCCGGAGCCAATAGTTTGCGTCTCTGTCCGCCGCTCATCATCACGCGCGAACAGGCCGATTTTGCGGTCGATACACTGGAGCAGTGTCTGCAGGCCCTGGAACGCTAATTCTCGACGTCGGCTGCGGCATCAACAAATATCCTGGCTCGATCGGCATCGATCGCAACATCAACACGCGGGCCGACGTAATCGCCGATCTCGATCAGTATCCTCTGCCATTTGCTGACAGTTCGTTTCGCGAAGTGCGCGCCATCCACGTGATCGAGCATGTCTCAGATGTAATTCATACGATGGAAGAATTCCATCGCCTGCTTGCGCCCGGCGGTCGCGCCGTAATCGTGACCCCGCATTACACCGATTTCAGTTCCTTCTGCGATCCCACCCATCGCTGGCACCTGAACAGTTTTTCCTTTCGCTATTTTGGCGAAGACCACGGCGGCTACGCCTACTACTCGGGCGCCAGATTCCGCGAGATTTCCGTGCACGTCCGGCTACTTGCTCTGTGGAGATATCTCGGCTTCGAGTTCCTGGTGAACCGTTTTCGCGGCTTCCGGCGCTTCTGGGAATTTTATCTCTGTTATCTGATTCGGGGCAAAGTCATCGAATGGCATCTGGCGGCGAAAAAAAACGAAGTGGTTGGCTCACCGAGTCCCGCCAGCTGCTCTGGCGTTGCGCTGATGCCGCTCGCCAGCGCAGAGAACGAAAAGTCCTGAATCCCGATGCGGCGCTGGGCCGCCACGGCGAAGACCTTGCGCATCGCTTTCTGCGCAGCAGTGGCCTCACCGTCGTCGCTCGGAATTACCGCCCAGGCGCCGATTCCGAAATCGATCTGGTCGCGCGCGATGGCGACATCCTGGTATTTGTCGAGGTGAAATCCCGCCAGACCGCTGAGTTCGGGAGCCCGGACCGGGCGGTAGATCTCGAGAAGCAGCGGCATATCGTACGTGCCGCGCGGGCCTTCACCGCCCGTTCCGGAGATGATTGGAGCAAAGTACGCTTCGACGTAGTATCTATCGTCTTTAGCAATCCGCCCGCCATCACACACCACCGCGACTCTTTTTTCCACGGCCGCGCCTTGCCGCAAAAAGCCCAACCCGCCTAATTGGCCGCTGAAGCCCGATAGTTTCCGTGATAATGTGGGCCGTACCGCAGCGACACTCGTTCGCCGATGCCCGCTGCGTTTGCGCGGTGAAGATCCAGTCCAGATCCGACCGGCTGGTACGCCGAAGGGCGCTGGCTTTCTGCTCAGCTGTCACCGTGAACTTGCGGTTGAAGACGCGTTTCAGCTTGCCTGCGCTTTGGCCGCCTTTGCACCGCCGCCGCACGCACTAACGCTGGCTCAACCCGCCATCCACCGCCAGCACTTGACCGGTAATGAAATCGGGGGCGGTCAGAAAAAAATATACCGCCTCCGCCACTTCCTCGGCGCTGCCTGGGCGTTTCATCGGCGTTGCCGCGATCATGCGCTGCGCGCTTTCGTCCCCTTTATCGAACGTGATCACTCCGGGTGCTACCGAATTGACCGTGATCTCGGGCGCGAACGCCTTGGCCAGCGCGCGCGTCAACATGATCACGCCCGCTTTCGACGCACAGTAATGCACATGCTCGGCCCACGGCCGCAACCCGCCTAGTGAACTGATATTCACAATCCGCCCGGCGCCATTAGCGTGCATCTGTCGCGCGCCTTCCTGGCAGCAAAAAAAAGTCGCTTTCAAATTCACCGCATGGATGAAGTCCCAATCCTCTTCGGTCACTTCCAAAGGATCGAAACGAGTGAAGCGCGCGGCATTATTCACCAGGCAATCAAGCAATCCGAAGCTCTCACGCACCTCGCCGAACATCCTGCGTATCTCGCTCACCCGCGATAAATCAGCCTGAAAAATAGGCGCGCCACCACACTCCTTCGCCGCCGCTTCGGCCTCCACACGAGAAGTATTGTAGTGAATGGCTACTGCAAATCCGCGTCGCCAGAGTTCGATCGCAATGGTGCGCCCAATACGCTTCGCCGCACCTGTAACAAGGACACGTTTCCGCCCGGCCATGCTCAAGCTGCAACAGCGGAAAACTCGTGAAGAGCCGCTTTAGTCGTGGCGATGTGCGCCTGCGTCAGAGCCGTCGATAGAAACGCTGCTTCAAACTGCGAAGGTGGAAAATACAGGCCGCGCTCCAGCAAAAAATGGAAAAATCGCCCGAAAGCCGCCGTGTCGGAGCGTTTCGCATCCGCGTAATTCTTCACTGGTCCCTCTTGAAAGAAAAACGTCAGCATGGAACCCACTCGATTTACGCATGTGCCTCGTGGCGCAGCATCGGCCAACTCCGCGCCCACGCTCTCAAGCAACTCGTACGTGTCCGGGTGCTGCTCCAGGTAAGTCAAAATGGCAATTCCCGCCGTCACCGCCAACGGATTGCCCGACAGCGTTCCCGCCTGGTAAACCGATCCGAGCGGCGCCACTTTGCTCATCACGTCCTTACGGCCGCCATAGGCTGCGAGCGGCAGGCCACCGCCGATAATCTTCCCCAGCGTCGTCAGATCGGGCTGAATGCCGTAAAGCTTCGCCGCACCGCCGCGGCTTAACCGAAAGCCGGTCATTACCTCGTCAAAGATCAACAGCGCTCCATACTTTTCGGTAATTCGTCGCAGTCCTTGTAGGAAGCCCGGTTCTGGTGGAACGCAGCCCATGTTGCCGGCTACTGGTTCCACAATCAAGCAAGCGATGCGGTCACCCTGACGCTTGAAAGTATCTTCGACCTGGTCCAAATTGTTGTAGTCCAGAGCGATGGTCGTGTCTGAAAATGCGCGCGGCACGCCCGCCGTGTCCGGCAAACTCAACGTTGCCACACCCGACCCGGCCTTGACCAGCAGCGAATCGACATGCCCGTGATAACAGCCCTCAAACTTTACCGTCAGATCGCGCCCGGTGAAACCCCGGGCCAGCCGAATCGCGCTCATACAGGCTTCGGTGCCGGAGTTGACCAGCCGCACCATTTCAACCGAGGCCACGGCATCAATAATCAGCTCCGCGAGTTCCACCTCGCGCGCCGTGGGCGCTCCGAAACTTGTGCCCAACTCAAGCACTTCCGTCAAAGCCTGCGTTACTACCGGCGGACGATGCCCCAGAATGTGCGGACCCCATGACCCGATGAAATCCAAGTATTCATTGCCGTCCACGTCGTACAAATAAGCGCCATCGCCGCGCGCGATAAACAGCGGCGTACCGCCCACTCCGCGAAATGCGCGCACCGGCGAGTTGACTCCTCCCGGTATGCTCTGCTGAGCCCGGGCGAACAACAACTCTGACTGGCGTACGTTCATACCCGCGTCTGGCCGAGAATCAGCTTGCGAAACAGAAAACTCATCAGAATCTCATGCAGCGTGGTATTTACATTGCGCAGGAGGCGATGCTTTAGTTCAAGGTAAGGCTGCGTGCCCGCGAACAGATCCTGCATAATTTCGCAGAACTTCGGGCTCCGCTTCATGAAATCAATCATGCGCGTCGGCACCGCGCTAAAGCAAATTGCGCCGCAGAACAGGCGCTTGGCTAATCCGGCGCCATAGGTCAGGTCCAAGCCGAAATCCCGCGAAATCATTTGCCGGTATAGATCTGCTGCGCGCTCGGGGCCGCTTTCCTGCAACAAAACTTGGCTCGCCAGATCGCCTGAGCGCACCGCATAATACAAACCTTCGCCGGTTATCGGATCGACTAAGCCACCCGCGTCCCCCACTGCCATCCAACCCTCGCCGGCGACCCGATTATTGCGCCAGCCACGGCTTTCGAGTGCCGGAAGCATGTGCCCGTAAAACGTCGCGTCCTTGCGGCCAATGCCCTTCTCTTCCATATAGCGCTCCAGCCGCAACCGGAGGCACTGTGCCGATTCGCTCTTGCCGCAGATGCCCACTGAAAGATGCCCGGCGCGTGGAAAAACCCAGATGTAGCCTTCGAGATTCGGCAGGAATTGAATATCGATGTGCTGCTGCTCGGCCGGTACCCAGTAGCCCAGCGCGTACATCGTATCCGCGGCTGTGTATTGCGTTCCTACCTGGCGTAGCGGATTCCTCGCTCCCGTCGCAATTACGCAGTAATCCGCTTCCAAGTTTCCAGATCGCGTCCGGATGCGCCAACCTTCTGCGCGATGGTCGAGACCCAGCACCCGCTCCTGCGCAATATCCGCTCCCGCTGCTTGCGCACGTTCGAGAAGCATCCGGTTCAAGTCCATCCGCGAATAAATCAGCAGTGGCCGTGTCAACGACATTTTGAAAGCGCCGGTCTTCGGCGCCGCAATCAGCGTATCCGAAACGTACCGCTTTGGCGTGTCGTTCTCGATCAGATACGGATACTGCGAGTAAGCCTTATACGTGATTCCGCCGCCACAGGGCTTCTCCCATGCCAGCTTTTCATCGATAATTATTGTCTTGAGACCGGCACGGGCTAACCGTTCGGCGGCAGTCGACCCCGCCGGTCCACCGCCTAAAACTGCAACTGTCTTCATCGAACCTGCCCGTTTGGACTCTCCTGACCTGTTCCAGAGGCGTGCGGGTTTAACCTGCCTCCATCCGGCGCCGCTCCGTCCAGCGGTGGATGACCAGGCGGCAATTGATCTGCCCCGGCCCCTCCGTGACCCGTCATGCCAGGTCCCTGCAACCCGTGGCCCTGCGAGTCACCCACCTTTACCACCGCCCACTGTCCGTCGCGTTGCTCCAGGGTATATTTCATGACCATTCCGCTGTTCACGCTTGGATCACCCTTAGGATGAAACGCCACCGTCGCGTATGCCAGATTTCTATCGAAGCTCACGGACGTGGTGTTTACGTCCAAGCTATTCAGGTCGAGGCCAGTGCTCTTCTGCAAACGTGCCAGGATTGCTGCCTGAACTTTCTCTTTGCTCTGCAAATCATTACGGCAACTTGCCAGAAAACCGGTAAAAAGGAGAAGGGCTGCCGCCAGGCGCAACACCCTCCGAGTATAACTAATGGTCCCGGGACGCTTACAGAAGCTGCTGAAAAGCTGGGCCGGCCCGAAGGTCCCGTTCTGCGCGGCTGCAACGCTTCACTGACACGGCAATCCCTCTGGGTTGTTTTGCGGCTTTAGAACTTTAGCACGGAATAAGCCGCGTCTAAAGAGAAATCAAATGAGTGAATTTCAGCCAGATAACTCATCGACAACTCATCTTTTCCCCATTGGTGTTCTAGCTCTTTTTATCCACAATCTCCCTAGCCGCACAGTTCGGCTGGGAAGGAATTGAAATGAAGACACAAGCGGAGAGCTTTATCAGACTATTTGGCAGGGCAACGACGCTGATGTTCGGCGGAGCGCTGCTTACCACGCTCCTGGCTTTACCTGCGGCAGCCGGCTGTGGCGCATACGATCCGCAACAGCCCGGATCTCTTAACACGGGGAGTGACGCTGCCCAGGCGCAATTGGATGCACCATCATCGGACGATGTCCAATCTGGCGGCAATTCAATCGTTGGGATGTGGAAGGTTCTGTTCAAAGCTACAGATGGCTCAGGATACACTGATTTCGGCTATAGCCAATGGCACGGCGATGGCACGGAGTTTCTAAACTCGGGCTCACGCGCTCCCTCTACGCAAAACTACTGCCTGGGAGTCTACCAGAAAACGGGAGGCTGGACATACAAATTGAACCATTTCGCGCTGAGCTATGACTCTACGACCGGCGTGTTAAACGGCAAGGTTAATATTCGTGAAAATGTTACCCTCGGTCGAAATGGAAATACGTATGCCGGCACCTTTGTCATCGAAGTATACGATCCGACGGGAAAAACGGTAGTAGCGCATTTCGAAGGAAACATTACAGCCACTCGGGTGACGGTAGACACAATAAACCCGTGAAAGATCCTACTGGAAAGTGGCGCTTCGGTTAGGGCATGGGGAGGCTAATCAGCCTCCCGGTGACCTTTTCGTTTGTTAGGACAGCAGAGCAATCGAACAAACCATATACTTTTTGTAAGATGGCTGAAGCCGGGATGTCGCGCTGGATTCCTGAGCGTCCCAACCTCGGATCCACCAACACATTGCTCGTCGCCCGTTCGCGCATTCACAGCGTTAGGGAGTTTCCCGGACCGCTTTCCATCAAAACGGTGCTGGAAGGACGGGTGGCGTGGCGAATTGGCCGTCGCGAGGTCTGGATCGACGACTCCTCGTTTCTAGTTCTGAACAACCGCGAGCTATATTCCATGCAGATCGACTCGCCGGAGCCGGTGGCAACCTGTTGTGTGTTCTTCGAGCATGGTTTCGTTGAGACAATCGGTGCGGACCTTTCCCGCCCGGTCAATGCGCGGCTTGACCAGGAGCCATCCAAAGCGCCGCTGACTTTTTTATCGTGCTTGCATCCTCGAAATCCCGAACTTTCGGCGTCAATAGCCGCCCTTCGAGAAAAGGGGTTCGACGGTTCCCTGGCGATCGTTTTAGATGAATGCTTTCTCCATGTCGCCCATCAACTTCTTCTTCAATATAAGGAAATTGACCGGCAGATGAGTCGAATTCCGGCCGTGCGCGCCGCAACCCGCAAAGAGTTGTTTTCGCGCGTTGCCCGCGGCCGCGAATTTTTGCATGCGGAGGGCTTTGGCCCGGTGAGACTCGCCCAGGCAGCGTCGGCTGCCTGCCTGTCGCCCTTTCACTTTCATCGCTCTTTCCTGCGCGCGTTCGGCAAGACCCCGAGCCGTTATGTCACTGAACTGCGCCTCGCAAAGGCGGCTCAGTTACTACAACGAGGAGCATCGGTTACCGAGACCTGTCTGCTGGTCGGCTTTGAAAGCCTGGGCTCCTTCAGTGCCAGTTTTCGCAAGCATTTTGGCGTCCCGCCCAGCGTGTTTCGAGCGCTAATTTAGCAAGTTTCGAGAAGCGCTCAAACACGCTTTGAACTTATAACAAAGCGTATGGGTTATCTATGGTCAGCTTTGAATCTCGGCGCCGCGCTTGCCATTTCGGGCCTCTTCGCGCAGGTGCCACGATCCTTGCAAGGTGGGGGCGACGACCAATTCCATTTAGCGCGCGTCGGTTACATTATGTTGGGCGTAGCGGACCTTAAAGTAGCTACCGCGTTTTACCGGGACAAGCTCGGACTGAAAATTACTGGACAGACCGACGATGTGGTCTTCTTCGATACCGGAACCGTATCGCTCGTCATCAGTACGGCAGTAGGACGGGAACCCGGCGCAACAGAAATCGTCTTCACAGTCGATCACGTTCAGCCGGCCTATGCGGCGCTGAGCCATCAAGGGCTACATTTCGAACGGCCACCACACCTAGTCACCGGCACGTCCTGGGCAGCCAATTTCCGCGACCCTGACGGCCATATTCTCTCCCTATTCGGTCCGGAATAAGTCAAATTCCTGCCGCTGTTCAGTGACGATCTGACCAAAAGTTCCATATCTGCTATATGTCAGCTCTTATTGCAACCAGAGAAGAATGAGTTACGGGATTCTACATGAAACCTTGCCACGGTACCCTGAAATATGGTTACCGCGAGCCAAATGACCGCGAGGTCGTTACGCAAGCAGCAAATCATTAACGTCGGCGTCAACGAAACCAGCTATCAGGAAGTCGTCGAGCTGTGTGCGCGCTGGTCAGCCGAGCGAAAAACGACGCCGTGCCACAGAGCCCGATATATCTGCGTGACCTCGGTACATGGCGTGATCATGGCGCAGGATGATCCGGAAGTTGCCACTATTCTGAACGAAGCTGACATCGTCACGCCGGATGGCATGCCCTTGGTCTGGGCACTACGCTCGTTCGGATCGCGGAACCAGCAACGCGTCTACGGTCCAACGCTCATGCTCGAGCTTTGCCGGCGGGCGGCCCAAACCGGTCAGCGCATTTTCCTTTATGGCGCGAGAGAGAGCACGCTTACCACGCTTGCGGCACGCTTGCACGAGATGTTCGAAGACCTGATCGTCGCCGGCACGTATGCGCCACCTTTTCGCTCGTTGACCGAAGCCGAAGATCGCGAAGTGCAGGACCTGATACGCGCCGCGGACCCCGATCTGATCTTCGTCGGCATCAGCACACCGAAGCAGGAAAAGTGGATGTATGCTCATCGCGCTGCGTTTCCTGGCACGATCATGATCGGCGTCGGAGCCGCTTTCGATATCCATGCGGGCCGCACCGGTCAAGCCCCCGGCTGGATGCAACGCCACGGGCTCGAATGGCTCTTCCGCCTCACCAGTGAACCGTCCCGGCTGTGGAAGCGTTATCTGCTGATTACGCCTCGATTTCTCCCGTTGTGGGCGATGCAAAAGCTACGGGCCGGCCGTCGATCCTCATAATCGAGCCCTGTTTCATTTCGGTCCCACGTGTTGAGGCTTTTCTGGCTGAGCGACTCGCTCGCATATCGGCACCCTCATACAGAACCAAATTGGAGATCTTATAGCCATGCTACTCGCGAAGGGTCCCGCCATCACGATCAGTCTGCTTTGCCTGATTTTGCCGGGCGTCCCGGCTTCCGCCACTTCAGTTTCTTATTCGACCTATGCGTCCTGGAGCGCAGCCGTCACTAATCCCATAGAGCTGAATTACTCGGCCGTCAATGGCGCTGGCGGGAACTATAGCACGGCGGCGGGAAAAACCCTTACGCCGATGAGCGGTCCCTCTCTCCCATTTATCTTCACCGGTCCCGAGGCGGGCGGCTATCAGCTTACCGGTGGCGACTTCACCACCAGAAATCTCGTCAGTCTCTATGGACCTGCGAACGGTGCAGGAAACATCACGGTCACCTTGCCGACGGGAGGCGAAAATGCATTTCTGCTTGGGCTGGGTGCGACCAACAATGCGACCAGCATGACGATTGCGCTCTCCGACGGTGAAACCTTCACCGTCGCTCCGGCAGCCAACACCACTAGCTTTCTCGGTGTCTCGATTTCTCACGACGTTGCCTGGATTACGATAACCACGCCGACACAGCCGCTGGTTGACGATTTCTTTTTTGCTGGTAGCAAGCTGAGCCAGGATACGGCCAGTCCCGGTAATGCTCCCGTCGCCGTGGAAGGTTCTACCTTTTCACTGATTGGCGGCGGCTTACTAAGCCTGCTAGGAATACGCCGGAAACTGACCTCCCGCAAATCTTCTGAAGCCATGTAAGCTACCCCTTTTCACTTCCCATACAGCCTCGGCAGCCCGTCTTTTATAGACGGGAAAAACTCCCCCTCGTGATACCGTAGAGGCTGTTTACAATGGCTTGGTTTACGAGGCAAAAGCCTTCAGTCGAGAGTAACCCGACTCCCGACGGCGAAAAGAACGTAAAAACCGAAGGCTTATGGCAGAAATGCGACTCGTGCGGTCAAATCATCTGGCGCAAATCCATCGAAGATAATAAGCAGGTTTGCCCGAAGTGCGGATATCACTTCCGCATCAGCGCCAAGGAGCGGCTGGATCAACTATTCGACAACTCCGAATACGTCACCCACGATGACCTCTTGCGTTCCTCCGATCCGCTTCGCTTTGTCGATTCAAAGCCCTACGAGCAACGGCTGCGCGAAATGGAATCGGCCACCGATCTTCCCGACGCAGTGATCTGTGCCAGCGGTTCGCTCGACGGTCGTCAGGTTCAGATCTGTGCGCTCGAGCTGAAATTTATCGGCGGCAGCATGGGCGCCGTGGTCGGCGAGAAGATTACGCGTGCCATCGAGCGCTGTCTCGCTGAAAAAACTCCCTTGGTCATCATTTCGGCTTCCGGTGGCGCACGCATGCAGGAAGGCGCTATCAGCCTCATGCAGCTCGCCAAACTGTCCGCCGCCCTGATGAAACTCGATCAAGCCGGATTGCCCTATATCAGCGTACTAACCGACCCCACCACGGGCGGCGTCACGGCCAGTTTCGCCATGCTCGGCGACTTGAACATCGGCGAGCCCGGCGCGCTCATCGGTTTTGCGGGACCGCGCGTTATTGAACAGACTATACGCCAAAAGCTTCCCGAAGGTTTTCAGCGAAGCGAGTTTCTACTCGCACACGGTTTTCTCGATGCCGTCGTTAAACGACCTCAATTAAAGAACTATCTTTCCAACGCCTTTTCTTTCCTTGCCGCCTGATTCGATTTTCGTCGGGTCGTCGGCGAAGATGATAAGAGATGCTCCAACTTACCGACGCCGGAAAACGCTTCGGTCACAAACTCCTCTTCGACGGCCTTAATTGGCTTGTCACGCCAAAGGAACGAACCGGATTGGTCGGCGGCAACGGCACCGGCAAAACCACCCTGCTGAAAGTGCTCGCCGGCATCGATTCGCTCGATTACGGCTCGCTCTCTGCAACCAAGGGTATGCGGATTGGCTACCTGCCGCAGGACGGACTGCGTGTCGCGGGCCGCACTGTCTTCGCCGAGTGCCTCAGTGTCTTTGCCGGCGTGCAGGAACTCGAGCGCGAGATGGAAGAGCTCACCGCGAAAATGAGCGAGCTCGACCCATCGGGCGAAGAGTATCGCCAGGTCGCCGATCGATTTGAGCGCGTTGACAGCGAGTTTCGCGCGCGCGATGGCTATACCGTCGAAGCGCAAGTAGGCGCCGTCCTCACCGGCCTCGGCTTCCGTAAAGAAGACTGGACGCGCCAGACGGAAGAGTTCTCGGGCGGCTGGCAGATGCGCCTCGCTCTCGCCAAACTGCTGCTCGAAAAGCCCAATCTGCTTTTATTGGACGAGCCCACCAACCATCTCGATCTGGAAGCGCGCACCTGGCTCGAAGACTATCTCACCAACTACGAGTTTGCCTATGTCTTGATCTCGCATGACCGCTATTTCCTTGATGTCACGGTCAAGCGCATCGCGGAGATATGGAACAAGAAAGTCCAGTTCTATAGCGGCGGCTATGAGAAGTACCACCAGCAAAAGGCTGAGCGGCTCGCGCAATTGGAGGCTGCCTACAAGAACCAGCAGGACAAGATCCAGCAGCTCGAGGCCTTTATCAACCGCTTCCGCGCCCAGGCAACTAAAGCAAAGCAGGTGCAAAGCCGCATTAAAGAGCTGGAGAAAATTGATCGCATCGAGCTGCCGCCCGAGGAAAAGACCATCCACTTTTCGTTTCCCCAACCCAAACCAAGCGGCCGCATCGTCGCCCAGTTCAAAAATGTAGCGAAAAATTACGGCGACAAACACGTTCTCAGTGGAGTCGACTTCACCATCGAACGCGGCGACCGCATTGCTCTGGTTGGTGTCAACGGCGCGGGTAAGTCGACACTGATCAAATTGCTTTCGGGCGCCGAGCCTCTCACTTCCGGCGAATACACGCTCGGTCACAACGTCGATCTCGATTATTTTGCCCAGGATCAGTACAAAGAGCTCGATCCTAATGCGCGTGTTCTCGACGATCTCAAAGACGCGGCCCCGCGCACACCCGACACTGAGCTGCGTAATCTCCTGGGATGTTTTCTGTTTAGCGAAGATGATGTTTTCAAGCGCATCGGAGTGCTTTCGGGCGGCGAACGCAACCGCTATGCTCTCGCTCGCATGCTGCTGAGGCCCGCCAACTTTCTGCTGCTCGACGAGCCTACCAATCACCTGGACATACGCGCCAAAGACGTTCTACTCGAATCGCTCGCAAATTTTACTGGCACCGTGATGTTCGTTTCGCACGACCGCTACTTCATCGAGCAGCTCGCCACACGCGTCTTTGAAGCGGCAGACGGAACGCTGCATGTCTTCCCGGGTAACTACGCCGATTACCTCTGGCGAAAAGCCGGCGGCCCCGAGCAAACTCCGACAGTAAAAGATGTTCTGATCGGTGTTCCTCCCGCCGAGCCGATCTCGATGCCTGAGCCGCCCGCTCCCGCTAAGCGCATCAATCCCATAAAGCTGGAAAAGATGCAGCAGCAAGCTCAATCACTCGAAGCCCGCATTGCCGAATTGGAAAGTGCCATGCAAAACTCGGAACTCGCGCTGTCCGACTACCCGGGACCGGAGCAAGCCATGCGACTCTCCGCACTTCTGGAAACGCAGCGCGCCGAGCTGGACCAAACCATGAAACGGTGGGAAGAAATTACCGAAGAATTGGAAGCCACCGCCTAGTAGATGAGGCTTAGGGTGGTACTTGCGTGTCGCTGGGTCTTTTCTTCTTCACATCGTCCCAACGGCGCACGAGTTGTCTCCACTGATCTAGCGTAAGAACGCTGCGCAGTTGTACGCTCATTTCTAGCAGCACGCGGTTTGATGCCGCATTCGCGGCTGTCAAACGGTCAATCGCCGGCTTGGCGTCGCTCGGCTGGAGCGTTGGGCCATTCAGGATATCTTCCAGGTCGCCGCGCGCCTTCAATACATCGTTTCGCGCATCCAGCAGCCTATTCCGATACGAGTGCACAATCTGGCGAATCTTTTGGCTCTGGTCGCCGCTGAGCCCGATTTCCTGTGTTACGGGGCTGTTCCACCACGGAAAATTGACGCGTTCCTGCGCGCGGCATACACTCGCCACGCACAACAACAGACAACCGATGTACGGCAGTTTCATCGCTATTCGAACAAGGCCTGCAAAGGAGCGGTCGGCAGCGCTTCCTCGTTGTCGGACATTTGACTCACGTCCTGCGCCAGCTGCGCATCCGATAGCGTAGTTTGCGGCCGCACACTCGTGTGATTGTGCTCATAAACAAACAGGCCGCCGCTCAATAACAGCAGCGCAGCCACACCGGGAGCCCAGCGGCGTAATTGCAGCACGGACCACCACTCTGCCGGCGCCGTGACTCTCCCATAGATCTTGCGCCGCTGCGCTTGCAGGAAATCAACCGTTACCTCATCCAGCGCAGCCGCGCGTTCCGTCCACTCGCGGACCGCCTTCATCTCCGAAAGCCGCGATCGACACAAAACGCAATGCGCCGCGTGACCATCTTCCGGACCAGCGTCATAGATCGAAGCTATCAACTGCTCATCCGTCCAATGTCCTGACAGTTTGGACTCGATGTTCATACTTCCCTCCGCACAGATTGCGCCGTGCGTATTCCGCCTGCTTCACTTCGCGTTCGCGGTGTACAGGTCCTTTAGTTCTTCTCGTAGTTTACTCACAGCCCGGAACAAATGGGCTTTGATGGTTCCCGTATCCAGCTTCAAGACATCGGCGATCTCTTCGAGCGGCATCGCATCGAAATGCCGCAGCATAAATACGGCTCGCTGTCTGCTGGAAAGTTTGGCTAAAGCAACTTCCAGCCTTTGTTGGATTTGCTTGGCAAATAGCTGCCGTTCCGCATTCGGGGCAGTTCCTGCGGTCATCTGCAGGATCGTTTCTTCATCCTGAGGCGCCGGCCTGCGCTGCCACATTTTCCATGATCTCGAACGCAGTCGGTCCAGACAGGTGTTCACCGCAATTCGCGTCACCCACTTGCCCGGATTGTCGAACTCTTCACCCTCATCCCGCTTGCTCAGTGCCCGGTATGCCTTTAGAAAAACGTCCTGCGTAGCCGAGTCCGCTTCATCGGTGTCCTGTAGCATCCGCCGACAAAGTAGATAAACGCGTTTCTGCTCGGAACTCATCCAGCTTCCGAAGCTCCGCAGTTCAGCCCCAACATGGATTTCCCGCTCCAGCTGGTTCGCCATTGCGCTCATCATAACGGTTCACCTCTCCCGACGAAGAATGGCGCAAAAAGTTTACGGCAGCTATCTCTTTCCGGTTGTGTATAGCATTTCCTGCTTTGTTGGAAGCTCACAAGAAGACGCGCCCCGTGGCATCATCACGCGGTTGTCGCCGGCGTTGAGTTTCACCCAGTGCGCTCCCAAGCCCTTGCAGCGCAATGGGATGTTCACCATGAAATCGTCCGGTACGTCATCCACTTCAATGGTCATGGCGCGCCCACTGGTCTCGAGCCTGAGCGCTGGAACCCCCGTCCCATAGACCCAGGTATCGAAAAATTCATCCAAGCTCCGGTCCGGCGCTCCTGCCGGCAAAAAGCGGCTTGCCGTCTGCCGGAATTCTTCATTTGTCAACGGTCGAGTCGAGTAATCACGTAGAAGCTGCCGCTGCATCTGCTGGAAATTGTCATCCCCCAGCCGCTCGCGCAACATCCGTAATATCCACGAACCTTTTTCGTATAGAACAATTTGCCAGGTCAGGAAGCCGTAGTTGCTGATCAAGCGCTCGCCGAAATTCACCGGACCGGCCGATTCAATCGTCTTGCCATCCTGCTCGCGTTCCAGATCTTGCCGGTAAGTCTCCAGAATCTCGTCGCGCGCCGGTAGTCCGTTGACTCGCCCGATGTACTGGAGCGCCGCATCGTTAGCCATTGCCTCTTCGATCCAAGCTGAGCGGTAATCGGCCTGCCGGACCAGGTTCCCCCACCATTGGTGCGCAATCTCGTGTGGCAGCAGCAGTTCGGAAAAGAAGTCGTCCGAACGGCGGGTCCGGTAGGCTGCCGCGCGATCCTCGGTTTTCAGGTAAGCGACGCTCGAAAGGTAAATCAAGCCTGGAAAACCCTGCCCAAAGGAACCCGCAATCGGTGAAATTGCCAAGCTGCGGGCCGCCAGCGGTGTCCACTGCCGCGAATACTCCTCGAGAATGCGATCGGTCTGGTTCAGCAGAGTCGGATCGGAGATGTTCAGGTTCTGCGCCAAAATCGGCGCATCCACCTCGATCGAATAGGCGCCCCGCCGCTCCGCGTGGACGTCAAACTCTCCGAGGTTAAAGCCGGCTAGTGGTACGGCCACCGCCGTTTTTCGATGAATCGTTCGGGTACCGTTTCGCGCACTCTCATTCAGCAGCTCACCTGTTGAAACCAGGTGTAAGTGATCCGGCAGGTGAAACGTCAGATCAAAATCCGCGCTCGTCGGATCTTTCACCGGATACCAATTCGTCCGGTCATCCACAAAGTACTCGCCGAATTTCGTCCGGCGTACGATCGTGCCTGCATAGTCGATCGTGACATGGTGTTGCCGGTCCTGCCCGAGCGGTTCGGCGGAGACCAGCAGGAACGCATCCCCACCACCCAACTCCGCCAGCCTGGCCGATGAACGCTGAAACACCTCGACTGCTTTTCCGTCGATCGTCGCCGAGTTGATTCGCAGCCGGGGAGACAAACTGAATTCGAATACCCGGCCGTCCCCTGCGGAGGATTTCACATCAAAGGAAGCCGCGCAGTGGAGCGATAGATCTGCCTGAATGCTCGCCTCAATCGCATACCGGCTCACATCCGCGGCGGGCGCGAGAAACGGTACGGCATGGCGCGAGCGGAAATTTGTCCACAACTGAAATTCGTCAGTCGGCGCGGGACCGACCCGACCCGCAGAATTCGATTCCTGTTGTGCGGGGTCATAAGTTACATCGAACACACCCAGCCTGCGTCCGGCAATCACGCCATAAAAAATTCCGTCCTCATCCGAATGCTTGTCAAGGAGCGCTTTTATTAGCGGAACCTCCAGTTGGCTTGCAACGGAGCGCCCTACGCCGTTCGCTCGCTGCTGCAACGTCTGTACCGTTTCGGGCGCATGATGCACCGGTTCCCGCTCGATCGCCTGTAGAACTTCCGCCGCGCTACCGTCGGTGAAGAAAAATAGGGCTGAGTCAAAATGTTCGTCTAGATTGGGGGTTTTGGCAAAGTGTGCGAGCGAATTCCGCTCACTGGTTTGCGGCGGCAACAGAATGACCTCGGCGTCCCCTGCATCACTGCCTACAGTGGTAAAAAAGGCGGCTATCCGGCGACTGCCAACCGGCGTGAAGAACGAAAGGACACCTTCTGTGAGGTAAAGCTTTAAGTCGCCTCGAGCAATCCGCAGATCGCGTACGCGGTAGGTTTGCTCGGAGTCCAGTGAAATCGCGTGCAGCGTAGCCGCCAGTTCGGCCCCGCTCCCCGGGCTTGTTCCCTTTCCCCACACGGTCTGGGAGATTGCGAACCAGCTGAAGAGCGCATAAAGGACTGAGCGGCGCCAAATCACGACATAGTTATTTTGAGCTATTCAGTTCGGGACTACTCGCCGTCGCCGGATCCTGCGTCCAATTTTGACGAGTGATGCCGCTCTGATCGGTGTAAAAAGTACGGCGGCCGGTGCTTCCATACGCCTTGGGCACGGCGGAAACAGCGTAGCCCTGAGGTGTCGCCGCAATCGTGAAATTGTAGCCTCCACTCACGCCGCTCGCCAGGCTCCCAGGAATCAGGTTGGCCGATTGTGGTCCTTCCGGCGCACCGCTCGAAGCCGGTGGTCCCAACTGATTCAACGCGGTCGCGTACTGATTGAATTCGGAATAGTACTGAATTTCGGCCTTGTTGATCGTTGAAAGTTCTTCAATTGCCGCCATTTCCTGCGCATGCATTCGAGCCTTTCCCATCTGCGGTAATGCAACCGAAAGAATGATAAGAATGATCGCAATTACGATCAGCAGCTCAATCAACGAGAAGCCTCGCTGGCGCGCTCGGCGCTTTTCAAAACGTAGCAACATACTAACTCACCATTTTATGACGTAGGATCCGATAAAGCCGTTGTGTCCAAGCGCACGAAATTTTATCACTTCCATGCGTTACGCCGTGAACTGCTTAACTAAGCCATCAATCTGGCGCAGCCGCGACCAAAATCCTTGCAGCTGTCCGAGCGGGAGGGCGTTGGCCCCGTCGGAGAGGGCCTGTTTCGGGCTTTGGTGCGTTTCGACGAAGATTCCTGCGATCCCAACCGCCGTTGCCGCCCGCGCCAAAGGTTCGATAAACTCCGGCTGCCCACCTGATGAGCTTCCGGCAGCGCCCGGCAATTGCACACTATGCGTCGCATCGAAAATTACTGGATATCCTGTCGATTGCATGATCCGCAGGCCGCGCATATCCACAACCAGATTGTTATAGCCGAAGGAAGAGCCGCGCTCAGTCAAAAGAATGCGGTGATTTCCCGTCGACGCCACCTTTTCGGCCGCATGCGCAATGTCGCCTGGGGAGACGAACTGGCCTTTCTTGATATTGATCACGCACCCGGTTCGGCCGGCCTCCACCAGCAAATCCGTCTGCCGGCAAAGAAAGGCAGGAATCTGCAGAATGTCCACCGAATGGGCGGCGACCGCCGCTTGCCCCGGTTCATGAATGTCCGTCAAAACCGGCACGCCTGTCTTCCGCACTTTGGCGAGAATCCGCAAACCTTCGCTCAGCCCCGGCCCACGATACGCATGCACGCTGCTTCGATTCGCCTTATCGAACGAGGCTTTGAACACAAACGAACCCGTTATTTCCCGAATCGCCCGGGCGACCCAGAGCGTGTGTTCTTCTGATTCGATCACACAGGGTCCGGCGATCAGCGAGAGCGCGAGCGTATTCCCGAAGTGAACGTCTCCCACGGAGACCGGCTCACTCATGCGTTCTGCAGAACCTGGCTCGCCTCACTCGCCAAAGCATCTTTGTGCTTGCGCTCGCGGTGCGACAGTGCAGCCCCTAAGAATGAGGTAAACAGCGGGTGTGGTTCGAGCGGCTTGGACTTGAATTCCGGATGAAATTGGCACCCCAGAAACCAGGGGTGGTCCGGGAGTTCGCAAATCTCCACATAGACGCCATCGGGAGTTTGACCAGTCAGTCGAAGTCCACGTTCCGTCAATATTGGTTCAAATTCACGGTTGAACTCATAGCGGTGCCGGTGCCGTTCGCTGATGTTGTCACGGCCATAAGCGTTCGCGGCCAAACTGCCCTCTGTCAAACGGCACGGATAAGCCCCCAGGCGCATTGTGCCGCCCAGTTCATCCACGCCTTTCAATTCACGCAATTTGTAAATCACGCGATGCTCCGCGGCAGGATTAAACTCGGTCGAATCCGCGTCCGCCAGGCCGCACATATTGCGCGCAAACTCGATCACCATCGTTTGCATTCCGAGGCAAATGCCAAAATAGGGAATCTTTTCTTCGCGCGCGCATCGGATCGCGTCCAGCATTCCCTCAATTCCGCGTTTTCCGAAGCCACCCGGCACCAGAATTCCATCGAAACGCCGCAAATAGTCGCGGCACTCGGGGAACTTCATCTGCTCGGATTCAATCCAGTCGATATTGACTCGTGCCTGGTGCGCGATTCCAGCGTGTAGCAGCGCCTCTTTCAAACTCTTGTAAGAGTCCTCGTACTCCACATACTTCCCTACCAGGCCGATCGTTACTTCGCGCACCGGGTTGTTCATCCGGTCGAGCATCTCGGTCCAGCGCGTCAAATTGTGCGGTCCCGCTTCGAGATGCAGCATCCTCAACACCGCTTCGTCTACGCCCTGATCCGCGAACGCCAACGGAATCTCGTAAACCGAATGCACGTCTTTGGCATTGATTACGCCGCTTACGTCCACATCACAAAACAAAGCGATCTTCTCTTTCAGCTCATCCGGCAATTCCCGTTCCGAGCGGCACAGCAGCATATCCGGCTGAATACCAACTGCCCGCAGTTCTTTCACGCTATGCTGCGTCGGTTTTGTCTTCAACTCCTGCGCCGCCTGAATCCACGGCACCAACGTCAAATGGACAAACAACGTATTCTCACGTCCTTCTTCATGACGCATCTGCCGGATGGCTTCAATAAACGGCAGAGATTCGATATCGCCCACCGTCCCGCCGATCTCGACAATCGCGACGTCCATACCAGCCGCCACTTTGCGGCAGGCAGCTTTAATCTCGTTCGTCACGTGCGGGATCACCTGTACCGTCTTACCCAGGTAATCCCCTCGCCGTTCCCGCGCGATGATGTTTTCGTAAATTCGCCCTGACGTCAAATTGTTCGATTGCGTTAATGGCGCGTGGGTAAAGCGCTCATAGTGCCCCAGGTCGAGATCGGTTTCCGCGCCATCATCGGTCACGAAAACTTCCCCGTGCTGGAGCGGGCTCATTGTGCCAGGATCGATATTCAAATACGGATCGAACTTCTGCAATGTGACACGCAACCCGCGGCTTTCCAGAAGGCATCCGATCGACGCGGCTGCTATCCCCTTCCCCAAAGACGAAACCACACCACCCGTCACAAAGATGTATTTAGCCATTAGCCTCCATCGAAACCCACACTACTCGCCGCTAAAGAAAAAAGCTGGTTCACCCGATCCAGATCTTCCGGCGTATCCACGCCCAATGATTCATAATCCGTCGCAATAACTCGGATCCTGTAGCCGTTTTCCAACGCACGCAGCTGCTCTAAACGTTCCGCCTCTTCGAGTGGCCCCACCGTGAGATCCGGATATCGCAGCAGGAATTCACGCCGGTATACGTAGAGACCGATGTGCTTGAACTGCATCGGGACGGTGCTTGCGCCATCCCGCTGGTAAGGAATTGGATATCGCGAAAAATAAATCGCGTCCTCCAGCAGATTGGTTACGACTTTCACAACATTTGGATTCGTGACTTCTGCGGGATCGTAAATGCGCTTCCTGAGCGTTCCCATCATCACGCTCTCATCGCCAATCACGCTCAATAAAGCGGCGTCGACGGCTTCGGGGTCTATCAGCGGCTCATCGCCTTGAATGTTGACGTAGAGTGAAGCCGGCTCGGCGGAGGCAACCTCCGCTAGACGGTCGGTTCCAGTGAGATGCTCTGATCTCGTGAGGCGTACACGCCCGCCAAACTGACGCACCGTCGCCGCAATGCGCTCGTCATCGGTAGCAACCAGAACATCAGTCAAATAATGAGAAAGACAGGCCCGCTCCCATACGTGCTGAACCATGGGTTTGCCGGCGAGAGAGGCGAGAGCTTTTCCAGGAAAACGAGAGGAGGCAAACCGGGCGGGAATTACACCGAGAATTCGCGGCCGCACGCTCAAGTCTAGCATGCAGCCTCTATCTCTCGCTTACGACGAGTGATCGTGAATAATTTTCCAGCTAACCGCGGAGCGCACACATATCACTGTCGTGAGACCTTCCCGCTTCTTGCCATCAGGCATTGCAAGATGCCAGCGCGCGGTCACCATTGCTCCATCCGGTCCCAGCATCGTCACCTGCATCTCTGTGAAGCTCAATATCCCCATCTGCGCACCTTCCGCCTGATACTTCTTGCGATAGCGTTCGAGCGTCGGCCGCCAACCATGGATAATCGTGTTCCCCGAGAAGAAAGTAAGCTCATCCGACTTGCTGTACGTTTGCATGAACGCCTCCAGGTCTCCCCGGTTCCAGGCCGCCTGTTGTTGCGCGAGAACTTGCTTCAGTTCGTCGGTGTTGGTCTGCTGGCCAAATGCCGACAGCGCTATGAGAGCTACACTTGCGAGCCAGGTAATATGCATGAAATATAGAGTAGGTGTTCGGCTGCAGTTTTCCTGATATGCAATTCAGCGCGTGAGCGCTCCTGCGGCACTTGCGGGGATCTATAAACCCGACGTAATAAACTCGTCATAGTAGCAATCGAGAGCCTGCCTATCCCCATAAAATCTCCGCCGCGTGTTGCCCTGTTCACTGACACTTTCCGTGAAGCTAACGGAGTGGCCACATTGAGCAGGCATCTTTCTGCTTACGCACAGACTCGCGGATTTCCGTTCCTGCTGGTTCACGGCGGTCATCAGACCACTGTTACCAGAGATGGATCCCTCGAGAGGATGGAATTAAAGCGCGGCATGGCGGCCTTTCCGTTGGACAAAAGTCTGTATTGCGATCCCTTGCTGACGCGACACAAGGCCTTCGTCGTCGATCAGCTTCTCGCCTTCAGACCAGACGTGGTGCACATCACGGGTCCGGGCGATCTTGGCTTTCTGGGGCTCTGGGTAGCTCACATCTTGCGCGTGCCCTTAGTAGCTTCCTGGCACACCAACCTCCACGAATACCTGTCCCGGCGGCTGGATCGCGTTCTCAACCTGTTGCCTCAAAAACTGCACAATCGCACGTCGAGCGCAGTGGAAAGCCAGACCCTCCGAGGGCTAATGCGCTTCTATCGAACAGCTCGCTTCGTGCTGGCTCCCAATCAAACTCTGGTGGATCTGTTGCACGCGCGTACGGGTAAGCCTGCTTTTCTTATGCAGCACGGCGTTGATCCGATCGAATATTGTCCGGCGCGAAGAATCGAGAACGGCAATCGCCCGTTCTGTATCGGCTACGTAGGCCGCTTGACCGCAGAGAAGAACGTTCGGGTGTTCGCGGAACTAGAACGTAAACTCTCGGCTGCCGGCGAGCAAAATTATAAGTTCCTGATCGTAGGCGAAGGCGGCCAACGGAAATGGTTGCAGAGGCATCTTCAGCAAGCAGAAATTCCGGGAGTGCTGCGGGGCAAGGAACTATCCGCCGCATATGGCCGCATGGATGCCTTTGTCTTCCCTTCCCGAACCGATACTTTCGGTCTGGTAATACTAGAAGCCATGGCTTCCGGCGTTCCGGTACTTCTTGCGCCAGAGGTTGGCGAACGCGTTGGGGTGAAGGACGGTATTACAGGGTTCCTCTCCGAAGACTTCGCCGCAGATTTGCAGCGCTTGATCCACAACCAGCCGCTGCATCTCGCAATGAGTCGTGCGGCGCGAGACTTCGCCTCCAGCAATACCTGGCATCAGGTTTTCGAGCGTTTGTACCGAACCTATGCCGAGGGGCTCGTTGTCGAACGTGAAGTCGGCCAAGACAAGGAAGCCGCAGTTTAAACGTGTTGATCCAGCCTTAATGGTTGATCCAGCCTTAATCCAGCCTTAATGTTCGATAGAGAATACCAGGCGTATCCTCTAACAACGATTTAACGTCCAAATGTCAGGAAGCGAAATGAAAACCAAAAATCTGTTGCTGAAATGCGTGCCGACCATCGCGTTTTTGGCCCTCGTCTCGATTGGCTCCGCTCGAGCGCAGGATCCAAACCAACAACAACAATACCCGCCTGACCAGCAGCAGTCTGCTCCTCCGCCTCAGTATCCGCCGCAGGGCCGATATCCGCCCGCGCAGCAATACCCGCCACAGACGCAGCAATACCCGCAACAGGGTCCCCCTCCCCAAAGTCAATACCCTCCGCCGCAATATCCGCAGCAAGGCCAATACCCGCCGCCTAGCCAGGGAGGACAGTATCCGCCCGCCGGTTACCCGCCGCCGCAGATGCTTTCGCCAGACCAACTAAGGCAAGTCGTCGGACCAATCGCTCTCTATCCTGACGGCTTGCTCGCCCAGGTTCTCACTGCATCCACCTTCTCCAATCAAATACCCGACGCCGCTAGTTGGGCTAATCAACACCAGTATCTAAAAGGTGACGCCCTCGCGCAGGCCATTCGCGCCGACAACTTGAATTTCGATCCCAGCATTATGGCACTATTACCGTTTCCGAGCGTGCTCGATTACATGGCTCGTTATCCAGCCTGGACCCAGGCGCTCGGCAATGCCGTTCTCTCGGAACGGGATCAGGTTATGGATGCCGTCCAACAGCTCAGACAAGAGGCCTACAATTACGGCTATCTGCAAAACGATCAGTACATTCGGGTAAATGCCGCCCCGGGAGCAATAGAGATTTTGCCGGTTAATCCCGGCTTTTATTACGTGCCTTATTACAACCCTGTCGTTGTGTTCTCCCGTCCCCGTCCCGGCTTCTTTGTCGGAGGAGCTATCCGTTTTGGCGGTGGCATCACCATTGGCGCGTCCTTCGCACCCTGGGGTTGGGGGGGTGTGGGGTTCGGTTGGCACGAACACACCATCCTGGTCGATAACCATCCCTGGAACCGCACCTGGGCCAATCGCGGATACTATGCACACCCCTACGCGGCGCCCTATCACGCGGTAGCTGGCCCGCGCGTGGAGCATCACGATTATCACGACTCCCACGGCCATGATGCCCATGGCCACGACGGCCACGACCATCACTAAATCGCTCTTTAATAGAGTGGGCGTTTGGCCTACAATCTGAGAAAATACCCGAGATGCCACGATGCCGTCTCATGCCATCTCGGGTTTGCTATTTTGTCCTTGCTGTAGCCCCTCTCACCCTCTCCACCCCTGGCTCTGCCATTACCATCCCCACCGGCACCATCATCGACCTTCGCTTGACCACCGAGGTCTCAAGCGATAAGCCCTCAGGCACGCCCGTCTCCGCTGTGGTTATCTCTCCTGTCGAAGTCAACAATACTCTGGTCATCGGCTTCAAAACCCAGCTCGACGGCGTTACGGCCGATTCCAATGCCAATCAACCCGCCGCCAACGGCTCTGAAGAAAAACCCGCGACTTTGCGCGTCAATCTCACCAAGATTCACGATGGCGGCCAGTCCAAGGCCATTTCCTGCACCCTCGTGGGCGTCGATAATGCGCGCGAATCGGTTGATCAATCCGGACTGATCACCGGCATCAAGGCGTCCCAAACCTTCTCGTCGCTCGCTGACAGCGGCGTTAACAAGGTCACCGAAAAAAATGCCCAGCTCGGCCAGCTTCTCTCTGGCATCAAGAAGTCGTTCGCTAAGGAAGCCGACCCCAGCATCGACTACAAACCCGGTATTGAATTCACAATCAAGCTCACCCAGCCGCTTGACTGGAATCCAACCAGTCAGAAGCTGCCACCGCCCATCACCCCGGCAGCGCAACTCAACGCCTTAGTCGCACAGGAGCCGTTCCGTACCGTGGCCCTCAAACCGCCCAGCCCTTCCGATCTCACCAATCTCATGTTTATCGGCACGGAAAATCAGATCAAGAACGCTTTCAAAGAATCGGGCTGGTTTGCCTCTGATCCTTTAGGTAGATCGTCTACCATGAAAACGGCTTCCGCTATTATCCAGAACGACGGCTACGATGAAGCGCCTATGTCCGTCCTTACGCTCAACAACAAGCCGCCCGACATGACCTTCGAAAAACAGAACAACACATTCGCTTCCAGGCACCACATCCGTCTCTTTCTAATGCCGCAACAGTTCGCCGGCAAACCTGTCTATGTCGCCGCGGCCACGCACGACATCAAAATTTACTTTTCGAAAACCAGCCGCTCCATCACGCACGGCATTGATCCGAACATCGACAACGAGCGTTCAAAAGTCACTAATGACGTGCTGTTCACGGGAACCGTCGCAGGTGTCTCCCTCGTTGACCGCGCCAATATTCCGAAAGACATCTCGAATGCCACCGGCGACCGTCTCCAGACCGACGATAAAGTGTCCGTGATCGAGTTTAAGTAATCCGATTGCGGAAACCTGACCTTTCCTCGCCCACGCGCACAATACTGCCCGCGCTCTGGGGTTTCGCGTTCCTCAGCTATCTGCTTCGTACAAATATCGCCGTGGCCCAGCAGTTTATGGCGCGTGAGCTATCGCTCGATACCATCCAGGTCGGTTATATTTTCACGGCCTTCCTGGTCGGGTACACGATCTTTCAGGTGCCCGCTGGCATTCTCGGCGATCGCTTCGGTCCACGGGTCGTTTTACTTATCACCGGACTTGGTTGGGCCACAACCACTTTGTTCACTGGCGTGACTCCGGGCCTTCTCATCCGCAACTCTGCCGCGGCCCTTGTCGCACTTCTTGTGATCCGTTTCCTCCATGGCATTGAAGAATCCGCCACTTATCCCGTCGCCATGACGGCCGTCTCGGCCTGGTTTCCCGCCTCGCAATATGCCTTGCTCAACTCCCTCATCTTCACCGGATCGACCTTGGGGGCGGCCTTCGGGCCACCACTGGTGGCCTCTCTCATGAACTCCTTCGGCTGGCGCGCCACCTTCTACTGGACTGCGCTTCTGCCGCTCGTTCTTGCCCTTATTTGGTGGAACGTGACGCCTGGCCGCCCCGACCGCGGCGTCTCCGAACGCGCTGGCTTCGCCGATGGAAGCTGGCGCGCTCTGCTCTTGAAGTGGAACGTGCTGCTGCTCTCCCTGAGCTATCTGCTCTATTGCTACGCCATTTCAATCTTTGTCTATTGGCTATTCAAATACCTGGTGGACGTCCGACACCTCAGTGTCGTAAATGGCGGTTGGGCCACCAGCCTGCCCTGGATTGTTGCCTCCGGCGCTGTTCCGCTCTTCGGCTATCTCACCAATGGCGTATCGCACCGCATTGGCAAATTACCGGGGCGCCGGTTGGTCGCTGCCAGCTGTTTAGTGATTGCCGCCGCCCTGATGTTTGCCGGTGCCGAAGCCGTTCACCTATCTACCGCCCTAGTTACGATTTCCCTGAGTGTCGGCCTGCTCTTCAGCACCGAAGCCCCGTACTGGTCGACGGCGATCGATCTGGCGCCCGACCATTCCGGCGCCGCCAGCGGCCTCATGAACTTGGCCGGTAACCTCGGCGGCGTCTTATCGACTCTGCTCGTCCCCGTGTTGGTCACCTATTTCGGCTGGTTCATTGCGCTTCTTTCCGGCTCCGTCTTTGCGCTCTTTGGCGCGCTCCTCTGGTTTTTCATTCGCGCTGAGCCGCAAGCTTCCCTCACATCGCTCGTCGATTGAAATAGTTGGCGATGGGCGTCAGTCCACATATCGGAGGTTCTTCACGTGAACAAAGAACAAGTGAGTGGAAAAATTGACGAAACAAAAGGCAAGGTGAAGGAACAATGGGGTAAGGCGACCAACGACCCGCAAACGCAAAGCCAAGGTCTGGTCGATCAGGGCAAAGGAAAAGCGGAACAGCTCCACGGCAAGGTTAAGGACGCTCTCCACAAGACTGTTAATACAAACGACTAGTGGTCCGGACGGGACACTATCGCCGGCGCCGGAAGGCAAAATGGCGTCGGCATAAGCTCGCCTACCGCAAACGCCTTCTCGACACCTGAGACGAGAACCAGAGCCTCAGGCGCGAGTTCGGCCATCCATTGGCGGCAAGCGCCGCAAGGCATCAGCTCTCCCTGCGCACCATCCGGTTTCGCATCAATACAGGCAACCGCGATGGCTCGGATTATGCGTTCGCCCCCTGCCACTGCGACGGACAAGGCAACTCTTTCAGCACACAAACTGAGTCCGGAACTGGCATTCTCAACATTTGTACCTGTATAGGTTCCGCCGATAGCGAGAACCGCGGCTCCTACCCTAAAACGTGAATACGGTGCATATGCGGAGTGCGCAGCGTTTCGTGCTAATCCCAGAAGCTTTGCCCGTTCAGCGGGCGTCACGTCACTATTCATCTCCTACCGATCATAAAACTCGCCCTGCGCTAGGATTCTAGAAATGCTGCCTCCGTCCCGTCACTTCCAGCCATTCGTCGTCCTGCCTTTTCTGTTTCTGCATGCGACTGCTCAAGAACCGCAAATACCCGGACCGGAAAGCACCGGCTACGCATTGATACAGCAAAACGATTTGAAGGCCAACCTCGCCTTCATCGCCTCTGACGCGTTGCAAGGAAGAATGTCTCTGCAACCCGGTGATGATGCCGCTGCACACTGGGTCGCCTCGGAATTTCAAAAGGCCGGTCTCCATCCCGCCTGTGACAATTCATTTCTCCAACCTGTTCCGCTCATCGAATACCATCCGGATCGCGCTCATAGCTACGTCTCCCTCCGGCGCCGCGGTTCCGAAACCCAGTGGAAATTTCCCGACGCTTACGGCACCTTTCCGCGCGATGTTGATGTAACCGGTGATGTCGTTTTCGCCGGTTTCGGCATCACCGCTCCCGAACTCCACTACGATGATTACGCCTCGCTCGATGTCCAAGGAAAAATCGTGCTTCTCTTCGATCACGAGCCGCAGGAGAACGATCCGAAGTCTATCTTCAATGGCACCGGCAACACGCGTTATGCCACCACACGCGTTAAAGTTTTAAACGCGCAGGCCCATGGCGCGGTTGGTGTGCTGATCGTGGCCGAGCCGAATCGGAAGCATCCCTCGAATCAGGAGCGCGTCGCTCGAATCGGCGGCACTACCACGCGCGCAATCGCTTTGCCCTCACAGGCCCTTGCGGACGACGAGTTACATATCCCGTCGGCCACCATTTCTGACACAATCGCAAAGGAACTCTTCGCATCAGCCGCCGCAGCCCCTTCCGATTTGCAAACATCGATCGATCGTGATCTGAAGCCGCAGTCCCGGCCCCTCCCCGATACTCGCGTCTCAATCCACTTCCGCAATTTAGCCACCCGTGAGGCGACAGCCAATAACGCCGTCGGCCTGCTCGAAGGCTCAGATCCCACGCTTCGATCGGAAACTATCCTCATCAGCGCGCACCACGATCACGATGGCATGAGTCTCGATCAAATCTGGCATGGCGCCGACGATAACGGCTCGGGCACGGTTGGCGTTGTTGAGCTCGCGCACGCATTCGCCGCCAATCCGACCAAACCGAAACGCTCTCTCCTGTTCGTGGTGTTTGCCGCCGAAGAGCGCGGCCTCCTCGGCTCCTTCTATATGGCTGCGCATCCCTTGCGCCCGCTCGCGACCACTCGCGCCATGATCAACTTCGACATGATCGGCCGCGACGAATCGTCCAGTAACCAGACGCAAGGCCTGATCGATATTCCCGCCGACACCACCAATCGCCTGAACCTCATCGGCGCCACCTACAGTCCCGATTACAACCAAACCGTGCAGCGCGAAAATCGTCTGGTCGGCCTGACTCTCGACTACCGCTTCGATCACGAATCAGCGCTCAACGTCTTTTTCCGCAGCGACCAGTTCCCTTTCGTCCTCCATAATGTGCCGGCCTTCTGGTGGTTCACCGGGTTCCATCCCGATTATCATCACGTAACCGACACCGCCGACAAAATCGACTATCGAAAAATGACGAAAATCCTGCAGTTGGCATATCTCTCGGCCTGGCAATTCGCGGACGAGCCCACGCCACCCAAGTTCATAGCGAATCCATAGGTGTTGGTGTTACTTCCCCCCATATCGATTCGCAATGGCGTCAATGGCCGGCTTTCTCTTCAGAACTTCCGCCAATTGCCGTACCGCAAACTTGCGCAGTTCATAATTTGCCGAATTCGGCGCCGCCCTCGCCTCGGCGATATACCGTGCCTGCGAATCCCGGCTATTCTTCGCCAGCACCTTCGCGTACTCGCGGTCAAACTGATCTCCGGACAACGACTTTAAACGTTCCGCATCCGCGCACTCCGGCGGATGCTTCTTCGAAGTCAACTTAAATCCAATCGCCCTGGACGTCGATTTAAACCATTTCTCGCTCCGGTCCTCAAACGAGATCGAGTGCGCGGCCGCTTCTTGCACATCGGAATCCGAGGAGCGGCTGCCTACCAGTTGGTCGGCCGCAACCTGGCACGTATTGGCGCGCGCCGTATTCAACGCAAACTGCGCATCGGCGCCCTGCCACAGCAAGGGTTGATAATTGCTTCCCATGGCCGCCGGCGCATTCGGCCCAAGCTGCTGTCCCAACGCTCCCTGCGCGCAGAGCATCACCGCCGCTGCTAAATACATGCGTTTGTAACACTCCTGACCGCTCACAATCATAATCTCGTCTATCCGCCATCCTACTGCGCGAGCACACTTTGATACACATAAAGGAACCCGCAAAGGACAACATGGCTACTCGCCGCGACTTTCTCATCCGGGCAGCAGGCGCTGCCGCCGCCGTCCAGACCACCAGGTCTTCGCTCGCCGCCCGCGAGCAGAAGAAGTTTTCCGCCAATGACAAAATACGAGTGGCTGCTATCGGTCTCGGGATCATGGGCAACAAGGATTGCGCTACTGCTCTCCAAGTCCCCGGCGTTGAGTTAGTCGCCGTGTGCGATCTCTATACCGGTCGTCTCGAAGCCGCTAAAGAAAAATACGGCCATGATATCTCGACCACCAAGGAGTACCGCGCTCTCCTCGATCGCTCCGACGTCGATGCGGTAATCATCGCCGCCTGCGATCGCTGGCACGCCGCCATCGCGATCGAAGCGATGCACAACGGCAAAGCCGTGTATTGCGAGAAACCTATGGTCAAGAATATCGAGGAAGGCCTCGGCGTAGTCCATACCCAGCAGCAAACCGGCGCGCATCTGCAAGTCGGAAGCCAGCGCGTCAGTAGCATCGCGTATGCCAAAGCGCGCGACCAAATCCGCGCCGGGGCCATCGGGCAGCTCAACTGCATTTCCGCCACCTATGACCGCCAAAGCGCGCTCGGCGCCTGGGAATATACGATGCCGCTCGACGCCTCACCCGCCACCGTCGATTGGCCGCGCTACACCGCTGATGGCCCGCCAATTCCCTACGACAACAAAAAGTTCTTCTGGTGGCGCAATTACCGCGAATTCGGCACTGGTGTCGCCGGCGATCTTTTTGTCCACCTAATCTCCGGCGTTCATTTCATTACCGGCGCCAAAGGACCGCACCGAATTTTCGCCTCTGGCGAACTAGCCTATTGGAAAGACGGCCGCAATGTTCCCGATGTCATGACCGCCATCATGGAATATCCGGAAACACCCGAACATCCCGCCTTCCGCTTGACCCTGCGCGTTGATTTCGTGAGCGGACAAGGCGAGCGCTCCAGTATCCAATTCATCGGTAGCGAAGGCATCCTCGACATGGGCGATAACGGGTTCGCCATCCATCGTCATCTGATGTCCAAAGCTCCCGGCATCGGCGGTTGGGATTCGCTGGACACTTACACCAAGGCTATGCAAGCCGAATTGAAGAAGCGCTACAACGAAAAGTATTCGCGCTCCGAGCAGCAGGAGCAAACGCCCGCTCCGATCACCTTCACCACAGCGCCCGGCTACGACGAACATTACGAACACGTCAAAAACTTCTTCACCGCGCTACGAGGCCAAGGAACCATTTATGAAGACGCATCTTTCGGCTTTCGTGCCGCCGCTGCCGCGCTTGCCTGTAATAAAAGCTACTTCGATCAATCGATCGTGCGATGGGATCCCATCAAGATGCAGTTGGTCTAGCTGGTCGCCGTGCCTTACACCAGGGGTGGAATGCGCGCCGCCGTCCGCTGATGCCAGTATGGATACGCTGGCGTTATCGCGCTCGCCGTGTCTAGCTTCGCCACCTGCTCCGGAGTCAGGTTCCATCCCGCCGCTTCCAGGTTCTGCCGTAGTTGCGCTTCGTTACGCGCACCTATAATCACGGAAGCAACCGTTGGCCGTTGCAAGAGCCAGTTCAAGGCGATCTGCGGAACTGTTTTGCCATTCTCTTTCGCTACTTCGTCAATCGCATCCACCACCCGATAAACGTGTTCGTCCGAAACAGGCGGCCCGGATTCCGCCGTTTTCGGCAAACGGCTCGTCTCTGGCAGCGCTTGGCCGCGGCGTATTTTGCCCGTAAGTCTTCCCCACCCCAGCGGGCTCCACACCAGCGTTCCAAGGCCCTCCTCCGCGGCTACCGGCATTAGCTCCCATTCGTAATCGCGCCCGATCAGCGAATAATAAGCCTGGTGCGCCACATAGCGGCTCCACCCGTACCGCTCCGACACGCTCAGCGATTTCATCACGTGCCAACCGGAGAAATTGGAGCACGCGATGTACCGCACTTTTCCGCTCCGCACCAGCGTGTCCAGCGTACTCAGGGTTTCCTCCGCCGGCGACAACGCATCGTACCCATGCATCTGGTAAATATCGATGTAATCCGTGCCCAGCCGGCGCAAACTCGCTTCACATGCCTCAACTAGATGATGTCTCGAATTTCCCCGGTCGTTCGGCCCATCGCCCATCGGAAACGATCCTTTCGTCGAAACAATCACTTGATGTCGGCGTCCTGCAATGGCTTTTCCCAAGATCTCTTCCGAAGCGCCATGCGAATATACATCGGCCGTGTCGAACATATTCAAGCCCGCTTCCAGACAGATATCTACCAGCCGCGTAGCTTCATCTACATCCGTACTGCCCCATGACTGAAAAAACTCGCCGCGGCCGCCAAAAGTAGCTGTGCCAAAACTGAGAACCGGAACTTTAAATCCGGATCGTCCTAGACGTCGAAATTCCATACGCCTGTTTCGATGCCTGTTTCCTCAGGCAAGCTTCAATCCGCTATCTTTAATGCCGGATGCCGTTCTTCCGCAGTCGGCAGCACCGGGAAATCGGTATACGGCTCGCTCTGATACCAGTAACCAACCGAATAAAAACAATCCGACCGGTCATTCGCATGCCCGTGCTCAATCGTGAATTTCAATGAGCGCTCGAACGCAATCGGATTGTCTGCATGCCAACGGTATAAGCAATATCGGCCGCCCGCGCGCTCACCCACGCCAATAAACGGAGCGCCGTTGTACAAGTTAGCGAACGGATTCGATACCCCAAAATCCCACGCGCCATTGAAGTAATCTTCGGTACCCGTGCCCGTGATCGCCGGCTTGGTGTCATCGTCGATGAAAATCATCTCGTCGCCTTCGCCGAACCAGTTGTCCGTGTTCTGTACCACGCCAAGTGTCACGCCGATCGCGGCGCCCCGGCCCTTAGTTTCAAAGAACACGTAGTTGTTCTTGCCATCCAGGTTCTTATCGCTGCCCGTTTCTGCTTTATTCGGTGTTGCCTGCCGGTACTGCGCGTGAAAGTAAAGCGCGTCTTCTGGCAGCGCCGAAACCAATTGATAATCGATGTTCGAATAGAACGAAGGCACTGCTTTGCTGCCGTCGTTAGTGACCGTTATCCGAGCCGAGCGCCGGAATGGCATTGCAAAATAGCTGTTCAATGCCTTGATCGACGAGCAATTCAAAAATGCCGACTGGTACAGAAAATAGTCGCCCAGGTTCAAGCCAAAGAAATCGCCGACCGGCACTTCGACGCTCGGCTTCGCATTCCCATCCCAGTAGATCCGCATAATGAGCTCTTTCAGATGACGCTGGCTCTGCGCGTTGATCGTGTACCAGATATGCGTGATGATTCCTGGCCCATCGGCCTTAAAAACCTCCAGCGTTTGTCCCGGCGCGATATGAAAGAAATCGGCGTTGCCACCTGTGCGGTCGAAACTCGATTGCTTTAGAGTTTTATAGGCTGGCATGCGCGCGTAACCCGGCACCAGCAGCGGCGCCGGAGGCGCAGGCGAGGTCTGGGCAGCGCCGATCCCTTCCCCGGCCAACGCTGCTGCGGCAGCGCCTCCCATCGATGTCAAAGAGGACAAAAAGCGTCTGCGACGCGGCTTCGGAGGCATAAGGTATGCATCATATCTCACCCCCAACTGTCACTTCACTGGCCCCGCAATGACACCGGCCCAAGCCACATTCCCACTTGTTTCCGCTGCCAGATCGCTCCCGTTTTAGCTCGCTCTTCAGCCGTTGTGAAGTCGTACGTGTAAAGCACGGCGCGCAGGTAGCGCGGCGGCGTTGCAAATGGCGGTGCATTTAGTAGTTTCATTACCGTCGGCTCACCGGTCAGGAGCCGGTACATCAAATTGCCTACCCACTCGTTTCCCGGATAGTTCCCAAGCGCCGCAAACCACATTTGCCAGTCGAGCCTTGGCTGGTATGGCGCTACCCAGGGCAAACTTCGATGTGTATTCCCCGGCTTGTATGGAAATTGATATTCTCGCCACTCGACCTGGTCATTTGATCCTTCAAGAATGATCTCCTGCCGTGTTGTCGTCATCACCGCAAACAATCCGTAGCTATTCACGATTTCGAATGGCTGCAGGAAAGCGAGCGGACGACTCAACAGGCGCCACCCACCCGTCAATTGATCCATTAACTGGATTCCGCCTAATGCGATCAGCAAAATCACTGCCGCGTTGCCCACCTCGCGCAGGCGCGGTATTCTCAGCGGCAACGGTCCGGGAAATCTCCACCGCAAAACTCGCCCCAGCGGCACAAACGCGCAATCCTCGAGCCCCCACAAGCAAAGTGCCAAGGTTAACAAATTGAAAAATGCATAGTTGCCCGTCAACAAAATTGCCAACTGGAAAACGATCAGCAAACCCACTCCAACCCTGCGCGCGCGCGTGGGAAAGAACAGCAGAATCGGCGCCGTCAATTCAATCACCAGCGTCACTCCCGTCAGCGCATCCAGCACGCCCGCCGGCAAATGCGCGGCATAATACGCGATCGGGTTCGGCAGGGGCTGCGTCATGAAATGGAAACGCAGCGCGTGCAGATTACGCCAATTTGGATCGCCAGACGCAAGCTTCACCCATCCCGACTCGAACATCAAGCGGAACAGCAGTAGACGGTAAGCCCACACCAGTAGCGGCGCTCCTGCAAATATCGCCAGAAATCCCGTCTCGAGCAGCAGCGCATCCCACTGAAACGAGGTAAACGGCTCGCCGATCAACGAGATCGACAGATACAACACAAAGCAGGCGAGGGCCGCCACGCGCGAGAAGACGTTGAACGCCATCATTACGCCGAACAAACAGCCGAATGTGCAGAAGAGCTCGAGTGCACCATCGCTCTTGGCAAACCAAAAGAGAGTAGGCATCGATAAGAAAGCGCCGCGGCTAGCCTGTGCGCTGATGGCGTCAAGCAGGCGCGCGGCCGGTTCAATTCCGCGCGACCCCGCCAATCCCAAAATCTGCGGCCGCAAAGAGGCAAACGCCAGCAGGTAAATGAGCCCTAGCAGTCGTAGAAACAAAGCTTCCGTCAGCTCATAATTAGAGCTCTCACTCCACTTCTTCCACACAGCATTTAGAGTATGGTATGTTTCGAAATGTATCCGGCGCGGTAGCCAAGTGGTAAGGCAGAGGTCTGCAAAACCTTTATTCGGCGGTTCGATCCCGCCCCGCGCCTCCAAC
>DATAYL010000635.1:0-3813 GCA_036272575.1 Bryobacteraceae bacterium | reverse complement strand
TTTGTTTTCTTCGAGGAACGAGCGCAGCTCGTCCGCCGCCCCCAACAGCCTAAGCCATTGCTCGTAATAGAGGGTGACCGGGAACCGGCCCATGCCGTAGACACTCACGGCCCCCTTGTCGCTCACCTTAAAAGACAGTGCACCGGCACTCTTCTTTTGTCCAGCCTGGCGCTCCAGCTCGGCAATACGTGCCAACAATTCTTCTTTGCTCGGTTCCGTCATAAAAGTACTCAAATTCCGATTTTCTCCACTTCCTCGATGCTGACCTCGTCGCCGCGGCGATCGTAGAGCCCGGTGGTTCGCGCGGATTCGTGCCCGGCCATCTGCTGGGCGACTTCGATACGACCGCCGTTCTTCAAGTAAGCCGTGATGCCGGTGGCTCGGAAGGTGTGATTGCCGATCTTCGTTTGGATGCCCGCATCGGCTGCCCGCCGCCGGATCATCCGATACGCATCCACCTGGGACAAGGGCCGCATAGTGGGGGCGCTCAACGAAACGGACAAAAGAGTACCTTAAGCAGATCGCTCCTCTCGCAGCCAATTGGGGCTGCGTAGTGGGCGGAGGCGATCCAGCTTACTGGCAAAAGCAGGATCCCAATGGTATTGCCCCGTCAAATGAATGTGTTCCCATCCGAGTGGGGACAAGTGAGCCAGACGGTCCTCGGGCACTGGAAGATGATGGTCGGCCAGCTTTGCGAGGGCTTTTTGCAGATACACGGTATTCCAGAGAGCGATCGCGGCGGTGATCAGCGTAAGTCCACTGGCCTTGTTCGCCTGTTCGGAACGGACGCGGTCCGACACGGCGCCAAGCCGGTGAAAAAACACCGCTCGCGCGAGCGCATTCCGAGCCTCCCCTTTGTTGAGACCGATTGTTACTCGCCGGCGCAGTTCAGGACTCTGCAGCCATTCCAGTGTGAATAGTGTACGTTCGAGTCGTCCCATCTCGCGGAGAGCCCATGCCAGCTCAGTTGTGCCGCGAGTATGCTCCCAGCTTATTCACGAGCAGTGACGCACTTGCAGACCCCTGCTGAATGCTAGCCGTGAGCCGTTTCAGCTCATCCCAGCTCTTCTCGATGCGTCTTGCGTTGATCTTGCCGGAAATGAGGGGCGTCAGCGCTTTGTATTCTCCTGCGGAAAGCGTATACAACCGGCGATCGTGAAGGCCTCGAATTCGAGGAGCAAAACGGAACCCCAGCAGGTGACAGAGAGCGAAAACGTGATCAGTAAACCCGGCCGTATCGGTGTAGTGCTCTCGAATCGTAACGTCCGTTCCGTGGTCGAGCAAACCGTCCAATACGTGCGTGGCATCTCGGATCGTCGCAGTGATGACTTTGCTATGGAACGGCGCGTACCGATCCGAAATGTGAGTGTAAAACATGACGACCGGATCCCGCCCATATTTCGCGTTGGTGTGGGCCGTGACGGGCTTACGAGTGGCAATTGGAAATGCTTGCCCGTCCGAGGAGGAAGTTGTACCGGAACCCCAATGTGAAGCCAGAGAGGTTCGGTGGTGCCGGTTCACGATCTCAGCCAGTGCCTTTGCGTACGTTTCGTCACGGACGTGCCAATCTGACATCCAATGAAGACGGCCTTCTGCATGCCCCGAACAGGTCACCGCCATTTTGCTCAGACCCAAATTGGTCGCGTCGGCAAGGATTACTGCCATTAGGGCAGACCGGTCCCGCGCCGGATCTCCGTGCAGTAGATGGGTAAAGCACCGGCTAAATCCCGTCCAGGAATCCACTTCCATTAACAGATTTGTGATGTGAATACGCGGCAGCAGGTCGTAAGCCCGCCCCGACCATAATGATATGTCGTCAGGAGCACGTCGTTTCAAAGGAGAAATTCGCAACCGAGTGCCATCCAGGCGCACTTCGGGCAACTGCCCCTCGCGAGCCAAAAGATCGACTGTTTCGAATGATTGGCGGAGCTGTTCAGCTCTACTTTCGAGGTACTGTTTGCATTCCTTTTCCTGTCCGTCGCTTCGTGCCGGCACTGTGCGTAACCACTCACCGCGAGAAATGAGATAGCTGTCAAAAGCGCGAAATCTGCGACTGCCAGCCACCTAAACATCACCAGCGCGCAAAGCCAAACTGAGCTCTGTTAACGCACACAGTTCGTAGTAGCACCGATCCAAGCCGTCCGCTGTAATGACCCACCGCTGCCATCTAGGCTTGACAAAGCCACGGGGCGCCGACTTTGGAACCTCTTTGGCCCCGGTCGCGTTCATCTCGCGGAGAACCGCGATGGCCTTCAATAGAGACGTTGCTGATTTATGCCCCTGAAACTCGAACGTCGCTAAAAAGCGAGGACTGTATTGCCGGATCTGTGGCCAATACGTACGCATGTGCTCGAAGCTGGTGCCAGAGGAATCGGCGAGGCGCTCTGTCTCTGCGACGCTCTGTGCCAAGTAATCCCATCCTGTGCTGGTTTCCACAGCTTGTTCCACGCTTGGTTTTTTGCTCGTGCCGAAAGCAGTGCCTTGCCCAATTTCGTGTACTGCCGGAGCTGCTGTCGAATAGAAGGGTTTTCTTGTTGCAGTTCGGTTTCTTGCCGCTCAGCGCGATTGAAAAGGCGACCGATCAGGCGAGCTTGCATGTCCATAGTTTCATCAGTGAAGTCCTGACCCGTTTGCAGCAGTAATGCCACGACCAGTGCATGGCGCTTCATAGGTGCATACTCGCGTAAATGCTGCAGAGTATGACGAGCTGCTCGACTCGACAGCCGTCGCAGGCGACCTGGGCTCAACGATTGATCGAGATCTGAACGTAAGCCAACAGCCCGAATTAAGTCGATCCGATCCATCAAATCCAGGATGCTCGCGGGAATCGCGGCACCGGGCGGCCGACGCAAGTTCGCCACCCCTTTTGCCCGATCTGTCTCTTGATAGAGCAGCACATCTAGTGCGTTTCGTTGTTCCGGTGAAAGTGATTGTGTCAACGTCAAGAAAATACTTTCCTCTGCTCGCCGGCGCACCTTAATGACGAGCGATTCAAGCGTAGACATTGCCGGCAAAACGACGCGTTGCTCGCGAAGCCGCTCCACCACACTTGTCACAAGAAACCAGGGGGCTTCTCGTCGTAAGGCGACCGGCAGCAGCCACGCGGCTAATTGTTGCTCGGTGTCCCGGTGATACGCGCTGAACCCGTATTCGCGCTGTAACGCCGAGAGATGCTGCCGCCGGGTTGTGTCTCGCGCCGCATACACATCCGCAGATGCGGGATCCAAAATGCAACTGATCGGCCACGAATTGCACGAGTTGGTTCGGTACCTCATCATTCGGCTTCAGTGGCCAGCCCGGAAACCGCAACAAACACAGCTGGACGGCGAAACCAAGGCGGTTCTCATCGCCGCGCCGCGAACGGATGCGATCCAAATCTTCATACGACAGAGTCCAATACCGCACCATCATGCGCCGGTCTAGGTCGTAATGGGCAGTTAGCAATGCTTGGCGCTGAGCGTCGGACAGCAGTTCGCGGGAAGGCATTCCTGCTTAAGGTACACTTTTGTCCGTTTCGTTGAGCGCCCCCCAGTTGTCCTACTCCTATCTTGTCAATCCGCAGCAAGAATGACGACGGTTTGCCCTCCACTCGCACCCACAACACGCCCGCACTCTCTCTTCCGACACCCACTCACAGACAGGTCGACGATTTGAAAACCCATAGACCGAGCTTTCGTACAGCGGTTTAGTCCAACACGTTTTTAGCTCACCGTCCCGGCGTTCAGCCGTTCCGACAAACGAAGACTCCATCGCCGGGCCGCTGGGCTAAAAACGCTAAAAACGCTCTGCATTATGCCGATATCGGCATAATGC
>DATAYL010000634.1:0-8372 GCA_036272575.1 Bryobacteraceae bacterium | reverse complement strand
GTCAGTTGTCGTCGGGCTCGAGGCTTTACAGCTTTTTTGCGACGATCTCCTGCAGTACGTGCTTGTCGAGAGATAGATCCGCCACGAGACGCTTCAGCTTGCTGTTCTCCTCGCGCAGCTGGCGCAATTCTGCCAACTCGGTAATGCCCATCCCGGCATACTGCTTCTTCCATTTGTAGAACGTCGCTTCGCTAATCCCCATCTTGCGGCACACCTCTCCGACTGATTCTCCGTGGCGTACTCGACTGAGTGCCTGTACAATCTGGTCCGGACGATGTCCTTTTCGTGGCATCTCTCTCTCTCTCTCTCTCTCTCTCCTGTTCTGCTTTCCAGCAGCTGCTCTGGATCGAAAAATACTCTAACAATCCCTGGCTCCGTTTCCGGGGTTTGGGTCAGAGACGATACGCGAGTTGATAGAGGCAATGGGAGAGAGATACCGGGCGGCAGGACGGGTTGAGAAAAGGCAAATTATCGACGAGTTCGCCGAAATTGCGGAATGCCATCGCAAAATATGCGATTCGAGCACTGAGCGCGAACCGGAATACCGATGCGACGCAATCACGGTGCCGCCGGCGAATTTGCAACGAAGCAGTGATCACGGCGCTCACGATTGTCTGGGAAGCGGCAGACCGAATCTGTGGAAAGCGACTGAAGGCCGTTCTGCCGACGTTCGTGGAATCTATGACCACCACGGGCATCTGTGTTTGGATTCGGAAGTGCGCCAGCGGTTGCTCGGCATGAGTGCGGCAACGATCGATCGCCTCTTTGCGTCCGATTCGAGAAGTTGCCAAGCAACGGAGGCGAAGAGCATTTCTCAACACACCGCTTCGGAAAGCATCGGCATCCGAACCTTCAACAATTGGAACAATCCGCCGCCAAGGCTATTTTGAGATGGACATGGTGGCCCATTGTGAAAGCTCAGTGGCAGGCAATCACGTTCACAGCCTGGTCTTGACCGATATCGCATCGGGTTGAAGGGGCCGAGGTGATTAAGAATATCATCCGCTCGCTGCACCTTGCGAGCAACTGCTGGCTGATGAACGCGTAGGTGTCCTGGTGAAGGAACAACTTCGAGCCCAATTCGCGGCTCTAGATCCCGTACAGCTCCTGAACCAGATTGGGCAAGCGCAACGCAACATAGCAAACGTAGAAGCGGGAGCAGTTTCCGAGCAACACAAGGAACAGAGTATAGACCTCACTCAGTTCGTTCAGAGTCTGGCAACCGTATGGCGCACATGGGATCAGTGCAGCGATGTTTCTACCGGATGGCGCAGTAAGTACGGCGGGCTGGAAGTAAGCATGCCCCAGCGTTGATTCGGGCGTGTAATCTCGGTCGGCATGGGTTTCGATTGCGTAAACCGTTTTCGTTTTCGCGGCGGCACTTGCAACCGCAACTCCTTCGTGATCCGATGCACCTGGCCATGCCACACCGAGAGGCCTTCGCGCTTCAGTAACGCGGTCAAACGCCGGTAGCCAAAGCGTGGGCCGGTATCGTGCTCGGACTGGAAGTTTCCCGGCTAGCGTGAAACTCACGGACTGGCACCGGCTGTTGGAAATCTGCGCTCTAGCCGACACGCTCATCCTGGATGAAGACGGCGTGTATGATCCTTCGCACTTCAATGATCGTCTCCTGCTAGGGCTCAAAGGGACCATGAGCGAAGCCGAACTGCATGTGCTCAGAGGCCGCCTTCAAGACGGAATCATGAACAAAGCCCACCGCGGCGAGCTGCAATGTCCTTCTCGGTTGGCTTCGTCCACAATGCCAATAACGAGCCCATGCTCGACCCCGACAAACAGGTACAGGAAAGCCTTCGATTCTTCTTCGAGACATTCCGGCGCACTGCATCGGCCTGCGCGGTTGTCAAAACATTCCGCCGCAAACGGCTTCTGTTTCCACGGCGTTTAAAGAAAGGGCCGAACAAAGGCGGTTTGGTGTGGGCAGAACTTCCGCACAGCCGGACGCTGCACATCCTGCACAATCCTCGTTATGCCGGCGCATTCGTATATGGCCAAAGTTGCACTCGTAACAGCCCGGATGGAGGCACGTCCTATGCCCGCCTGCCGCGTGAACAGTGGACGCTACTCAAGAATGCTCATGCTGGCTACATCTCCTGGGAGCAGTATGAGGAGGACCTCCGGCACCTCCATGAAAATGCGCAAGCCGTCGGCGCCGACCGCCGCAAGAGCCCTCCGCGCGAAGGCCCAGCATTGCTGCAAGGGTTGGTGGTCTGTGGAAGATGCGGAAGCCGGATGACGGTTCGATATCACGCGCGCCAGGAGCGCCTGGTACCCGAGTACGTCTGCGAGCGCGACGGCATTGAACACGTCATATCGATATGCCAGCGGGTTATTGGAGACCAGATCGATAACGCTGTGGGTCAACTTCTGGTGGAAAGTGTGGCTCCGCTCGCGCTCGAAGTCACTCTGTCGGTCCAACAGGAACTCCAGGCAAGAATCGAGGAAATGGACAAACTCCGTAAGAAACAAGTGGAGCGAGCGCGCTATGAAGCCGACTTGGCCCAGCGACGTTATCTGCATGTCGATCCCGCCAACCGTCTGGTCGCGGATTCGCTCGAGGCGGACTGGAACGAAAAAGCTTCGTGCCCTAGCGAAGGCACAGGAGGAGTACGAGCAACAGCGACAGCAGGACCGCGTCACGATTGATGAACAGCAGCGCGCCCGTATCGCCGCCCTAGCAAGTGACTTTCCACGGCTCTGGCAAGATCCAAAGACCCCGGACCAGGAACGAAAGCGGGTGGTTCGCATACTGCTCGCCGACGTAACGCTCATTCGCGGGACCGGAATCACAGTTCACATCCGCTTCAGCGGCGGTGCGACAAAAACGCTTGAGCTGCCGAGGCCTTTGACCGCTTGGGAACTCAGAACGACACCAGCGGACATTGTGGCCGAGGTCGATCGACTGACCCATCATTACACCGATAAGCAAATCGTGGAAACCCTAAATCAAGAGGAGCGCTGTCCGGATGCGGCCAACGTTTCAATACTCGCATCATCGCGGGTCTGCGCCGTGATTACCAGCTCAAACCGCGCTATGATCGGCTACGCGAGGAGGGCTTGTTAACGTTCAAAGAAATGTCGACGCGACTGGCGATCCGCCCCAGTGCGTGATCACCTGGCGAAATCACGGCCTGCTTCGCGGCTATCCGGTGAACGACCGGTGACGACTGGCTCTATGCGGATCCCGGGACCCGACCCGCCGCGCAACGCGCAAGGCGAGCCTGCTGAGACGGAGCAACCCAGGCCCTGAAAACGGTGACCCGTTGTCACTTCGAATACGATCCGGCAGCCCAAATTCCCGCATGGCTGCGTCACATACCGCCATCACATGAGGCGTGTCCATCTTGTTGACCACCTGACGGCGGATCAGATAACGGCTGAAGGCGTCGGTGATCGTGAGTGGATCACACCGTTGCTCGTCACCTGCGCGAAACCATCCCTTGAAATCGATGCACCAGACCTGGTTAGGCGCAGTTATCGCTCCGAATGGCTGACCGGATGGGTTACCTTCCTCCTTATTCGTTGAGGCTTCGTCAGACCAGCACGATTGAGAATCTGGCCTATCGTGCTAGGCGCTGGCCAGTCCGCGTCTGGGTGTAGATGTTCGAGACGTGCTCTAATCTTGCGAGGGCGCGATGTGGGATGTCTGTTTCTGATGGCGAGTACCTCATTCTCCATCTCCTCGGGTATAGCGTGGGAACAGCTTTTGGGACGTCGGCTGAGTTCCAACAATCCTTCAGGCCCTAATTCTTCATAGCGCTTGATCCACTTGTAAGCGGTCGGTCGAGATATCCCGAACTGACGACACAAGTCGATAATAGTCGTCTCTTTTGTTTGATATTCGGCCAAAAACTGCAATCTCTGATCCACGGCGCGGCTCTCTTTCCAGGGCATCCACGGATAATCTCTGCGTCGCCCTAACTGATTTCGAGCCTTGATTTCGCTGACTATGTAAACGATGTCCCCGGTCCGTTGTGTAAAGCCTGTCTCCGGTCCACTCCGGGGAGACGACTTGTTCGCGCGAGAGGGCGACGCCCTCTTAGGAATTTACAAAAGCGAGCCCTTCCGCTAAATTGCTAAATTAACGGGAAGGCAGAGTCGCTGGAACAGAACTCAGTCACAATGAATATTGGTTTAGAATAACCGGACTTACGTGTGGCGACGTATCCAGACGCAATTCGGAAATTGAACCAAATATCGATTCATGATTCCTTGCGGAACACAATGAAGGAACAGCAGGTCGGGGTCTTTTTCGGATGGCTTGAGCGCAAGCGACAGCCGTTCAGCGGCTTTGTTGTTTTCGCGTACGTCGAAGGTCCTCGCATGCTGAGCGATCCGATCTCATTTGAAGACAAGTTCGTTGAAGCTCCTCCGTTCAAGAAGGCAACATTAGCCTCTCACGCGACGGGATCAATCCTATAAATCCATTGAGAGGCATCTTTCACGTATCGGAGAGCCTCCTCTGCCAAACCGTCGACTATAGGACGTTTAGGCGAGAGTGAACAAACTGGGTCGGTCGCCGCAGCGTCACCGGTGAGGAGCATTGCCTGACAGCGGCAACCCCCAAAATCTACCGCCTTTCGTTCACAGGAGCGACACGGCTCCTGCATCCAGTCCTGGCCGCGAAATCGCCCAAAGGCCGGAGACTCTTCCCAAATAGCACGAAGCAATTCCGTGGCAGCATCAGGAAACTCCAACCCTGGTATCACGCCAGCGGAGTGACAAGGCATGGCGCGCCCCGCTGGGTCAATCAGCATCAGGCTGCGTCCCCAACCACCCATACATGGCTTTGGATACTTTGCATAATAGTCCGGCAAAACATAATCGATACGCATCTTGCCGGACAATCGCGCTTGCGCCGATTCAATCGTAGGAAGGGATGCCCGAAGTTGCTCGCGAGACGGGAGAAGCCGGGCTTGATTGCGGAAAGCCCAGCCATAGTATTGAACGTTAGCGATTTCCAATTTATCGGCCTTTATTTGCTCCGCCAATCGGATTAGCCCTTCGAGTCGATCGATATTCTGCTTGTGAACCACCAGGTTAACTGTAAATGCGATCCGGTATTTGCGAATCCATTCAGCCACGCGAAGCTTGTGCGCGTGCGCCCTGGTTCCTGCAAAGGTATTTGCTTCCGCTTCCTCGCTGTCTTGAAAGCTGAGCTGAATGTGATCGAGCCCGGCCCTTACCAGTGCGCCCAGCCGCTCGCTGGTAAGCCCCAAGCCCGAAGTAATTAGGTTGACGTACAGGCCCGATTCCCGGCCGGCACGCACCAGATCTCCGAGGTCTCGTCGAAGCAGTGGTTCCCCACCGGTCAGGTGGAGATGCCAGCAACCAAGCTCCGCTGCCTGACGGATAATGCTGATCCAATGCTCAGTTGAGAGCTCATGTATGGCACCTTGCATCTGAATCGGATTCGAACAGTACACGCAATGCAAAGGGCAGCGATGAGTGACTTCTGCTATGAGGGCTTGCGGTGCGGCGTTCATGCAAACTCTATGGCGCCCCGGTCGGCAAGCTTCATAAGAAAGCTCGAGGTTTCCTCAAACACCTTCACCTGGTCGGCGCCAGGAAACTGATCCAGTAGGGCAGTAACGATCTCCGATACGGTCTTCGTGCCATCGCAGGACTGCACAATGCGTAAAGCCGGCCCTTGCAGCCTGAGCCCTCCTTCCGGGATGAGCAATACGTCGCCGGTGGGCGATAGGCGACACCCGGGCTTCAATGATGGCCGGCCTTTGTTTGCCGTCATCCATCACCTCCGAGTACCGCGAGCGCTGGCCACACAGGCGTCACGTACGCGAAGTGAATGGCATCCAACTGGGCCCAGAGAATATCGCATTTCGCACGCAGCGCCGCGATTGCCAGTTCTTGCTGCTCGCGCGTGACGGCGTTGCGTGTTACGTATTCTAGGGCGAAAGCAGCATCTTCCGGCGCTTGAGTTAGGCGCGCCTGGAAGTACATGAGCCCTGGTTCTAACCACGGATAGTGCTCGCGGAGAGCATCGATTCGGAGCGAGATCAGATCTCGTGAGAATAACTCTGTGAGGGATGATGCGACGGCTTCCAAAAGCGTTCTCTTCGAAACTAGATCTAGGTAGGCATCCACCGCATACCGCACCCCAGGCAGTACTCTCCGTTCGGAAACGACTTCGTCCCGCTCAATGCCCGTCGATTGCGCCAGCCGGATCCATTTTTCAATGCCGCCCGGTTCGTCGCCTACACCGTCGTGATCGAGTATCCGCTTCAGCCAGGCCCTTCGAAAAAGCGTATCCGTACTGCGAGACAGAATGATCGCGTCCTTAATTGGGATGCGGCTCTGGTAGTAGTAGCGGTTCAACGCCCATGCCTGCAGTTGCTCTCGGGTCAACTCGCCTTGGTGCATGAGTAGATGAAAAGGATGTTTGTGATGGTAACGTTCATGGCCGACGTCCAGGAGTTTCTGCTTTAATTCATCGGATCGCAATCGTCCGCCGTCGCTCATAGGACCAGGTCCATTCCGTCGAAACCGGTCTCCCATCCCGCGTCACGGACTCGCTGATACTCCTCACTGCCTTCATCGAGAATTGGATTCGTGTTGTTGATATGGATAAAAACCTTCCGGGCCTTGATTCCTGCCAACGCCGGCAAGGTCTCCCTTACCGGCTGGTGCCCCATCTGTCGCGCTGTCTTGCCGCTCCCTTGCAAACGAATCAGTTCATCGTCGGACCAGAACGTTCCATCGAAGAACACTAAATCGCAGGTCCTCAGGATAGCTAGAAGATCCGGTTGCACCCTGGAGACGCCGGGAAAAAGACCCACGCGTCGTCCTCCGTGTTCGAGCACGATTCCAAGTACTGCCTCTGCAGAATCGAACTGGGCAGTTCGCTCTTCCGATACAAAGCCGGGGAAACCACCTTCGGTCGACACAGGAAGGCATTGGATAGCGCTGTCGGCAAGGGCAAAAGACACACCCGTTTGCACTCGAATCCATGTCACTTGGTCGGTTTGTCGACGTAGCACCTGAAAGAAACTGTTGTCGTCCGTCAGGATATGGCGCACGGCATCTGTTGCATAAACAGTCAGCGGCTGTGATTCACGTAGCAGCAGCAGCCCCAGAGCTGCGTCAACTTCCGCAGACAAAAGAATCAAGCCTCCAATGGGAGAATGCCGAATGTGAGAGTGGTGTGGATGGAGTAAAGAAAACGCTTCAATCTGAAAACGGAGATCTGGGCTGGCGTTCAGAAGGAACCAGTTTGTTTCGTCTGTTGAGATGGCGAATTGCGCTTGGGTTCTCGGCTCTCCCTTGAACCGGCCTTGACGCAGCCGCCGACAATTTGAGCAGGAGCAATTCCATTGCGGAAAACCTCCCCCCGCGGCTGCACCAAGAACCCGGATGTGCATCCGTGCTTAGATCTCTGGGCTTGCGTAGCTCGAAATCTCGCAACTGAGGCACACTTCTTCAAACCGAGGTGTAGACCATTCCATACTTGTACGTCTCCTTATCTGCCATTCTAGCCCGGCCCGATAAAAGTGCCTAATCGCCAGAAAAACTCTCGAACGACACTGGACCGACGCTGGCCGTCGGGCTTTCGCGCGCTTCGACATGGCGACTTTCGGGCACTTTGGATCGGGTTGCTTCTGTCGGCGGTAGGCACTTGGATGCAGATCGTGGCTCAAAGCCTGCTCGTCTTGCGCCTGGTGCATGGGTCGGCGTTCGCGCTTGGTTGTGTTTCGCTTTCGCAGGCGTGTGCCTTCTTCCTGTTTGCACTGGTAGGCGGCGGTTTGGCAGATCGTGTGGATCGCCGCAGGCTACTGATCGCAACACAAGCCAGCCTTATGCTACTCGCTGCCGCCTTGGGGTTGTTGGCTTCGAGTGGCCTCGCTACCGTGCCGATCATCGCTGCCACGGCGTTCCTCTCGGGAGTAATCCTTAGCTTCCATCAGCCAGCGCGGGCTGCGCTTGTCGCCACTCTCGTGCCGGAGGAAGATCTTCTGACCCAAACCCCGGAAACGGAGCCAGGGATTGTTAGAGTATTTTTCGATCCAGAGCAGCTGCTGGAAAGCAGAACAGGAGAGAGAGAGAGATGCCACGAAAAGGACATAGTCCGGACCAGATTGTACAGGCACTCAGTCGAGTACGCCACGGAGAATCAGTCGGAGAGGTGTGCCGCAAGATGGGGATTAGCGAAGCGACGTTCTACAACTGGAAGAAGCAGTATGCCGGGATGGGCATTGCCGAGTTGGCAGAATTGCGCCAGCTGCGCGAGGAGAACAGCAAGCTGAAGCGTCTCGTGGCGGATCTATCTCTCGACAAGCACGTACTGCAGGAGATCGTCGCAAAAAAGCTGTAAAGCCTCGAGCCCGACGACAACTGAC
>DATAYL010000633.1:0-6905 GCA_036272575.1 Bryobacteraceae bacterium | reverse complement strand
ATATTGCGAAATCGCGTAGCCGTGCAGGGGTTCCCGCCGCAGCGTCTGCAGAATCAGCATCTCGAGCGTGCCGGGCAGCAGATCCCGCTCTTCTCTTTTGCGCTTCATATAAGTTGCCTTTGCCTAGATTATATATGCAAGAACGTTATTCGCTGTTAAAAATGTTTTTTGGACACATTGCATGAACCCCCACCTTCCCGTCCACCAGTTGCGTAATGTCTACATCCACGGCCACGCTTGTCAAAGCGTACGCGTCGTCGCGGGTCAAATGCTTTTCCGTCACCAAAAAATCGATCATGTTGCGCACTGCCAGCTCGGTTGCGGTCTTGAGGTCTTCATCGAAGCCCATCGCTATATAGCTGGTGGGTGTTTCCCCGCGCGGCCACAGCAGATGCTGGTCCTTGTGCACGATAAATTTGAAGGTGCCCGTCAGCCACGTCTCGAGCGCCGTAATATCGACTTCCCCATTACCTTGGCCCGCATGCCCGTCACCGGCCTCAAACAAGGCGCCCTTGGCATGCACCGGGATGTAAAGCGTCGTGCCGGCCACGAGTTCTTTGTTGTCCATATTGCCCGCGTGCATCCACGGCGGTCCGCTATTCAACTTGCCTCCCGAGGGTGGCGCCACGCCCATGCTGCCGAAAAACGGATGCAGCGGAATGTTTATTCCCGGCCCAAACTTCGCGGTCATGTGGCCGAGGTCGAGCGGGATCACCTTGGTGCGCGCATAGGGAAAATCGTTTGGCAGAAATCCGCGCCCCGGGCCAAATCCGTTACAGGCATACGGCACATCGATGTCGATTTTCTCGATCTGCACTTCCAGTACATCGCCCGGTTCGGCTTCAGCAATCTCGACCGGCCCCGTCAGGATGTGGCCGCCCGGACCTTTGTCCTTCACCTGCTCATGAATATCGCGGTCATATTGCGGAATTGTATTGTGCGGCACGCCGCCCGCTTCCATCTTTTCGAGCGAACAAGTCGAGACGGTGTGCATCCGCACCGTGTCTCCGGAATGCACCATCAGTACGGGCTTGGCCTGGGCCGAGTAATAGCCCCAAGCGACGGTCGAGGGCGACGCCGCCAGATCGAAGTCACTCTCAGTCGCCGCAATGCAGCTCGAGAGCACTAAAGAAAGTGCAAGAAGATATCGCATAGTCCACTGTAAGGCAGCTGGTTTCGCCTGCCTTCCATCGTCCCTTCGTCTTCTGCGCGTTCTATGAATTCGGGATATTCTAGTCTGACGAGCGGACCACTATGAAACTCTTAGCCTTTCTGATATTCCTTTCCGCGGCGCTGCTTTTCGCTCAGTCGCCGGGCTCATCGGTCTATGTCGATCAGAAGGATCCGTTCGCTGCTTTCTTCTCTGCGGGCGTGACAAAGAAAAAGGTGCCGGTCACTTTGACGGCTGACCCGCAATCCGCCTACCGGGTGAAGTTTTCAGGTGATTCAAATCCAGGTTCGCTCACCACCGGCATCGCCAACGCCGTCATGCGGGGCGTCTACGATACCGGCGCATCCAGTCAAATCTCAATGACGGTCATCGAATCGAAGACGAAGAACATTGCGTTCAGCGCAACCTGCAAAAAGCGTGGCGACAACATGCAATCCGTCGCGGAATGCTTAGCCAAACATTGGAAGAGTCACATTCTCGGAAAGTAGATCGCTTAACTCCGCGGTTACACCGGCTCAAATTCCTCAATGAACTGGTTGGGGCGCCGTGCGTTGTCCGGCACTCATGCAATCTGGTTTGCCACATAAACCAGCAATGCTTTACTCCCAGCGCAGTGAACTCACCGGGTCCACTGCAGCGGCATGTCGAGCCGGCAGCAAACAGGCGATTAAGCCGATTGCAAGCAGGGTGACGGCAACCAAGCTGAATGTCGCCGGGTCGGCCGGCTTTACGCCATACAAAAGCGAACCGAGAAGCCGTGTCAGGAACAGCGACGCAATCAGCCCTGCCGCGATCCCACTTAGCAGCAGCCGAAATCCGTCACGCATCACCTCGCGAACCACGCGCCCCGGGTTCGCGCCCAACGCCATGCGAATACCGATCTCGCGAGTTCGCTGCGTCACCAGGTAGGCTAAGACGCCGTAGAGCCCGATACTCGCCAGCGTCAGCGCGATAACCGCGAACCCTCCCAAAAGTGCGGATTCCAGCCGCGGCCGCGCGACTGATGCCGATACCAGCTGGTCCATCGATTGCACGTGCGAAACCGCCTGGTCCGGATCGACTGCGTGAATGGCGGTCTCCGCCGCATGCGCAATGGATTGAGGTGGCAGCGCTGTCCGGATAACCAAGCCGGCGAAATAAAAAGGTGATTGCACGTTATCGAGAAAGATCGTCGGGTTTGGAGGAACAGTCAGATCGGTTTGCCGCGCGCTGGCCGTAACGCCGATGATGACGCCGTCAGGTATGTTCCAGTCGAGATTGAGTTTCTTGCCGAGTGGGTCTTCCCCCGGGAAGAATCGTTTGGCAAATGCCTCGTTCACGATGACCGCGGGCTCTTTGCCTAGCGTGTCCTGTGAAGCAAAATCACGGCCCGCGAGCAATGGAATTCCCATCACGGAAAAATACTGCGGGCTGACGACCAGAAAATCAGCTTCGGGCTGCGTACCAGGCGCTGGTGTCGGCCGGTCGGCACGGGTGAAACCAGAGCCCGACACCATGCCCGTCATCGGCAGAAAATGCGCCGAGCTGGCCGCTTCGACGCCGGGAATCGCCCGCACGCGATCGAGAATATCGCTTAGATAACGGCTCCGCTTGTTGTTGTTTTCGTAACGCGCCGTTCCAAAGAACATTTGCATGGTAAGAATATGGTCGGTGCGGAAACCGCGCTGCTCATTGATTTGGTTGAGAAAGCTGCGCCCCACTAGCCCCGCGCCCACCAGCAGCACGAGGGAAAGAGTCATCTCCAGCACAACCAGCAAACTGCGCAAGCGCCGGACGCCCCGCCCAGTCGTTCGAAGGTTGCTCTGCTTGAGCGTTTCTTCGGTGTTCGCCCGCGAAAACGAGAGCGCGGGCGCGAGTCCAAACAGAATCGTCGTAACCAGGCAAACCAAGATGCTAAATCCAAGCAGCGTTCCATTCAAGTGGACTGCTTCCACATTGGGCAGGCCCAAAGCGGGCAGTGAATGTGCCATCTCCAGCAGCGCAAACGAAGCCAGTCCGATCCCCAGCGCACCACCGGCTAGCGACAGCAGCAGACTCTCCGCCAGCATTTGGCTCATCAGACGCGTTCGGCTCGCTCCCAGAGCCGCGCACACCGCAAGTTCACGCCGCCTCTGCGTCCCTCGCATCAGCAGCAAATTAGCCACGTTCACCGCTGCGATCAGCAGCACAAAGGTCACTACTCCGTAAAGCAGCAGCAGAGCCGTTTTGACATCGCCCGTAATCTGGTCGTAGAGTGAAACGATGTTGGTCGTCCAGCCCAGGCTGAGTAACGGTCTCTCGCGCGCAATCTGCCGCGCTACGTTCGCGAGATCCGCCGCCGCTTGCGCTTTACTGACACCCGCTTTCCGCTTGGCGATGACCGTCATAAACCGGCCCTCGTTTGGCTTCGCGCTGCGCGCGATCTGCGCCGGAAGCCAAATGTCGGCGTGTGCGAACGGCAGGTTGAAACTTTCGGGCATCACGCCGAGAATCGTGTAACTCTCATCGTTCAATTGCACGTTTCGTCCCAACACCGAGCGATCCCCGCCGAACTGCTGTAGCCACAACCCGTAACTGAGCACCGCCAGACGCGGCCCGTTTGGCACGTCCTCACCACGCGTAAACACTCTTCCTAAAAGCGGCTGGATGCCTAAGACGTGGAAAAAATCGGCCGAAACACCTACACTGTCTATCTGCCGCGGCTCACCAAATCCGCTTAGCCCGGCAGGAAACGGAGCGATCGCTGCCATCGCCGCAAAAGAGTGCGTGCGGTCACGCCAATCCAGGTAATTCACTGGGCTGACCAAGTTTTGGCCATGACGAACACTCAGCACTGACGAGCTTTTCTCGTTCGGCGATACTTCCCACAGCATCGCAATCCGATCCGCATTCGGGAACGGCAGGGGCCGCAGCAGTACTGCCTGAATCAAGCTGAAAATCGCTACGTTCGCGCCAATCCCTAGGGCCAAAGTTGTGGCACATATAGCGCTGAATAACGGATTCCTTCGCAGGCCGCGTGCTGCGATTCGCAAATCCCGCCAAGCTGCTTCAATCGCCGAGAAGCTCCAGACTTCCAGGCTTTTCTCGCGCAATACCGAGGTGTTTCCGAACTGCAACTTCACCTTGCGCCGCGCCTCTTCCGGCCGCATGCCCGACTCCACCAGCTCTTCCATCTTTTCTTCTATATGAGCGTTCATTTCATTTGTCAGATCTTTCACGATTTGGCGGCGTTGGAAAAGTCGTCTCAGCCGGTTCATAAATCTACTATACATAGATTTTCAATGCATTGAGTATCTTTACGCTGATGGATGCTCAGGGAGGGAGTAGATGGAATTTCGTCGCCCTTGGTTAGACAGCGGACTGGCCCGCGCGTATGACTATTGAGCCTTCAGGATCCCCGGAGGCACGTAAGTCCTCCTGGCAACGTCTCCTGCCGGACCGTAGTCGCGAAGCATCACATTGAAAGGTCCAAACGGAATCGGAAGCCAGTTAGAGTCCAGCACACCTGCAGGACGCTGTCGCGCCAGGTAGATCGAAATCGACCCGTCTGGATTCGCGTGCGGCGGAATATAGCTTGCGACCAGGTACTTGTCTGCGGAGTTCGGCACTAGTTCGATTGCCTCTGGAGTATAGGCCGTAAGAGACCAGAAGCGCGTCGTTTCCGGGATCTCTTTGGGTGAAAAGGTCAGCACGTACCCCTTTGGGTCCGTTCCATTAAGCGGAGCTCCAGTTTGATCTTTGAAGGCATGGTAATAGGCCGCAGTGTTCCGGTCGTTTGCATACTGGATGAATTCAGTAATTGAGGACCGTTGCACGACGTGAGGCCCCCAATCACCAATATTGTCGTAAGTGATCCAGTTTGTTCTGCCGAGGTGGTTGAGGTAATTGTTCACGATAGCGTAATGGGCTGCCTGAGCGCCTCGGGCGAATTCCGCCCTGTTCTCGCTAACGCGCGCAAAAAGAGCATTGAACCGGTTGGACAGTGCCTGCACCTTAGGGGACATCGGCGGAGTGCGCGGCGACAGGACGGCATGTTGAAGCTGACGCAGGAAAGCAATCGGCTCCACCGCGATCAAAGTATCTGCAGTTGTTTTGAAAGGAACCGCAAAAAGGATTTCCGGGACAATAGCGGCATCGCCGCCTAAAGGAACACCGTCGGGGCAACGCTCGCCTAGATATGCACATAGGGGTGCGGTATGCAGCGACTGACGGAACACTTCAGCTTCTGAGGTCATATCTACGCCGTTCGTGAATTTGTCTGCCCGGAAGATAATCGTTATGTAATCGAAAGGCACTGGAACTTTATGCAGTTCATCGGGAAGACTGCCTTTGAAACCAGGCCCGTACAACACGAACTTTCCCGGCGCCGGCGGCTTGATCGCGGACTGAAAGATATCGCAGTAGGGGTCGAGCGTGAGCACTGAGTAATGCGCGTTGGTCTCCGGAATATCCAGAACGACCGGTTCGGCCGACAGGTCGAGGAAGGAACTCGCGTACACCGTATCGTTGTTGATTGCAACAACATAGTGGTAGATAGGGGAAATTTTGTCCGGTCCTATGATGATATTTGGCCGAAATTGAGCGAATCTTGTCTGATTGAAAGTAAACCAGAGTGGATAAAACTGGGAGACGTATGCCTGCGTAGTTTGATAGATGTCACCTTGTTGCTCGTCTACAGCGGCGCTTGCCGGCCGGAACGTGGATGCGAGCGCTAACAAGGCTACGGCGGATATCCATATAACCTTCGTAGATCCGTTCTTTGGTGTTGGCATGTTTCAGATCGTTCCTTTCCTTTAATGGAATTTCTTCTAATAAGGTGTTTCAGTTATCCTATCTCCTATTTGGCAACTGGCCCGTACTCTTTGATACCCGCCGAATCGACTTAACCGCGCTTCGGCAGGCTAGCCTCTGGGTGTGAGGCGCGTGGTAATTCTCGGCCCGGGAGCTTCAGGCAAGTCGACGCTTGCGATTCATCTAGGCGAGATCACCGGGCTGCCCGTGATAGAGCTCGACAAGATCTTTTGGCGGCCAGGTCTTGTCGCAACACCGCGCGATCAATGGATCGAGCTGCAGGAGCGGCTTGTCGAGGAGAATGGGTGGATCATCGATGGTGACCTAGGACCGTATGACGCTGTCGAAGTTCGGCTTCAGGCTGCGGATACGGTCATTTTCCTGGACTTCTCGCTGGTCCGATGTGCTTCGCGAGCAATCCGACGATCCTGCGAGCGAGCCGATTTCTGGCTCTGGCTGTTGCGGTATCGCCGCCAAAGCCGTCCGTTTCTCATGGAAGCGATCCCTAAGTACGCAGACCACGCCGCCCTCCACGTAATACGCAACCCTGAGGCCCTGAGGCGATTCGTGGCAGACGTACGATGGAATCGCGAAGCAGCCGAGCCTTTCTAGGATATGCATCCTGGCCAAGCTAACGGCGTAGTTCCCTGCACTTTTACTGTGATGGCTCGTCTGATTCTTTACCTTGTGAAGACTCCTTCGGGGCGCCTCGTCGAGGCCGCCGGACGGTCCTCACCTTCCCGCTCCTTCCTCCTCCGCAGAAGAAGCGATCGCCGCCATCGGACTCGAGCCCTGAAATCCCGACGCCAGGTGGCATCTCGAGGCTTTCAAGGACCTCTCCAGTTCGGGAATCGACTCGCCTTAGATCGCTCTCGTCACCTTCCCAGGTGGCGTGCCACAGCTCTCCGTCGGTCCAGGTGACCCCGGTGACGAAGCGGTTGGACTCGATCGTTCGAAGGATCGT
>DATAYL010000632.1:0-5893 GCA_036272575.1 Bryobacteraceae bacterium | reverse complement strand
CAGCCATTGCTGGAACAGCACATTCGTGTTCGCCGACGCCGTCGCTAGTGTGACACCTGGTTTCATTCGTCCAATGAGCCACAACGTTTGCGTCAGCGGCTCGGTCGAAGCTTGCATAGAGAGCGGCGCCCAAAAATCCGGGGCTGCGCCCACCACTGCGCCAAAGAATTCTGGCGCGGCGGCCCCGATAATCGTGATGGCCGTCCCATTGACCGAAAGAGTACTGCCGATAACCGCTGGGTCGCAGGCAAAACGGCGCTTCCAGTAGCCATAGCGCATCACCGCTACCGGTGGCGCGCGCTCACGGTCGTCCGCGGGCAGAAGCACGCGGCCGGCGGATGCAGGCACCCCAAGCATGCTGAAAAAGTTGCCCGAGACGAGCTGCATCTTGACCGGCTCGAGCTGGGCGCCTCCCCCGCCCAACCGCGCGTGCCCGTCCGCTCCCAGGCTCCTCATTGCGAGCACATCGGAAAACACGGCGCTATGCGCGCGCAGTTCCTGGTAAAAGGGCCAGGAAAACAAATCGGGCTCACTCTTCGGAAAGCCGTCATTGCTGCCCACCGCATGGCCTTCCCCCAGCAGCGCCAGCTGTTGAGGCTGCTTCACCGGCAACGTGCGAATCATCAGCGCGTCCATAACGCTAAAAATCGCTGTGTTGGCGCCGATGCCCAGCGCCAGGCACAGCACCGCAACCACCGCAAACGAAGGACTGCCCCGCAGCGAGCGAAAAGTAAAGCGGATATCCTGGGCCGCATTCTCGACCCAGCGAGTCCCGCGTGTATCTCGGCACTCTTCCTTCACGCCCTCAACCGCGCCAAACTTCAAGCGAGCTGTCCGGCGCGCCTCCTCTGCACTCATGCCGCCCCGCATTTGATCTGCTACCTGCCGCTCGAAGTGAAACCGAAGCTCGGCATCCAACTGCTTTTCCAGTTCTTTCTTCCCGCGCAGTCTCTGCCATCAGGTCATCGCTAGTTCACCTCGTCGTCATGGCTATTCCTTCTACATATACACCGCCATCGTCGGCAACGCAATGTATTTTGATATCGGCAGTCAATATTAACTTCCTATATGCTAATCACCTGTCCTGGTTCATGCGCCTCAAGAATTGTTATAAACGGCTGCGCTATACGAGCTTCCCGCGTTGATCCCGCGGTCGCGCTCCGTTATGAATAGTGCCTAGATCACTTGCTGCCGGTTTGCACCGCGAAGTCCCATAGAAGCAACTCCACATCATCGACATCTTCTTTGTCGGAGAACTCAACGAGTGCGTATTCGCCCGGTGTGAGCGTTTTCTCGGGCCACACCCGGTACAATCCGTCTGCCAGCTGCTGCTCAAAGGTATCCATCTGTTTGCGTTCTTCCATCGCTTGCTTGGCAACCGGCACAATCGCAATGTTCTCGACAATACGGGTGTTCTTTTTGGGAGTAAGCCGGATAATGCCGAACCGCTCTTCTTTGGCCAGCCGCAAATAAAAAGAAGGCCGCTCTTCCGGAACAATGAACGTTGCGTGCTCGCCTTTGACAATAACCGATGCTTTTCCCGGAATAATCGGCACCGGACTGATCATCTGCAACGTACGCCGCTTCTTGTCCGTAATGACCTGATAATCGGCGGAAGGTACCGTCTCTATTTTGTCGCCGACCTTGTAATAAGCGCCCGGGTTTACCGGAATTGAAGCAATTTCCCGCCTCTCGGCCCGCTCTGCCTTTTCTTCCTGGTCTTCCGCCTGCGCGTCCGCTACCTTGCGGTCTTCGTCGGCTTTGTGCTCACTCTGAGTCTTGGTCACATCCACTAGACTCACCGGGATGTCTTCCCAGGCGCTGCGCTCCGTGCTGTAGTAATGAATGCGATCGCCCTGCACTTGATATTCGCGAACCAACTGGTACGAGCCATCCTTCAAGTACAATTTGAAAGCCTCGCCGAACAGTGCGGAAGCGCAAAAAATCAGCAGTAAAACCAGGCGCATCTTGCCCCTCATTTTCCCACTGATGCGACGGCCCGGCGACCGCCCTTCGCGCCATACGTTAACCTGAAAATAGCAATGGCCAAGATTGGTGAAGTATTAGGCTCGGCTGCCGCGATTGCCAAAGGGATGAGCATTACCTTCAGGGAAATGCTTCAACCCACCATTACGGAAGAATATCCGGACGGGCCCGCCCAACTCGGCGAGCGTTTTCGCGGCGCCCATGTCCTGCAACGTGATGAGAATGGCTTGGAAAAGTGTGTTGCCTGTTTTCTTTGCGCTGCCGCCTGCCCGGCCGATTGCATCTACATCGAAGCAGCGGAAAATACCGATCAGCAGCGCATCAGCGGTGGAGAACGCTACGCGAAGGTCTACAACATCGACTACAATCGCTGTATATTTTGCGGCTATTGCGTCGAGGCGTGCCCTACAGATGCCATAACTCACGGACATGGCTTCGAACTGGCCAGCTTCAACACCTCTACACTTATCTATCGCAAGGAGCAGATGTTGGTAGCATTACCTGAAGGCGGCAAAACGCCTTCGCAAACAAATCCGGCTCCGGCGGGGGCGGTAGATCCCGGATTGGTTCGAAAATCGACGTAAGTTTACACGCCGCCCTGATTTTAGCGGCTCTGAAGACAGGCCGGGATTAACGCCGCTACTGCCGACGCCACGGGGTTGCGTTCCAGCGGGTGGAAATCTCCCCGCTTGTATTTCGCCAGAAATCCTGCCGCAGAAAGGCGTAGCAGGTCGCGCGCGGCGCTCTCAAACTGGGCCAGCGCCTCCTCTTCCATACCCGGTCGTGCGGTATTCAAAGCCACATTTTCCTGAAGCAGTGACATGAAATGATCCTCTTGCCCCATAGTCGCGACAGCGTCTCTTTTTTCTCGATGAGAAATGCCGGTTAGCCCAACGGCGCAATCAGAATCGGCTTGGTGGTCGGGGCCGGGGAACCGCCTGTCGGCTCAAGGGCAACCTGCCCTCTTACTTACTAGGTACTTGGTACTCTTCTTATCGCAAAAGAAGTCGTGATCCGTTAAGTCTTCTCCACAACTCATCCGGTAGTTACGCGGGCTTCGTATTGCATTCAGCAAGCCAGTAGCGTGGCCGCTTACCCGACCTCTTACGCAACAGGTGGATTCGTGCCTGTTCTATCGCTCTTCGATGCGAACGGGACGTTTTTTTATCACCGATGATAGCGGATCTGGCAGCTGCTCGAATGCCGCATGATGGATTCCAGCATCGGCCGCTGCAATGACGCCTTCACCACATCATCCAATGCTGCCTAAGTAAACATCGGGGCGTGTGTCTAATCTTCTACTTCGCTTTTTATTTCGAGCTGATTCGGTCACCCGGCAGCAGGGGCAAGCGCAGAGCCTGTTCGTCCGCCGAATCCAGCTTCACGGGTAGCAGCCGTCCGTCATAAAAGCGCTGCACTTCAACTTGGTGTGCATTCCCAATGACGCTTTGTAGTTGGCTCGCCCAGCCCACGGTTTTCGGCTTGCCATTGACTATAATTTCCATTTCGAGCGCGACGGAACATTCTTCCGGAAATATAGTGCAAGGTGCGGATTTCTCGCCGCACACCGTTTCCGGCGCGCGCTCCAATTCTCCGGCAAGTTGCTCGAGTAATTGCGGTGATTCCGCCCCAAGCAGCACTGATCCTCGTGCTGAGCTGGCGCGCTTGAAAAGTATCTGATAGTAGAAACGGTGGAATTTGTACTCGCTTTGCTGTTCACTGATCAGATCCTGTACCGCGACCTGGTCTCTTGGTCGATGGACCATGGACTGGACGCTGAGCCGTTTCAGCGAGCCATCTTTCTCGACCTGGTACTGCGCGACTTCGGTCCCCAGGTAACCAGCGAGTCCATGTTTCGGTAGGCCTTCTCCGTAATAAGCGTTCTCAACGCGTAACTGCATTCGTGGCCGAAGCTCCAGCCAGTTCTTTCCAGGCTCAAAGCCGTTATATTTTTTCAATGTGTCCGGGAAAGGAGTCTCAATTCGGTCTGGTGCTCGCAGCGCATAATCCGGCTGTTGCGGCACCACGGCAAACGAGTGTGCGCCACCGCATCCGGAGCACAGAACAAGACCTAGCATCACGGAGTCAATGACCACTCGCTGAATGTGACCTCTCCGGCGATTCGTTTCATTGAGCCCGACGTGGTCCCTCACGGCTTTATTCTGTCAGAGCCGTGTTACTGTCAATGGCCCAAAAAAGGGACGCCGATCAGTTCGGCGTCCCTGAAATCACAGGTATCGACTTGAAGTAAAACTACGGCTTGTTGGTGGCTGCCTTGGTGCCGGCGTCCAGGTGCTCCACGTCCACCTCTTGACGACGAACCTTGTCGCGGATTGTCTCCGTGCGGTCGGTGCCTTCCTTGCGAATTACAACTTCTTCGGCGAGCTTGGTTGTCTTGTTGACAACGGCCTCCTCCGACATCTCCTTTACTTCGATCGTCTGGTCCGACCAGTCCACATCGTTCAAGAAGCTTGGGTCGCTGACCGCCCGCCGAATAACATCAGCATGTTCCTCATGCAGTGTCACCGTCGCTTCCACCGGCTTTTCAGTGACAAATCGCCGGATGCGCGTCGTGCCCGCCTCTACCTGTCTTTTGCCGACGTTCAGCTGTTCTTCGGCCAAACGGAGCGTCTCGCCCTTCTCGTCTATGTTGCCTGCGCCTGCCCGCGGTGCAGATGCGCGGTCGGTTACGCCGACCCGATCCGCGACGGTGCCTGAAGCTCTTTCTGCCCGGTCGGTCACCCCTGAAGCGGCATTCTTGACGTTGCCCTCAGCTCCTCGCAGCGTATTGCCAATCCCCGCTCCGACTCCCGCCGCAGCAGCTCCCATACCCGTCGCAGTTCCACTTCCGGCACTTTCCGCTCTGTCCTCCCAAGGTGCGGTCCTCGCGGTTGGCAGCGGATTTGTCTCGGTATCTAAACCGTAATCATTTGCCCGTTCGTGCACATCAACGGGATTCTGAGCTTCGAGCACTTTCATCGCACGAGGGACATCCGATTCCGGAAGGCGAGCAGTCAAAACGTAGCCACCCGCTTCAACCGAGCGTCCGAACACTGCTGCTTCGTGTTCGTGTACATCTCCCCCGAACAGCCGTTTCCAGAAGCCGGGTTCCCGTCGTGGCGTTTCATCCGAGCTGCCCAGCGTTTGTTGCCCGAGGACGCTGATGTCCGCCGCGGAGAAGCCTTCTTCCTCTAATGCGCGGGCGGCAGCTCTCGCTTGATCTTCACTATCGAATACAGAAACTATCTTTTCGTAGGCCATGATTTCTCCTTGATTTATGTCTGTCCTGTCGCACCGACTGCCGGCTCATCGCCAGCAATCGACGTGTCATCGGGGAGGTAAGTGACCATCGCTTCCTGCCGGCGCACTTCAACCCGGTCCTGGAATCTTTCGCTTTCCCTTATGCGGCGAATACGTACTTCTTCTTTCAACACCAACCGGCGCTCGACCACAATCTCTTCCTCCACAACCGGCACGATGGTCAGATCGCCTTCCTCTCGAACCTGAGGAAACGTGTCGATCCGCGTTCCTATCGGCACTCGCTCGATTTCCACGCGTTCGCGTGCGAGTAGTTCGTCGATCACTTGCTCGTGCTTGTGAGTAACTATAGAGACTCGGACACCGCGCCCTTCCACCGATCGTTTTGACACGTTAACTTCCTCAACATGTAGTGGAATAACCATTTCGGAGGAATCACCAGGCCCGGCAGTTTCCGTCGGATCTGCTGACCTGACCGTTTCCAAAGGACTCCGCCGATTCATCTCGTCGCCTCCGTGCTGGTGGTGCCTCGCTTGGGTTCATCGGGAAAGCTAGATGCACTTTTTTCCCAAACAACAGCAAGGTGATGACACTTGGCCAGCTTTAGTTACTTGCAAAACGAAAACGGACCGCGAAATATCTTGGCGAA
>DATAYL010000631.1:0-3177 GCA_036272575.1 Bryobacteraceae bacterium | reverse complement strand
CTGCTGAGAAAATCCTGTATGTAGCGGCACTAGCCAGTTCGGACGGCGCTCGTAAGATCCGCTCTGGAAAGACCAGAAGGGCACCTGCGTGGAGACGCGTTGCGCGTCGATCGTGTAGCTGTTGTTACGCCACTCGAGAATTTTCAGTTGTGATTTACCAATGTTTGTGTAACTGACATCGAAGACGGCAAGATTCGGGAATTCATCGTAGATGATGACGGACAGAGTTTTCCTCAGCACGCCCGATCTGCCGACAAGGATGAGCTTTTCTCCTCCACCATAGATGTCGGTGATGCGCTGGTGGGTCTGCGAGGCCAAAGCGTAGTTGTACCAGGAGCGCGCGCTACCCTTGACAGTCTCGGAGGCGGAGAACGCGCCCAGAGGAACCTCTTTCCCCTTTAACCGCGCAACGACACGGCTGCGCATGTTTCGGTCGAACTCGATGCGAAGGCTGGGGCTTTCGATTTCAGCTGAGGCCGTGGGACGCGACGTGATCCGATCGGGACGCGCTGTCGACTGGCTGACCACCAACAGTATTGCGTAGATAACTATTGAAGATAAAGCTTTCGTCATGGTCTGCCGTTACGCGTTCTGATGAAGGTTGGGACGCAGATTCAGTGAGCCATCCTCGTTTACCTTCTGACGGCAAGCCCATCGCACCGGGTAGCGCATGCCTTTGACCTCGATCTCTGCTCTGAGTTTTAGTCCCGTAAATTTTGTGCCCTGTGGTAGCACGAATTGCGCCTGTCGCAGCTTTCCGGGCAGAGGATAGCCGGCATCCAAGCAACCGCTCTTCAGTATTCGTCCGTCTGCGCCCTCCACCGTCACCCGCAGCACTCCCGGAACACCCGCGATACCATCGTTTGCGAAAGCGATGATTAGCCCCAGATAGCTATTGTCTTCATAAGTCCAGATCATGGACGGCCTCACACGATAGCCAATTCGGCGGTTGATCTGATCGAACGCTTTGGGAAACGCCTGGTAGTAAGCCATTAGACTCTTGGCGCTGATGGCGTGAAAATTCCAGAGCGACCAGTAGTTTGCCCCCACATCGATCACGTGCGAAATCATATTTTCGGTCGACGATACGCCTTCCTCAGCCCCGTTCCTGTCTGGTCCCTTAGCTGGAATCCCTTGTTCGAGAGCGGCCGCAATCCATGGCGGACGGTTACTGAGTGTTTCGATCTGCTCATTCTCAATGAAAATAGTGTCGCTTCGAATCCAGTTGTAACTGCGAACCGTGAGATCAAGGACTTCGGAGTTGCCGACGCGACTGTAGTCGGGTTGGGTATTGGTCATCAAAGGGGTCTTCGTGAAGTGCTCCAACTGCACTTCCGTCATTTTGACCCAGGTCCTCTCTGCCGTCTGGTAATCAGGGAAAGGAGTATTGACGAAAGGCCAAGTGTGCCCCTCGCCCCAAAATCCATATAGAAAGGTGTCCACGAACTCGATAGCAGGATTGCCGTTGAATTCCGCTGCTAGAAGGCCTACCAGCTCAGCGAATGCCTGCTGAAAGAAAGGATGATCAAAACGCGGCTGATAACGCGAATAGCGGTTTTCCATAAACCGCGCAGCTGCGTTCTTCTCCTTCTCGTCGGGCAACAGTTCAACCGTTGGTACTTTGTCCAGAATAAAATCCGGCAGCGCCGGTTGGTGCTTGTAGTCAGGAGCACTCATTTGAATGCGTAGTCCAACCCGCTTGTTGTCCTTCTTTGCAAGGTCGAAGACAAGCTTCACGTAATCGGGCAACTCAAGCTGGCCAGGCCGCGGTTGGATCTCCCGCCATGTCGGTCGTATGTAAAGCTGCTGCCCCAAGGGAAATCGAACCAGGTCCTCGATCGCCTTGGGGAGATCGTCCGACTTAATTTCCTCCGTGCCACTGTCGGCGGTGATGTATGTGATCAGTCCTTTGCCATAATTCGGCACTACTTCGTCGGATGGAGTGGTGGTCATCACCACTTCATCTGTGGGAATGACCGCGTCCGGTGGGTACTGGGGAAAGGGACCTTGATTCAATCGATCTGGTACAGGTGGCCCGGAACCGAAATCATAATTCCCCCAGTTATGAGCGCGGACAAGGCCTTGTGCCTTACTGGTTCCAAATTCGGCAGCGACAGCCAATGCCATGCCACTTTTGAGAAAGTCTCTACGCTGCACCGAATTGTGCCCTCCGTCGTATCTCAGACTGCCGGGGTGAACCCGCCGCTGAGCTTTTCCCAGAGTGTTGGACAGTTGTTGTCGGATGCAGCCTTGCTGGCTTTCTCAGCCAAGCAAGCAACTATCGAACTCTTTCTCTTTATATCGTTTGGTGTCTTTTGTCCATGTCAAAAGAGTTCCCGGTGTGCAAATCCGAAATAAACCGCAAAAGCGAAGACACTAATTTGCCTTGTTTCCGACTGAGACGATTCGTGGCACGGTCCGCGCCGCAAACGCATCCTGACTGCAGGGACGAATCGCAAGGGAAGGCGGCCGCTCCGGCCGCAACGCCGCTTCTCTCAAGCGACCCGAGAGAAGAAGTTGGCTAGAGGACGACGTGACGGAGAACGTGTCGAGCAGAGTGAAACGCTTCCAAGAGCAACTGGCACAGCGGAAAGCGCCTCGTTCCGATGTACCAGAACGCCTCGACCAAGCGGAATCGGCGAGCTTGAGTAAAACCACCTGCGGACCGGAAGGCGGGTCACGGCGTCGCGCCGACGTCGAAGCTGGAGAACTTTTCGTAACGTCTTCTGCATCCGATGCACTATGAAGTGATTTTGAGCCCGATGGAGACGGAATGGCAAAGCCCAAGTGCCCGAAGTGCGATCACACAAAGTTCGAATCCACGCTAATCACGCCTCAGAACGGCAATTTCAAGATGTTGGCGGTTCATTGCGCCAAATGCGGGGCCATCGTGGGGATGGCGGATTGCCACGACGTAGGCTCGCTCGTTCAAAGCCTCGCGGACGGTTTGGATGTTCCGATCTAGACCGGATCGTTAAGACGACCATCTATGTTCTTCGAGAAGAGCACGCCTCGCGCCATCGCTCATTTCATGATTGCTTCAAACCAGGATTGAGCGCCCGCCTCGTCGTCAAGGCGAACTGGTGCTCCGCTGATGATAGTGCTGTCCGGCTTCCCCTGCTCGCCGATTTCCCGAGTTCGTGAAGCAATGAAGTGGTCCGTTTCTGGATCGACGAT
>DATAYL010000630.1:0-3950 GCA_036272575.1 Bryobacteraceae bacterium | reverse complement strand
AAGAAAGTCCAGGAAATCACCACAGCGCAGACAGCTCTCGGTCTGGTTTCGGCCCAATTCGGCGTTTCGATTCTTCCAGCCTCTGTTCAGGTTCTTGTACGGCGAGGTGTGACACTTCGGCCGATCCGCGATAGCCGGATTCAGGTGGGCCTGACGTTCCTGTGGATGGAAGACAGCCGTTCTCCAGTCGTGGCGAACCTTGTGAAATGTATCTGAGGGCAACTGGACCAGCAACGATTCCCCTGGGGATTGCTGCTGGCCCTGTTTGAGTTCGACGGGGGAGTGCGCGATCACCCCGCGAATATGTTTTGACCCACACACAACGAATGAGCGCGTTCTAGTTGACCTCGAGCAGAGGGCAAGGGGTATGGTCCGCCACGTGGCGCGCCGTAGAATTGAACGCTCCTAGCCTGTGATGTTTTGGGTGGCCGATGACCAGGAGATCTGCATGCTCACGTTGGGCTGCTCGAACGATCCCGGACACTTCTCCTCCATCAACCAGAATTGCGTCCGCGTTAACGCCGGCCGCTGTCGCTCTCTTTACAGCGCTTTGCTGAAGGGTTCTAAGTTGGTGGCGCTTTCCTTCGAGCGACTCGTCGACTACGGGCGGAGAGATGACCGCAGCGATATTGTAGAAGGCAGGCAGAGCCTCCAGGACTGTGACGATCTTCAAATGAGCTCCAAGAGGCTTAGCAAGTTCGATGGCCGACGCCAGGGCATGAGCGGCTTCTCGCGATTCATCATAGGCAACCATAATTGTTTGAAACATAACGAACCTCCTGACATAGTTGCGATGGGCAATGTCCGGTTAGCTGTGGTGATGATGATGCGAATGAGAATGATCCTCGGTCACAGTGACAATGAAGAGCACGGCAGCAATCGCTGGCAGGAGACAGAGTAGAGCTAGAGACGTAAGCATGGCGGCGCCCTCTTCCTTCAAGATCCTAAATACAATCTTGAACTACACCATAAAAGATGGCCTAGAAGGCTATACGGAGCGATATTGTTTAAAGTGGTATTTGATAAATCCCTGCTATCAAATCAAAAATCAAACACCTCTCGATGAGTGAACTGGCAGAGCACTCGTCGAGACGCAGTCGCCTGAGCGCAGATTGATTGGCTGAAACGAACCCCGCTTATGAATCCTAGTAGCACTCGCTGTAATCTCGGCCGCTCGAGGGGGAACGTAGGGTCCAGTTCAGTCCCAAGCTAGTCTCGGGCTGATCTTCCGATAGAACGGCTGACGCAAGCATAAATTGGCATCCGCTATGGTCTTCCACTTCCTCCCTCTAGCAGAGTTCTATGGTTCGCCGGCCCGCTCGTCCGTAGCCGCGGGTCGACTCGTTCTATTCATCGAAGGCTTCACATTTATTGGCGACGGAACCGATTCACTGAACAACAATATCTTGACCGTTGCTTACGGATTAGTGAGCAAGCTGGAGAAACCGTCGTAAACTGCCGCCATGAATAAACCCAATCCGTTCGAAGAATACTTCCAGGGATTCGTCCAAGACTTTGGCGGCACGTTGCTCGCAGAGGCGAGCGGCGATCAGGGAGGTGTGCGCACTGCCGACTACCACTTTCCGAAGCACAACGTCATTGCAGAGTTGAAAACGCTTATGCAAGACAGCACAGCGAAGATGAACAAAATGCTGCTAGAAGCAATCAACGAGTGGGGGCGATCCCCGTACCATCCCGGTCAAGAAAGATGCGCTCGGCTTGCCTTACGTTGAGCAGGAGCACATACCAGAAGAGATTCGCAAGCGTTGGTTTACAAAGCACTTTGCTGAGGTAGAAAAACACGTCAAAGCTGCCGATCAACAAATCGAGCAAACCAAAGATCGCTTCAATCTTCAGTCGAACAAAGGCATCGTTCTCATCTCGAACGCAGCTAATCCGTATCACGACAACCCGAAGGCATATCGCGAATTATTGGGCGCGTTGACTGTGAAGAAGACTGCAAGCGGCGACCGTCGTTACTCGAACATCGATGGTGGAGTCTACTTCTCTGACAAGCTACCTAGTCGTACCCAAAAAATGCCGTTCTGGGCACCATTCCATATCGAGGAGCCCGCAACTCAAACGCGGAACTGTCAGCATTCATACTTGAAATGCGGAAGCACTGGTACCAATACATCGAAAAGACGACGGGCGTAGTCGTACGACAGCATGACACCGATTGACCATCACATCTGCCAACTCACTGCCACACCACGCGCCCATACCTCAGCCATCAGCCCATACCTGCATGCATCGGCAGCATGATCTGGTTGTTCTGTGTCCAAGTCTTCACGTCCTTTGAGAGTCTAGTTCACCGATTCACTCGGACGTAAAACGGGCTACGGGGACAGTTGCGAGTCCAAGTGTTCGATATGCCGGCTATTCGGCAAGTAGCGTGAATGACCGTTGTTCGATCAACGACTCTACAGCTTGAGTGATCGTGCCCGGAGCATCGTACTCTTTGAAATTCTCTTGGATAGCTCGTGCTCTTTGCCGGTAGCGACGGTCCGCCAGGACAGTACGGACCGCGGTGCGAATCTGCTCTTCAGTGGGATCTTGCGTTCCGAGACTAATACCGGCCCCTGTCCAATGCACGCGAGCAGAGATCATCGCTTTATCTTCGGTCTCGCCGGCAATGACAATCGGTACGCCAAGGCTCAGCGCCTGATGTACTGCGCCGTAGCCACCGTTGGTTACCAGGAGATCGACTTTCGGTAGTAGACGATCGAATGGAACAGACGACTCGACTCGTGCGTTAGACGGCGCAACGATCGATTTCGAAGGACATGGTTTATCCCAAGGAGCGGAGGCTGATCGAGGACATCCGCGCGGAGCTTCGTCATGGCCGCCGCTGCCAGGTGTACGCAACGTTCACTGGTGAGTTCGATGTCGCTGCGCGGTTGGAGACCGTGCTGCGAAGCGCGGGCTTCCGGGTCGCCGTTCTGCGATCTACGGTCGCTACTCTGCAACGCGAAGAGTGGTACGAGCGGCAGCTCAAGCAGGGCGTGGAAGTCGTGGTCTGTCACCCCAAACTGGTGGAGACAGGACTCGACCTGCTTGCGTTCCCGACGCTTTACTTCTACGAAACCGGCTACTCCCTTCACACGCTGCGGCAGGCCTCGCGCCGTTCGTGGCGCATCGGACAGCAACACCCTGTACGGGTGAAATTCCTCGTCCACAGGGGCACAACCCAGACCACGTGCCTACGGCTGATGGGGAAGAAGATGTTGGTGGCGCTGATGATGGAGGGCAAGTTCTCGGGTGAGGGAATCCATTCCCTCGAGAGCGACGACGACTTGACGAGCGCGATGGCGCGAGAGCTGGTGGAGCGTGGCCACGTTGGAGAATCCGCCGATGCGGTTTGGGCTGACCTGAAACGCGAACGAGCGCAGGACATGCCAGCTGCCACAGTGTCCGTCGCTGCGCGGGGGATGGAATCCGGGCGAGAGGATGAAGCAGGGCAGCTGCTTTCATCGCCATCCTCGCTGGTGGTCGATGAGGAAATGCCGTCGTTCTCATCCCCCGTCGAGACCACTTCGGCTCTCGCCCTGGTCCCCTCTGTTCAGAAACCGAGGCAGAAGCCCTCCACATTGTGGCCGACCGGCCCAACGGAGACGAAGCAGATGCTTCTCTTCGCATAAACGAACGGGCCCGCAGCGGTTCTTGCGGGCCCATCCACCTTAATATGTTGCGAATCGAGGCACAACGACAGGATTGCGCTTCGCCGGGCTTATACGTAAGCCGATACCTCCTTGAAGAGTTAATAGCTTTACTGGATGTTCAGCATGACCTTCGAGCTCTGGGTTATACCTGCTCCCGTCGCCTGAATGGTGACCGCGTAAGATCCAGCCGGCGGATTCTGCGTGGAAGACGAGGACGACCCGCAACCGGAGAGGAACGAGCCGATCATGATCAGACCCATGAGCATGACCAGGCGCGGTCTCCGCCGG
>DATAYL010000629.1:0-3290 GCA_036272575.1 Bryobacteraceae bacterium | reverse complement strand
AACTGACCGGCGGAATTCTTTAGGCGATATTGTTAACTATTGCGTACCGGGTCATTTGAGCAGTCGAATGAAGGCCCAACCGCTGCATAATGGCCGCGCGATGGAATTCGGCGGTCCGGACTGAAATATTCAACTGATTAGCTATATCTTTCGCGCTACTTCCGAGCGCAATCAGCCGTAGCACCTCGCGTTGACGAACAGTCAGGTCACTCCGGGATGCGTCAGATGACGAGTTGCTTTCCCGCTCGTTTCCGTGTGGCAGCAAGACCTCTCCATCCAGTACGGCCTGAATAGCGGAGATCACTTCGTGCGCGGGCGCTACCTTAGAAAGGTACGCTTTTGCCCCAACTTGAACGGCTTGCTGTACATAACGGGGATCGGCGTACATTGACAGAAATATAATCGGCAGCTCAGGCCTTCGCTCGAGAGCTCTTCGGGCGGTTGAAAAACCGTCGGCGCCGGGCATGTTGATGTCTAGAATAGCGACATCCGGCTGGAACGTTTCGACAGAGCGAATAAATGCATCGCTATTGTCGACTGCGACCACATTGAAATCGCCGCTTATCATTGCCCGTAATGCATCGAGTATCAAATGGTGATCGTCTGCCAGCAGTATTTTGGGCCGACTATCTGTTTCTGGCATTACCGGACGGACATTATCAGAGGGTGCGATTGTAGCTTCAGGTAACACGGGGGTTCTCCTGGTCCTTTGTCATATTCAAGATGCCATTTGAAGATGAAAGTTACTATCTTCAAAAGGCAGCGCGTGACTCCTCATTCTCCCACAGAACAGTAGGACGAAATACAGTTCTCGTCAATTTTTCTAGGTGAAGATAATTAGGAACAACAAAGCTCGCGCCAGCGTTTGCCAGCCGGTCCCGCTTCCACAAATCGATAGTTTGGCAGGCGGGTTCCGCAGTCGCAACACCGACTGCTACACCGCCCACTTTGCTAACCTCTTCTATTTCAACAAATCCGTCGCCGAAGACCAATAACTCTTCGGCTGTGACAGGCAGCTCTCCGGACTGTCCAGTATCAGCAAGGATCTGCCGAACCAACTGAGCCTTGGAGAAACTTGTCAAGTCGTCTTTGGCACCGTAAATTCGGCCGCGAAAGAAGTGAGCGACTCCCAGCAGGCCTGCCTCTTCCTTGACATCAGCGTCATCGGTTCCGCTGGCCAGGTAAAGCGTTAAGCCGCGGTTTGTCAGTTCTTCGAGTAGTGGCACTGTGCCCGGTACAAGATAGCGTTCTGCCGGAACCGCCCCCGTCCGCAGGTCCTCTATGCGGCCACGTATCTTAACCCAGAGCCGATCGAGGTACATCTTTTTGTAAGCGAGAGGAGGTAGGGGTTCACCACCCCGCGCGCGAATTGCGTCGCCTAACGCCATCATCTGGTAAATTGTTTCTTTCCCGGTTAATTTCCAAACGAACTCCTCGACTAAGCCACGCAAATCCGTTTCAGCCTCGCCGGTCCGAAGAGCCATCAACTGTTCCGTGCAAAGCGGAACCATTACATCCATCCAGCCAGACCGGATGAGCGAGAGCGTACCGTCAAAATCCAGAATGGCCACTTTGGCGCGGGCGGCGCTCGCCCCGGGGCGAATTACTTCAATCACGCCCGCATTCTCTCATGCCGGGAATTTGACCTCCACTGCTGGGTTATCATGACGAGGTTGCCAGTATTCGAAGACCGGTCAACTTTTCAACAACATACATGCGAGTTGCAATTATTGGAACAGGATACGTCGGGCTGACCACAGGAGTCTGCCTGGCCTTCATCGGACATGACGTTTGGTGTCTGGACGCGGACGCCACAAAAATCGACGCTTTACGCGCAGGCCATATACCGATTTATGAACCAAATCTGGTAGATATTCTAGAAGAAGCACGCCTCCGCATAACATTTACAACGAGTTATGCCGAAGCGATACCGGGGTCGGACGTCGTATTTATCGCCGTAGGCACACCGCCTACGCCGTCGGGCGCTCCCAATCTTGAATATCTGTCACAGGCGGCTCGCTCGATTGGCGAGAACATCAATAGCGAATTCACCGTGGTCGTTAATAAGTCAACGGTACCGATCGGCAGCGGGAACTGGGTGGGTTCGCTCCTGCGCGATTCGGTACAACAGCGGCCGGAAGCCACGCGGGGCGATTTTGCGGTGGCTTCGAATCCTGAATTCCTACGGGAAGGAACGGCCTTACATGACAGTCTGTATCCGGACCGTATTGTGATCGGCGCCGATGAACCGAGAGCACTCGAGACCTTATACTCACTGTACCGGCCTATTATTGACCAGACATTCCCCGCACCTACTTACTTGCCTCGCCCGGAATGGGTAGTGGCAGTGCCCCTCGTCTCGACCGACCTGGCATCAGCCGAGCTGATCAAGTATGCGGCGAACGCTTTCCTGGCGCTGAAGATCAGTTTCATTAATGAGATCGGCTTACTCGCCGAACGAGTGGGCGCCAACATTGCCGAGGTTGCTCGCGGTATTGGACTTGATTCCCGCATTGGTCCGCGATTCCTGAATGCAGGTCTGGGATGGGGAGGCTCCTGTTTCGGAAAGGATACGGCCGCACTGATCGCGACCGCCGGCGAGTACGGGCTGCACATGCCAATCGTGGAAGCGGCCAAAACTGTCAATTCGCGGCAGCGTGATCGCGTAGTGGAAAAACTACTCCATGAGCTCAAAATTCTGAAGGGTCGAACTATTGGGCTCCTCGGACTCGCTTTCAAACCCAATACGGATGACTTACGGGAGGCGCCGGCTATCGAAATTGCACAAAAGCTGATCGACCGCGGCGTGCGAGTCAAAGCACACGATCCCATTGCAGCCGAACGATTTACGCGGGAACACCGCTCGATGGATATTTACATTTGCAAAGACGCTTGTGAAGTAGCCGACGGGGCTGATGCGATCGTCCTCGTTACGGAGTGGAACGAATACCGTGAGCTCGATTGGGAGCTATTGGCTAAGAAGATGCGGAATGCCTTCGTGCTGGACGGCCGACACGCCCTTGATGGCGAAAAGCTAGCCCGGGCTGGTATGCGTTACGTGACGATCAGCTGAAGTTAGCTTTTACGCACTGGCTCCGCCGCGTGAGGGGTGCTGCGGTTCGGCGGAGCGGTCGGAATCGGGCGGGTGATGCGCTTCCAAATCCTGAGCATCCTTTAGCCACCGCGGCGGTCGTCCGCGCCGTTTGGCGTTTGAAGTGGAGAGCCTTTCCAAAGCCAGGATCGCTTCATCCAACCGGTCCCGCTCTGCCTGTAATTCCGCGATCATCTTT
>DATAYL010000628.1:0-3111 GCA_036272575.1 Bryobacteraceae bacterium | reverse complement strand
GCTCGATCAGGACACGCTGATGAGAATCTCCCTGATTATCGGCATCTACAAGGCGCTGCATATTTACTTCGGCCAGCCGTGGTCGGACCGCTGGGTCACGCTCGCGAACCGGGGGTCGATGTTTTCCGGGCAAGCGCCTATCGATTACATGCTCCGGCAAGGGCAGCCTGGAATGTTACAGGTTCGCCGCATGCTGGATGCCTGGCGTGGTGGCCGCTGACTCCTCCTGTTGCCCAAATCACTTGGGACGGTGCTCACCGCCTCATTCCCTCCCAATACAGCGAAGCGGGAACTGTTCTGGCCGATATTGCCGATAGCGACGGAATGCTGGAAGACATCATCCTGCTGGATGGCGCCACGAACGACCGCATTCAGGGCGAGCAGCAAGGCTTGCCCGGAATCAGCATCTACGAACTGGTCTACGGGATTCCCAACTCTCACATCGTGAACGCGGCGTTTACTCATGCCAACGAAGCGGGCTCTCGTTTTAACGATTCCACGCGTGGCGCCTGGTATGCGGCTGAGGAATTAAATACCTCGCTGGCCGAAGTGACTTATCACAAGGCGAGGCGATTAGCGGAAATGGTTGTTCCCGAATTGCCGGGAGAGCGGCCGGACCAAGAAGTTTCGACCTATGATGATTGGCTGGCCGATTTCCGGTCTGCTTTTCACGTTTTGAAGCCAGCCAGCAAGTTCGCGGAGTGCCTTCAGCCGGAACCCGTCCCACAGTGCTATGCGGCGTCCCAGCAAACGGCGCGGCAGCTCCTCGACCTGCAATCGAATGGACTTGTTTATCCCAGTGTCCGGCGCAAAGGGTTTCGGTGTTTGGTGTGCTTTCGTCCGGCCCTGGTCTACAATCCGCGGCGTGGAAAGCGGCTCGAGATCCGGTTTAAGGCCACGGCGGAAGGATACGAACATGAGGTGCGTACGGGTTCGAGATAGTTGGTCCAGATTGCTCTTACCAAGTCTTAACGAGTGAGTTTAAGAATCCGTCGCCTGGTGCGATAGAAACGGTCATCCGGAGATTGCGGTATATGCATTAGCCCGGATATCTCACGAGTGGACTTAAGAGGCGAGTTGGGGGATACGGAGCAGGAGAGAGCAGGATTTGCGAGTCGGCATTCGGCAAAGGGCAGGTTTTGGGGAAAGCTCCGCCATGGAATGAGCATTCGATGGCTGGGTTGTCAAAGAGCGGTACTGCCGGCTGGCTCACGAACGGAGTTGCATGTAGGCGTGTTGGAACAATCGCCAGTGTGGGTAGCTGCTGGCGATGGATACCCAGACCTTGCGAGCAGTGATGCGGACTTGAGCGCCGAACCGCAGCAGTTGCAGACGAATGGTTTGGCACTGCGCGCGCGCCCACCCGGTGCCGGAAAGAGCCAGCCTGCGGAAGCCGCACATGAGGACGTAAGCGACGGCCGACAGGTACAGACGTAATTGGTTGGCGCGCAGCGTGGCCGCGCTGACCCGTCCGGCAAACAACGCGTACTGCTCCTTGATGCGATTCTCCATGTCGCCGCGTGCACAGTACAGTTGTTCGTACAACCTCTGTGCTGGCCAGTCGGCCGGCGCAAGCGAGGTGACGACGTAGCGTGGGTTTTCTTTGCCCTCGATCTGCTCGGCTTTGGCGACTACGCGCCGCGGCTGGCTCCAGGTGTGGTTCGTCTCGTAAGTGAACTCCGTGAACACCCGCGCTGGTTGGCCCGTGCGCTGGTACGTCGCAGCCGCCTGTTGCATTTCGGCATCGATGATGCGCCGCAAGCGTTCATTCCGGGCAAAGCCGAACACATAGTCCACCTGCTGCGCTTCGCACCACCCCATTAACGCTTCGCGGCAGAAACCGGAATCGGCGCGTAGGATGATCCTGGTCGTAGGCCAAGCTTGCCGGATCTGTTGCACGATGCGCTCGATCTCTTCGAGCGAGCCGGCGCTGGCATCGACATTGGCAGGCCGTAAGCGTACTCCGAGCAGATGCTCGCCGCACACAATGTACAGCGGAAGATAACAGTATTGGTTGTAGAAGCCGTGAAAGAAGCGCTGCTCCTGATGGCCATGCAGTGCCAGATCGGTCGCATCCAGATCGAGGACGATCTCCGGTGGCGCTTGCGCGTGTGCTTCCAGGAAGATGTTCACCAGCAGCTTGTCTATCGCCGCGCTGTTGTAATGAACCTTCTTGTAGCGGTCGTTTGCATCCGGCTCTCCGCCCAGTTCGAGACGGTTCAGGGTGCTCTTGCCCGCCAGCCGTTGATCGGGCTCCTCGCTTCCAGCCAACAGCATCAACACTGGATCTTCGCGTAGTTGTTCGTGGTCGTTCAGGTCTTCATACCCGAGCGCCAAAGCATACACCCGTTGCGCCAGCATCGCGCGCACACCATGCCGGACCCGCTTCTGATCCCGCCCGTCCAGAAAACATCTGCTGAAGCGGCTCAGCAAATCGATCCGCTGATCCACCTCTTGCAACAGCAGTCCACCTGCGTTCGACGTGATCCTGCCGCCATCGAAACGCGCTGTCACCGAGCGCGACCACATCCCTGGAAATTCAAAGCTCGATTGGGTACACTCTGTAGCAAGCATTTGGGCCGTCTCCCTCTTCGCAAACTGTTGTGTGGAAACTCAGTTATGCCAGAAGTGGCGGCCCTTTGCCACCCATTTGTGAGATATCCGGGCTAGCGGACGGAAAACGGGGTCACGTCAGGGGTACCGGGACGTTTGGCTATCGAAGCCGCCCCGCACCAGCTCGAAGACGCATGAAAAACGCGATTGCTATATAGCAACCGGGTTTGTGCTCTTCCTTTGTTTTCAAGGGTTGCCATAGGGCAACTTCGGTTGCTCTACAGCAACCTCCCCAGGGGTGACGTGTCACTATGAAGCCGGTGCCGAAGGCACCGTGGGACTTGCTTGGATTACGAATAGCCCAGAGGGAACCACACACCCCGCCGAGTCGGGTCGCCCATGTTTGGTGTTACGTGACCTTGATCGAGTTTCGAGATGTCCACATCAGCCACCATGTTTTTGATTTCCGGAAGCGGATGTGCCGTGAAGACTTTCTCTTTTAGCATTCGAATCGCGTCCTCTTGATCGAATGCCGTCACGCCACAGCCAATAAGTACG
>DATAYL010000627.1:0-5659 GCA_036272575.1 Bryobacteraceae bacterium | reverse complement strand
GTTCGCGCTTGAGAACTCGCCGTGGACCATGTCGCAGGAATTGCAGGTGGATAAAGAGTCGCTGGACGTGTTGAAGGCCGACGATCTGTTATCGCGCAGCTATGTCGATCAGAAGACGGGGCAGACAGCCACGTTGTTTGTGGCCTATTTCTCGACGCAGCGCACTGGAAAGACACCACACTCTCCGAAGAATTGTTTACCGGGCAGCGGGTGGGCTTCGGTTCAATCGGGCGTTTTGCCGATTACTATCAAGGGGCAAGCGGCCCCGATTCGCGTGAACGATTACGTCATCGCGCGCGGTGATAATGAGAGCGTGGTGCTGTATTGGTATCAGTCGCACAATCGCGTGGTGGCGAGCGAGTACTCGGCCAAGATCTACACGATCGAAGATTCGATTCGCTACAACCGCAGCGATACGGCCCTGGTGCGCGTGGTGGTGGGCGTGCAGAACGGGGATCGGAAACAGGCGATCGATACCGCCGTTTCGTTCGTGCAGTCTTTTTTCGATCCGCTTAAAGAGTATCTGCCGGTTTAGTTCGAGGCGCGTTTGCGCAACCTGCTTTCGCACGGCGATGGCCACAGCTGAAGATCCCCCTCTTTCGCAGAGTAGGATTTTCATATGGCCCTGAACGCAATTCTCATCGAATACCAGGCGCGGGTCGTGGCACTCCACGCGGCTGCGTCTCAGTTGCGCCTGGGCCAGATCATCGCACTGGCGATCATGAGCGCCACGATCGTAACGCTGGTGGTTCTTGCGTATTTCTCGGTTATCAGACGCACGGTGTTTTTGCCGTACGTACTTCTTCCTCTTCCGGTAGCAATTTATTCGGGAACACTCGGGAAGAGGCGCAATTCCGCGCTTCTCCAAACTCTGCGTCTCAAAACCTACTACCAAAGTGGAGTTGATCGACTGGAGGGGAAGTGGCCTGGCTCGGGAGTTAGCGGTCGCGAGTTTGTGCTTTCGGGTCATTGCTACGACAAGGACTTGCAGGTGTTCGGAGAGGGATCCCTGTTCGAACTGTTATGTACTTGCAGAACGCAGGTAGGACGGCGCCAGCTCGCTAAATACCTGGTTGAAACGCCAACGTTACTGGAAACGGTGCGCCGCCAAGAGGCCGTTCGAGAACTTCAGAACAGGAATGATCTTCGCGAACAGATCAACCTGCTCGGGGAATTTTCCTTTCAGGAATCAACATGGGGCACGATCACGGAGTGGCTGGAATCACCGGTGGTACAGGCCCACACACTCTTGCGTGCGCTTGCATTCGGAACGTCAGTCGCACTCGCGTTGCTTTTGCTGCTCGGCTTCGATTCCGTGCTTCCGTGGAGCAGTCTCGCCATCTGGATTGGTGGTCTGTTGTTATTGAGCGGTGGATTGGGGCTGCACTATCGAGCCCGGGTGCTGGCATCACTAGAAGGAATTCGTTCAGCGGGAGCGGAGGTTGGCGTACTGCGCGAAGGGTTATCTCTGATCCAGAAACAGAAATTCAGTTCTGCGCTGCTCACCGAGATAGTTGAGTGTTCCAGAGAAGCCGACGCTCCAATTCTAATTCGCAAGTTAGAACGTCTCATGCGAGCACTAACTGAGCGCGATAGAGAATGGTTCTACATCTTTTCGCGCGTTCTCCTGATTGGAACGCAAGTTTTCCTGGCGGTCGAGCGATGGAGGGCCGAATATGGGAGCGCCGCGCAGCGCTGGCTACACGCATGGGGCGAATTCGAGGCTCTGACAGCTCTTGCAAATTATGCGTATGAGCACCCTGACAACCGGTTCGCTCGGTTTTCCAGTGAAACACATATGTTTGAAGGGCAAGGGATCGGTCATCCGCTGCTGCCTGCGAAGCTATGTGTTCGCAATGACATCTCGCTGAATGAGCACGCAAGGCTCTACGTTATCAGCGGCTCTAACATGGCGGGCAAGAGCACCTTGCTTCGAGCAATCGGGCTGAATGCAGTTCTCGCATATGCGGGAGCTCCGGTTTGTGCGGATAGTCTGGTTTTGTCCCGCTTCTCGATTTGCGCTTCACTCGCAATTCAAGACTCGCTATTAAACGGGCAATCGAAATTCTTTGCTGAGGTGGATCGAATCAGGCAGGCTCTGGATATTCCTTTAGAACAAGGCCCGGTTCTTTTTCTTATCGACGAATTATTCGGCGGAACGAATTCGAAGGACCGGCGAGTCGCGGCGGAAGCTATTTTGAGGGCGTTCATCGAGCGAGGCGCGATGGGTGCGGTTTCTACACATGATCTGGCGCTTACGGAATTGGCAGCGGTATCAGATTTGAAAGCGGTGAATGTACATATGGGATCTGGAAATGATTCCGATCCGATGAATTTTGATTATCGCGTTAAACCTGGCGTAGCGAATCAGTCGAGCGCTCTCGCGATTATCCGACTGGCCGGCGTCCCTGTTTGAAATGGATGAGTGTTGGAAATGTTAGTGCTGGTTACTCGCTGGCCCGAATCTCGGCAATTGGCAGGAAAACCAGAGTTACTCGGCGGGCGATTGCGCAGGCGGGTTGACCACCCTAGCGCTGCCGACGATTTCAATCAGCGAATCACCAGGAATCCATTCCAGAGCCATGCAGGCGCGGGAAGGGGTTTTGCCGGGGCTGAAGTAGGTCTTGTAAATTTTGTTCAACGCGTCGTACTGGGCTTTATGTGCATCAAAGCGGGCTTTACCGGTGAGCACGGGGACGTTATCGGCGAGCGGCAAGCACAGGAAAACCTCAAGATGAATGATGCTGTCCATGGTGCAGCCAGCGTGTTCCAGCGATTTCTTGAGCGCATCCATGGTGCGAACGACGTGCTTATCAAACGGGTCCGTGACGAGGACGTGGTCGTCCTTGGGATAGCCGTCATTGGAGCCAGTGCCGGAGAAATAATAGACCCCATTCTGGGTGTGGTTAGCGCCGCGTGGCCGATCGCCACCTGTGGCGGTTGATGGTGCGCTTGCGGGTGCGGCCTGGCGAGCGAACAGCTTCGATGCTCCGGTGACGGCAGCCGCGGCTGCGGCGAATTTGCTGAAGTACCTGCGTCTAGTATTGAGCTGCATTAAGGTCTATCCCTCGGGCAACGAAAGCGTTGCATGGAATATGTCTAGCATATGCGATGTTCCGGATAGCGGCCGTTTTCGCAGTCCAAGCGATCCGCTCAAGCGATAATCCCAGCCGAACCGGGGCTGGCATATGCGACGCCAAGTTCCGTCGCGATCGCTGATAAACGCGAATCCACCGTCCAAAGTTCTAATCGCCCCACGAGGGCAGAGGCCAGCAGGTGAATGTCGATCCAGCCGACGCCGCGACCGTGCAGGTTCCGGCTGCGAACGAAGTCTACGACTTCACGGTGAGGGACGGTGCTTGCCTGATGCATCCGCTCGTATAACCTTAAAAGCTCGCGCCGCCCTTGGCGATCACCTATAAGGAGCTCTCCATAGACCAACTCGTGGCCAATAACCTCCCCGAGAACCAGCAGCTTATCCAAAATTTGCGAGTAGGGCGCCCGGTTTGCCAGGAATCGAATCCACACCGACGTATCGACCAAAACCATCAAGCAATCTTGTGTTTAGCAGTTAATTTTTCGCGACGCCTGGGTACATCTTGCGCGTGAGGCTCGGTTCCCCGGAGAGCTCGCAGGCGCTCATAAGCAGCACGGCGCACCAGCGCCTCGAGACCTAAACGGACCGTCTCGGTATCGGTCGCCGCACCGCAAGCCGCTTTAGCCTGTTCGAAGAGCTCGTCATCGATGTTTAAGGTCTTCTTCATATGTATGATTCTGCCATATAAGTATGGCGCGTGCGGGTCCATTTGGCAATCCGCCGCGGTCTGCCAACCAAGCTGTCCAACCCGCACAAATTTGCGCCGGTCAAAGAAGTGACTGTCGATTTTGGCGTCCGCCGATCGATTATCTTGTGTACGCAGCGGCAAGAACCACGCTAGGAGGAAAAAAGAATGAAGTACCTGTGCCTGGTCCAAATCGATGAGAAGAAGCTGGGGGCTTTGTCGGGCAGTGAGTTGGAGACTTTAGATGCAGCAAGTTTGGCCTACGACGACGCACTGCGGAAGAGCGGCCAGTTTGTCGCTGCGCAGGCGCTCGAATCTGTGCGGGCGGCGGCCACCGTGCGGGTTCAGAATGGCAAAGTGTTGGTGACCGACGGCCCGTTTGCCGAGGCTCGCGAGCAAGTCGGCGGATTCATTCTGATCGAGGCCAAAGATCTGAACGAAGCGATCCAGGTTGCATCGAAGATTCCGGCGGCGGGATTAGGGGGCGTGGAAGTACGCCCAATCAAGGAATTGAAACGGGCGCTGCCGTGAGGAGGATTTGATGTGTCCCCCGGCGGCGTTACCGCGCTCATCGCGCGAAAATTCCGCACCACAAACCGCATTAAGAAAAGCACGTCACCACCTAAGTCAAAGGAGAATGGTTATGTCCAACAGCAGCATCGAGAATCCGCGAATCGTGTCACGAGCTGAATGGCTGGTGGCTCGCAAGCAGCTCTTAGCCGAGGAGAAGGAATTTACGCGCACTCGCGACGTATTAAGCGCCAAGCGTCGCGAGCTGCCCTGGGTGAAGATTGAAAAGCGCTACGTTTTTGACACGCCTACAGGCAAGGAGACGCTGACGGACCTGTTTGCGGGACGCAGCCAAGTGATCGTGAAGCATTTCATGCTGGCTCCCGGGCAGCACGAGGGTTGTGTGGGCTGCTCATTCGAGGTCGATCATATTGGAGGCGCATTGGTGCATCTCGAACACCACGATGTCACGTATGTCGCGGTTGCGCGCGCACCGCTGAACGAAATCGAAGATTTTAAAAAGCGTATGGGGTGGACCTTCAAATGGGTGTCCTCATTCGGAAGCGATTTCAATTATGACTTTGATGTTTCGTTTACCGCGGACGAGATCGCCAAGGGTAACGCTTACTACAATTACGAACGGCGCCAGCTTCCGCTGGAAGATATGTCGGGGCGCAGTGTCTTCTACAAGAACGCGAGCGGCGAAATCTTTCATACTTACTCGTCTTATGGGCGCGGGACCGAAGAGCTGCTGAGTACCTATATTTGTCTTGATCTGACGCCGAAAGGCCGCAACGAGAATGGCCCGAACCACGACCTCACCGATTGGGTACGGCATCACGACCGCTACGGTCACGGTGGTTTTGTGGATGCTTCGGGCCGGTATCACGCCGCGGAAAGGCAGACGGCTTGTTGCGCGTCGGTGGACAGGTTCCCTGCTTCAGAGTCTTAGAAAGCGGCGAGGCCGTTAAATCCAGTGTTGCCTTTGAGACCAGGAGCGAGGCCGGTGAGGCTGGGAACGAGCATCACTCGTTGATTGGGCCTGGATGTGGGGTGCTCGCGGCACAGCAAGTGCAAACGCGAGGGCTGGCGTGATTAGTCTCAAGCTGGGTAACCTTTTCAAGAAACGAGTTTTCAGGCAGGGTCAGAGAGGACTCACCCTGCATTAGTTTTTTTCGCGGAAAAGCTTGATAAGTTACTCGCGACGAGAAATAAATTGGATTTCAGCGGTAAATCTTTGAACCTTCGAGGCCGGTTCCGCCGTATTAGGGGACATGCAGCTCAAGCATATTCTGCGGCGACTGTGGCGCGCGCCCTTGTTCACTGTACTGACTGTCCTGACAATCACAGTCGGCATAGGAGCGAAC
>DATAYL010000626.1:0-3857 GCA_036272575.1 Bryobacteraceae bacterium | reverse complement strand
GAGGACCTCCATTGCCAGCCGGACACCGGCGATCATGGTCGCGCGATCTTGCTCGGTCGCGAAAAAATTGTTGTAGACGCGCGGTTTCGCATCGGGACGTGCCGACCGCAATGCCACTCTGCCCTGGCTGGTCGGCTTGAGCAGTATTGTCGTCATAGTGAAAGCATGACCGACGGGCGCCGAAAGCCCTTCATCGAAGTACATCACGGGCGCCATTTCGGATTTGATGTCAGGCACGCTCTTATTGCCACACGTTGAAAGGAAGACCCCACCTTCGGCAATGTTTGAAGTCAAAGGGCCGCGGCCTTCCCGGTAGAGTGCCATATCTTCAGGCGAGCCAGCACCGAAGAGCGATTTCTCGTCCGTGAGATAGCTCATCGGCGCCATCGGATGGTCCTGAAGATTACTTCCAACCGGTAGATCTACTATGGTAGGTATACCGAACGAGCCCAGTTGATCGGCTGGCCCGATACCTGACAGCATCAGGATTTGAGGCGAGCCATAGGCGCCGGCCGCGAGGATCACTTCCCCTTCAGTGCGAAGTTCTTCTTCTTGACCGCAACGATGCATCAAAACGCCCCTAGCCCGGCGACCCTCCATCAGCAGACGCAACACCAGGGTGTCCGTGAAAATGCGTAAGTTCGGTCGTTCGCGAGCAGGGTGAAGATAGGCGGAAGCAGTACTACATCGAATTCCGTTGCGCTGCGTAAGCTGGTGGCGTCCGACCCCCAACTGCGAGGGCCCGTTGAAATCGTCATTAGGGCGATGGCCCGCGGCCACAGCCGCCTCGATGAGATGATCAACCAGAGGGTGCATGGACCGGCTGTCCTGCACGGCCAAGGGTCCAGAGAACCCGTGGTAACGTGGGTCGCCCCGTTCGTTACACTCTGACTTGATGAAGTAGGGCAGCATTTGTTCATACGACCAACCCGCTGCGCCTTCGCCGGCCCAGCCGTCGAAGTCAGCTGGGTTTCCGCGGATGTAGATCATGGCGTTGATCGCGGAACTACCGCCGAGTGTTCGGCCGCGCGGCAAGTAGATCCGCCGCTCGCCTAAACCCCGTTCTGGCTCAGAAGAGTAGTCCCAATCGTACTCAGTCTTGAACAGCTGGGGAAATGCGATGGGCATGCTGATCTCGAGCGCGTCGTCCCGCCCTCCTGCCTCCAGCAGGGCCACCCGCACATTTGGATTCTCGCTCAGACGTGAAGCGAGTACGCAACCTGCTGAACCAGCTCCGACTATGATGTAGTCAAATTGTTGTTGGACGTCCATATAAACCTCATTTGAAGTAGACAACTCTGACAGCTCTCCTTCTCGATTTTCCCGTCGCAGGGAGTGCTCGCGTCACTCAACCGCCAGTTGCCCGGGAGGACTTCACTCATAACCGGGTCTCTTTTTCATCTACATCTCTGGCAGCCGACGCAAGGCCAGGTTCCTCGCTCTGAAGTTCGCGGTGTTCTTTGGAAACGCGGTAAAGTGCTGCAGGAGAACTGAGGGACAGCTTCGGGATCAGGTTCTGTCGCGCAGTCTCATATGCCTCCCAATCGGCGAGATCGGGCAGCGACGGAATCGTTATGAATTCTCCCTGATCGAAGCCTGCAAGAGCAGCGTCAACCATCTTCTCATCAGCGCTCATAACCATTTCCTGCGGAAGTTGCTGAAGCGGAGTCCTAGCGTTGTTTCAGAAATCTGTAGCCGTTAAACCGGGAAGAACTGCTTGAACTCGGATATTCTTCTGCGCAAATTCCTTGTGCAGTGAACGGCTAAAGACCAGGACGAAGGCTTTGGTCCCGCCGTAAACACCATTCAAAAGCTCAGGCACAATTCCAACCACTGAAGCGATGTTGATGATTGCGCCCCCTCCCCGCTTCAGAAAGCCCGGTAAGGCCGCATAGGTCAAACGCATGAGTGCAGTAACGTTTAGGTCAATCAATGCCTCAAGCCGGTCAACGTTGGAGTCAAGCAACCGGGTCGGCGCACCGACACCCGCGTTGTTAACCAGCACGGTTATGCTGGTGTCAGAGCGCAATACCTGTTCAATATGAGCGAGGTCCGACCTCTCATTGAGATCGGCTACGATGACGTCGATCGAACGCCCACTTTCACTGCGAAGCCGTGTCGCTAGGGCCTCCAGCCCCTCGCGATTCCGGGCAACCAGGATCAGATCGTGACCGCGTTTCGCCAGACGATCAGCAACGATGGCGCCGATGCCGGAGGAAGCGCCGGTTATAAGAGCTGTATCTATTAGTTTTCTCATCATGCCTTGCCTTAATGCAGCCAAGTGGCCATTCCCAACATCTTGAAAACATGGGAATTTCACGGCCACACGGTGCTTCGGTCTCAGCGAATGCTGATGGCTCAGCAAAGGATGGACAAGCCGGTACTGCCCAAAAAAGAGAGCATATTGGAGTGATCCCGTGTCGAAAGTGATTAAAATTCTTGCAAGGCATAGGGAACAAAGACCCTGATTTGAGGGCTAAAGGCCGGCGCGGCAGGAGGTCAAATGATTATTCAGAATAGTTCCGAGTTCGCTGGTGCCTCCGCGAAATTCAATCCCTCGGAAGCCAGGTTGCGCCTGATCATTGACAGCATCCCTGTAATCGCGTGGTGCGCTCTGGCTGGTAGCTCCGGAGAATTCTGGAATCAGCGGTGGCACGATTACACCGGATTGCCTATAGAGGGTGCTCGGGGCGGGGATTGGAGATCTGCCATTCATCCCGAGGACTTGGACTGGATCGAAAACAAATGGTGTGCGGATCTCGCATCTGGGCACGCTGGTGAAGTTGAAGGGCGATTGCGGCGCTTTGACGGAGAGTATCGCTGGTTCTCATTTCGGTACGAGCCGTTGCGAGAAGAGGCCAGCAATATCGTCAACTGGTATGGGACTATTACTGACATCGATGACCTGAAGCGCGCGCAGGAGGCTCTCAGCGCAAATGAACAAAGTCTACGCCTGATCATCGACAGCATTCCTGGGTTGGTAGCTACCATGAATGCGACAGGCAAAGTTGAACTTGTCAACCGCCATTCCTTGAAACATTTGGGCAGGACGAGCGAGGAATCGAACGAATGGGCTCTCGGCAACGCTGTCCATGCGGACGATCTTCCCGATTTAACCGAGGCACTGAAGCGCGCGGTCGAGACTGCAGAGCCGCTTGAGCACGAGCAGCGCCTTCGCCGAGCCGATGGCGTGTACCGCTGGTACCAGTTCCGCGGTCTTCCGCAGCGCGATGCCGATGGTCGTATTGTCCGTTGGTATATCTTGGCGACGGACATCGAAGACCTAAAGCGAGCCGAGCAGAAGCTGCGTGAAAGCGAAGAGGAGTTTCAGAGAATTGCCGATTTCGTAGCGCAAGCCATAGTAGTGCTGTCGGCAGACGGAAATGTAGCGTACGTGAATCGTGTCACTCTCCAGAAAACTGGTCTTACCCTCGAGGAAGTCAAAGCGCAGGGTTGTTATTCCTCGTTTCGTGATCGTATTGTTGGCTTAGCGGAATCGTTGCCATTCCATCCTGGAGATGTAGTCAAAGTGCGGGGTGGTTATTTCTCGTCGGCGTTCCATCCTGAAGATGTAGAGAACCTTTGGGCCAAACGCTGCGCGGGTCTTTCGCGCGGCGAACCATTCGAATTGGAAATACGGTCAAAGCGACCGGGCGGACAATACCAGTGGGTTCTTCTTCAGTACAACCCTTTCAGAGATGACCAGGGAAATATCGTTCGTTGGTATGTCACTGGCACTGACATCCAAAGGCAAAAGACTGAGCAAGAGAGGCTGAGAAACGAAAACGTCGCGCTGCGCGAGGAAATCGAATCTTCCATGTTCGAGGAGATCGTCGGTTCTTCCGAGCCCATGCGGC
>DATAYL010000625.1:0-3162 GCA_036272575.1 Bryobacteraceae bacterium | reverse complement strand
ATTTGGTTGCTTCAATGGCGGACAAATTGAGGAGCTCCAGTTCGAACATCATCTCACCGGAAACCCGGCCTTGGCGCTCGCCGAGTGCTGGTACTGGATCCGGAAGTTGCAGGCGCGCTATCTCGCGGGCGATTATCCGGTGGCCATGGAAGCCTCCGCGAAGGCGCAACGGCTGCTCTGGACCTTATCCGGCTTTTTTGATCAGGTCGACTATCACTTTTATGCCGCACTGTCTCGTGCAGCATCCTGCGACTCCGTATCACCCAACCAACGCCAGCAGCATTTGGAGACTCTGGCGCTTCATCAACGACAACTCGATATTTGGGCGCAGAATTGCGCTGAGAATTTCGAAAATCGTGCTGCATTGGTGGGGGCCGAGATTGCGCGTATCGAAGGCCGTCTTCTCGACGCGGAGCAGCTCTATGAAAAGGCAATCCGCTCAGCGCACGCGAATGGCTTTGTACAAATTGAGGGGCTCGCCTACGAGATAGCCGCACGATTTTATGCGGTGCGGGGCTTCGACAAGATAGCGGATTCGTATTTGCTCGAAGCCCGATATTGTTATGAGCGTTGGGGGGCTGAAGGCAAAGTAAAGCAGTTCGACCAGTTATACCCTCACCTCAAGAAAGAAAGACCCATCTCGACGCCGACGAGCACAATCCTGGCGCCTTCCGAGGTCCTGGATCTGGGCACAGTGATCAAAGTCTCACAGGCAGTCGCGGGCGAGATGGTTTTGGGAAAACTCATCGACAGGGTCTTACGTGCGGCCATCGAGCAAGCGGGCGCCGAACGAGGTCTCCTGATCCTTCCGCAAGGTGATGATCTGCAGGTAGCGGCAGAGGCCACGACCAGCGGAAACAATGTCACCGTGTATCTGGGGAACGCGTCCGCGAACGGAGCCATGTACCCGGAGTCCATCGTTCGCTACGTGTTGCGGACTCGAGAGAGCGTGATTCTCGGGAACGCATCATCTCAGAATCCATTTTCTGCGGATCTCTACATCGTTCAGCGCCGCCCGCGCTCCATTCTTACTTTGCCATTGATCAACAAGGGCAAACTCATCAGTATTCTCCACCTCGAAAACAATTTGACGGCTCACGTTTTCACTCCTGACCGCATCAGGGTGTTGAAGGTACTTGCATCGCAGGCAGCGATATCCCTTGAGAATACCCGCCTCTATCGTGATCTTGAAGATCGTGAACGCAGGATCCGACGGCTGGTCGACGCGAACATCGTCGGGATCTTTACCTGGAGTCTTGACGGGCAGATTCTTGAGGCGAATGATGCGTTTTTTCGTATGGTGGGATACGACCAGGAGGATCTCGTTTCTGGCCGGTTGCGTTGGACGGACCTGACCCCGCCGGAATGGCTTGAGCACGACGAACGGTGCTGGATACCAGAGCTCAAGAAGAGCGGGAGCTTGCAGCCCTTCGAGAAGGAGTACTTCCGGAAAGATGGCAGCCGCGTGCCCGTGCTGATCGCCGCCGCGCTGTTTGAAGAAGGCGGCAGCGAGGGCGTTGCCTTCACTCTTGATTTGAGTACGCGAAAGCGCGCCGAGGAAGCCCTGCGCCGGAGCGAGACGTATTTGGCAGAAGGTGAGCGTCTGACGCATGCGGGTAGCTGGGGGCTTGACATTCTTACCGGGGAACCCCTTCACTCGTCCGCGGAACATACCCGCTTGTTTGGCTTCGATCCGGAAAAGGGTATGCCGGCATTCGAAGAGTTCCTCCATCGTGTTCATCCCGAGGATCAAGAACGTGTGCTCGAGACTTTCCAAACCTTGCTACGATCTGGCGGGGATATGGATATGCTGTACAGAATCGCAATTCCGGGCGGCCCAGTGAAATATATGCACGCAATTGGTCATCCGGTTCTCAAACAATCCGGCCCCCCCGGCGAGTACGCTGGCATCACGATAGACATTACCGAACGCAAGAGAGCCGAGGAGGAACTGCGCAGAAATGAAATGGAGTTCCGGCAGGTGCTGGACTTTGCGCCGCAACACGTTGCGGTATACGGAGCCTGTCGCGAACGTCTTTACGCTAACCGCACCTTGCTCAATTACCTGGGCATTACCCTTGAAGAGTGGCAAAGATTAGATCGCGGCGAGTTCACTCATCCTGATGACCGGGAAAGGGTGAACGATCAATATAATCATGCTCTCTCGAGTGGATCTGGTTTCGAGTTGGAGCTGCGCCTCTTAGCCAAAGATGATGGGAGCTATCGGTGGTTTCTGGCTCGTTGCAACCCCATGCGCGACGAAAATGGCCAGATCATGCGCTGGTATGTTGCCGCGACTGACATTGAAGACCGCAAGAGGGCGGAGGAGAGACTGCAACAGGAGAACATTGCCCTCCGCGAGGAGATCGACCAGGCGTCGATGTTCGAGGAAATCATCGGCGCCTCAGCCGCGCTGCAAGCTGCGCTTGCAAGCGTCGCCAAAGTTGCCCCAACCGACTCCACCGTTCTCATCAACGGGGAGACGGGCACTGGCAAGGAGCTCATCGCGCGCGCTATCCACAAGCGATCCATGAGGTCTGACCGCCGTTTCGTCAGCATGAACTGCGCAGCCTTGGCGCCTTCCCTGATTTCTTCGGAGTTGTTCGGACATGAGAGGGGAGCATTCACCGGGGCCACGGAGCGGCGTATGGGTCGCTTTGAATTAGCGGATCGAGGAACGATTTTTCTGGACGAAGTAGGCGAAATTCCGCTTGACACTCAGGTGGCGCTGTTGAGGGTATTGCAAGAACACGAATTCGAGCGGGTCGGCGGCACGCAGGCCATCAAGGTCGATGTGCGCGTAATCGCTGCCACCAACCGCGACCTGAAGGCGGCCGTTGCCCGGGGTGCCTTTCGTGCGGACTTGTACTATCGGCTGAATGTCTTTCCCATCGAAGTCCCGCCGCTTAGGGAGCGCAAGGATGACATTCTGATGCTCGTCGAATATTTCATCCAGCGCCATGCAAGGCGCATCGGCAAGAGCATCCGCTCCATCGACAAGTCCACCCTGGAGCTATTTCAGTCCTATGCCTGGCCTGGCAATATTCGCGAGTTGCAGAACGTAATTGAGCGAAGTGTAATATTGAGCTCTAGTGAAGTTCTGCGCTTGGACAAGTCTCTGCTACCAAGTGCATCTTCTGAACGCCCCGTTCCAGTTCAAAC
>DATAYL010000624.1:0-5710 GCA_036272575.1 Bryobacteraceae bacterium | reverse complement strand
TTTCGGAAGCGCCGCGAGCGGCGCGGGCTCCATGTCGAATGGTTTCAAAATTCCGCGACAGCTACGCGGGCGCATCGCGCCTTCTGTATGGATCTCGAAAAGGAGTTTCCGGGCTACTCTGCCGACATTTGGGGAATTACCGGTTCGGCGAGTCCGCACGGTTATAAAGCATGGGGAGGTCCGCCGCGCAAGGGGCCAATCGACGGGTCCGTGGTTCCTTGCGCCGCAGCCGGATCGCTCATGTTCGCGCCCGATATCTGCTTACCTGCGTTACACGCAATGAAAGACCGATTCGGTGATCGTATCTATCAACGATACGGTTTTGTGGACGCATTTAATCCCACTACCGCCTGGCAGGCTGCCGACGTGATTGGCATCGATGTCGGGATTACGCTCCTGAGCGCCGAGAATCTCCGCACCGGGAATATTTGGAAGTGGTTCATGGCCAATACAGAAGCTCAACACGCGTTTCAATTGACCGGAATCGTGGAAGTTTGACCGCAGGCCGCGCAGAGCGCACGCAAAGTAAAAATCCTGGCATCACGCATTCTTGCAATCCTAGGGTGCAGTCATACTGCTTGAATTCCCCCGGCATGGCAATGCGACAGATCGCGGCTGATTGATGCAGGATCGATCAAGGCTCTATTCATTGGCCAAAATGTGCGGATTTAAGACACTGAATGGAAAACGCAGGCGTTCTGGTGGTGAGCAAAATCGTGGCCAAGCTTAGTCCTGCGAGGATAGACGCAGCCACGTGGGTAGTTATTCCTCATCGGGCTCGATGCCAATGTGATGATTCACAGCGGATCGGAACCGTTGCTTGCAGCCCAGGTACTGTTCGGTTGTCTGTACGCTGACATGCCCAAGTAAGAATTGGATTTGTTCCAGTTCGCCGCCCGATTCGTGACACAAGCGGGCGCAGGTCCGCCTCAAGTCATGAGGCGCAATCTTCCCAAGGTGGGTGCATATTGCGTATTTGCGAACAACGTGCCAGATCACCTTCTCGGTGATCTTTTCTCCCCATACCGTTCCGTACTTTGTCACGCACCGAAATAGGCCGCCGGATTCGATTTGGGCCGCGCCAGTCCAGCAATCGACGACGCTCTTTACCCAGTCCGGAACGGGCACGGATCGAATATGGCCGCCTTTGCCGAACAGATCGATAATGGCCCAGTGGTCATCCCGGCGCTGGAAATGTTCCAAGGTAAGCTGAGCGGTTTCCGAGCGACGCAGCCCGCACCCGAGCAACAGGGCGAGAATGGCGCGATCACGTTTGCCGATCAGCACCTCTCCGCTTGGGCACCGGAGCAACTCTTTCGCTTGCTCTGCGCTGAGCCAGTTTCCCAAGCGCACACCTAAACGCTTTGCGCCTTTGACGCGCCGAATGCCGGCGGCCAAGTCCGGGCTGAGCAATCCGACATCGGCAGCTTCGTAGGCGAGCCGGCGCACGGCGGCTAACCGCAGATTGATTGTCGCCGGGGCTAGATGCCTTGCTTCCAACTGGATGCGATAGCGAAGCACGACTGTCTTGTTGAATGCGATGCGCGGCTCCGAGCAGTACCATCCGATGAAATCATCGATTGCGATGCTATACGCTCGTTGCGATTGCGGCGAACCCAAGGTATTTAAAACGGACAGCTTCGTATGGTCCAAGTCGGGAAGCCGCAGCACGCGCTTCGGAGCACTCTTCGGCTTTGATTTTGATCGCTTCATCGGGGCGGGCCTCCTCACCCGCTTCCGATGAGCGTCCATCACGTCAATGTCCCGAAACCCGGTTTTCTGACCACTGTCCTGATTGCCGACGGCTGAAGCAATAGCTCGATGTGAATCGCGATGAGTCCTCAGTTGCCGCGGTGCAGATCGCAAAGTTTTGCCGGCAGAGGCATTGAACGAGTCGCCGATACCGTCAGAGCAATTGCTAGCGGGGTGCCGGACTCATAGGAACTACGATGCTCTTGCCGTCACGATTGATCAGCACCTCGCCGTAAAAGCCGTCCTTCGGTTTATATCCCCGGACGCCCGGCGCAATCGAATAAACCCCTTTCGGCAAGCCCCGAAATTCAAAGCTGCCGTCTTCTGCAACCGTCGCAATCTGAGTATCGAATGCAGCATCAGAAGAAAGCGTCACGTGCATATCCGGTGGAATTGGCTTGCCATCGGACAGCATAAGTTTGCCTCGCAGCGTGTAGCCAGTCCGCAGGTTTATAGTGCCCACGTCCACCTCTTCTCCGTCGTCTTTTGTCTCAACTAGCACGGCGTCACCAGCCAGCCCACGGGCCGCAAGTGACTCCACCTTCGGATACACGTACCAGATTCTTCCAGCTGGAATATTTGTGATTGCAAACGTCCCGTCGTCTTTCGTCCCAATGCGAACCTCCGGGAATACCGTTCCCGCCATGCGGCTGTGTACAAACACCCCGATTTCAGCATTCGCAGCGGGTGTCCCGTCAGGCTGCAACAGAGGGCCGCGGAGGGTTGCGCCTTGTGTAACACTGATCGTTCTTTTCTCCGGCCCGGTGGGCAGCGTTACCAGCTTTGGCGCCATCGCACGTGGAGAAACGTTCAGCGTAATCTCGACGGCAGGTTTGGTATAGGCAATCTCAAACTCACCATGTTCGTCCGTCGCCGCCAGGGGCTGAATCCAATCCGGAGAATCGTCCGGGCCAAACGATCGACCAGGCCCTCGCGGTCCATTGAACGTAACTCCCTGCTGCTCGACCACCACATCCCTGAGCGGGTTTCCGTGGTCATCGACAACGCGGCCCTGTACCGCCTGGGATGGCCCTGCCACGACAGCCGCCACTTTCAAAACCGCATCTTCGGCGGCTCCTTTTGAAGGATCCACTTTATCGAGGAAGACCGTTTTATATCCATTCCTCACAACCAGCAATTTGAAAACGAGATCGGGATTTAGCCCTGATATCGAATACGTACCCTCGCCATCGGTTATCGTCCGCTTGCCGCAATCCACCCAGCAAGTAGGGCAATACGCGCTGTAGCCCTGTCTCGTTCGCGCCTCGTAAACCAGTACCGTTGCGTGTTCCACAGGTTGTCCGTCGGCGCCCACGACTTTTCCGTTCACAGTTGCCCGTTCCGCAGCACCTGCCGCAGCCATCGTAATGAAAGCCCAAACAGCCGGGAGGGTGAAGAATCGGTAAGGCATATTGCCTATTTGTTATCACAGGCAAGTCCGGAACGGAAACCTTTTCAGTACGCCTAACACTCCGAGGAAGAAGGAGTTCTGCAAAGCTCAACCATATGGTTTGCATGTGTTGAGTCCGCGATTCGGTTGTGGATGGCAGGCAATGGGAAACAATCAGGCACTGTGATTCGTGTCGGGCCGATTCGGGATGGTCTCTATCGGAACCCGTTGCGGCGAACTCATCGAGCAGATTCTCTGTTCGAGTTGCAGTGTCCAGTCGTTGCTTCCGAATCAATCGAAGCCGCGGCAGTAGAAGCAATGCATGTTCGCTCGCCGCCTCCGTGGTACTTGGCGCAAGATTGAGCGCCTTGACCCGCAGCGCAGTCATGACCTCATCGGCAGTGCGCCGGCGAATACGATGCTGTTTTAACAAGCGCTCGATGCGTCCGCGTGTTAATCTTCGCACTGCGGCAAGCCCAGGAGCCATATCAATCAGATCCCATAGCCATGGATCCTCCGCCGCTGCGCTGAGCTGGAGCAGCTGAGGGAAGTAGCGATGCAGCTGTTCGCGCAGCTGATTTATGAGTCGATTATGATCTTGAGTGAGATCATCTTCGAGCCGGGACAGTTCGCGCAAGCGCATGATATTCACACACTCCCGCGCTAACCGCCTAAAGAGCGGCTGGATCCGAACGCAGCGAGTCGGCCAAAACAAAGGTGTCTCGTCGATCGTCTTTTGCACCAGCCACAGTGTGGCGGTCACGGAACCGATCAAGCTGCTTCAAATTAATCGGAAATACTGAATATCCGCGCTACAGAACGCTTTCGACAATCAGCCCCCCGTGGGGTTTCCGCGGCGATGGCAACGTGGTCTACACTGGTGTTTCCGGTGAGCTTGTCTAACGACCGGATGAAGTCGGTCAGTCCAGGACCACTGTGTTCAACGTGTAATTCTCAGATCACCTTTCCGGTCCGATCCACGACACACGCCCGGTGTTTTGTGGCCGCCAAATCAATATCTACATAAAATTTAAAATCGTCCACCAACATTTGGTCTCCTTCGCTATCTCGACCACCGTGACGAACGTCGCCCCTGTACTGGCGCTCCAACGCGCAAACTCCCAACGAGACTTTCATCACGGACCACACCGTCGGGGCGCGCCTCCCAAACAGGCGTTCCGAACGCCGGGCAGAGCCTACGGAACTTCCTTAAACGCCTTCGCCGCGCAATCGTCTTACTTAATGAGGTCTCGATGAGAACATTCCTGACTGTTTTAACGTTTGCAAGTTTATGTAGAGCCAGCAATGTTGAAATTGGTGCGTCCGCGCCGCCCCTCACACTGACGCAGCTTTTGCAGGCACCTCCAGGAACAAAGGTTACGTGGGAAAGTCTCAAGGGGAATGTCGTAGTGCTGGAGTTTTGGGCGACTTGGTGCGCGGGCTGTCGCGACCAGATTTCCCACCTAAACAGGTTACACGAGCAATTCCAGAACAAGCCGGTGCGCTTTCTATCGCTTACCGACGAAGAACCAGATATCGTTCAGCGCTTCGTAAAGGATTATCCAATCTCCGGGTGGATTGGATTGGATTCCGACGAACAGACATTCAAGACCTATAACATTGTTGGTCGCCCAACTACGGTCCTTGTAGACGGCACTGGCACGCTTCGCGGGATTGGTAACGCCTCCGATCTGACCGCCGAATTCATTGAAAATTTGCTAACGGGCAAGGCGATCACCTACTCGATGGAGGGAACACCCGCTGCGAAGCTTCAGGCGTTACCAGACCCCTTCTATAACGCCATGCTGCGGCCCGCTGGTCCTGTTGATGTGACTGGATTTTCACCCGGGGCAATCAGTGGGAAGACCGGGAAAAGTTGGAACGCTTGGGGGCTCCGCCTTCCCATGTTGCTTTCTGGTGCATATGGCGTGCCTGAAAATCGGATCATTGTTGCCGCGGCGCTGACCACAGCACGCTACGACGTCGCGCTGGCCGCCCAGAATCTCAGCGAGAAGGAACGTGTCACCCTCTTGCGCCGAACCTTGGAAGAGGCCTTTCAACTCAAGGGGCACAAAGAATCTCGCGAAACGGATGTATACGTGCTCCAATGCCGCGCAGGAATAAAACCGAAGTTGCGCTCCGCCGGTCCGAAAGGTTCCAGCCATTGGGGTAAGGATGGGGACATCACTGCAGTTTCAGTGCCGCTATCATTCCTAGTCACAACTGCCGAGCGGGCACTCGGCAAATCAATCGTCGACGAGACTGGGCTTTCTAATCACTTCGACTTTGAGTTGAAGTGGGATCCCTCAAACCCGAAGTCGCTGATTGAGGCAGTTCGCACCCAGCTGGACCTCGAACTCGTTTCTTCGCAGCGTCGACTTGATTATTTCATTGTGGACTCCGCGGTCCAGCCTGAACCGTGGTAGTTCTAGTGGCGCGTCGCTAAGAAACAATTAGCAGGCTGTGGGTGTCTGAATGTGATATGCCCTTTGCTGGCGAGGCAATCACCCTGACGATGGAGGAGCGACTGGAGTTGGAGCAGAGGACGGAGTCACGCACACTACCGGC
>DATAYL010000623.1:0-4040 GCA_036272575.1 Bryobacteraceae bacterium | reverse complement strand
CTCGCAACTGAAGGTATTCTGCCGGGGGGCTTAAACGTGCGTCGCCGGGCTCCGCGTCTTTGGAAAAAAATCGAAGAAAACCAAACCGCAAATCCGTTTCTGGCTATGGACCAGGTCAATGTATTCGCGATGGCCGTCAATGAAGAAAATGCGGCGGGAGGGCGCATTGTGACCGCTCCTACAAACGGCGCCGCTGGTCTGATACCGGCCGTCGGACGGTACTATCGCCAGTTTGTGCCTGAAGCATCTGAGGAGGGACTACTGCGCTACCTGTTGACGGCCGGCGCGATCGGAATTCTCTACAAGGAGAACGCCTCTATTTCGGGCGCGGAGGTCGGATGCCAAGGGGAAGTCGGAGTCGCCTGCTCGATGGCCGCGGGCGGACTGGTCGGCGCGCTCGGAGGCACCAATGAGGAACTAGAACACGCGGCCGAGATCGGCATGGAGCATCATCTGGGTATGACTTGCGATCCGATCGGCGGCCTCGTGCAGATCCCGTGTATCGAGCGCAATGCTTTCGGAGCCGTGAAAGCCATCAATGCCTGCCGCATGGCTATGCAGGGAACGGGCGAGCATAAAGTGTCGCTCGATGAAGTAATTCGAACCATGTATCAGACCGGCCTTGACATGCAGTCGCGCTATAAAGAGACTGCGCTGGCCGGGCTTGCCGTCAACGTAAAGGACTGTTAACCGGAATGTATGGAAATGTAGGAACTTATCTTCGCGAAAAGATCGGCGGCATTGAAGAGGCCGGTTTATTCAAACGCGAACGGACCATCGAGACTCCGCAGAGCGCCGAAGTCAAAGTCGCCGGCAAAGAGGTATTGATACTTTGCGCAAACAATTATCTGGGGCTAGCCAATCATCCGGCGATTCTAGCGGCCGCGCGCGAGGCGCTCGATAAATGGGGTTACGGCCTCGCGAGTGTCCGCTTTATTTGCGGCACACAAACGATTCACAAAAAGCTCGAAGAGAAGCTGAGCCAGTTTCTCGGCACCGAGGATACGATTCTGTATAGCTCCTGCTTCGATGCAAACGGCGGACTCTTTGAAACCTTGATGGAAGCCGAAGACGCCATCATCTCCGACGAATTGAATCACGCCAGCATCATCGACGGCATACGGCTCTCCAAAGCAGCGCGTTTTCGCTACAAAAATGGCGACATGCAGGATTTGGAGAACAAGCTGAAGGAAGCAAGCGGAGCACGACATAAGTTGATTGCAACCGACGGTGTTTTCTCAATGGACGGTTTCATCGCGCGGCTCCCTGAGATTTGCGATCTGGCGGACAAGTACCACGCCATGGTCATGGTGGACGACTCGCATGCGGTGGGTTTCATGGGTCGGCATGGCCGCGGCACCCCCGAGCATCACAACGTGATGGAGCGGATCGACATTATCACGGGCACGCTTGGCAAGGCGCTAGGAGGAGCGAGCGGCGGTTATACCAGCGCGCGCAGGGAAATCGTTTCGTTCTTGCGCCAGAGATCCAGGCCCTACCTTTTTTCGAACACGTTGGCGCCGCCGATTGCCGCGGCTTCACTCAAAGTACTTGAACTGCTTACCGAATCGGACGATCTGCGCGAAAAACTATTCGCTAACACGCGGCTGTTTCGCGAGCGTATGACTGCCGCGGGTTTCAATCTGCTGCCGGGAGAGCATCCCATTGTTCCAGTGATGCTGGGCGACGCGGCCTTGGCCAATCGCATGGCCGATGCTTTGTTAGAGCGGGGTGTTTACGTGATCGGTTTCTCCTTCCCCGTCGTGCCGCAGGGTAAAGCCCGAATCCGTGTACAGATTTCGGCCGCGCATACCGCCGAGGAAGTGGAATTCGCAGCCGAGCAATTTACGGCTTGCAAGAAAGAAATGGGCATCTAGTGGTGGCCGCTTGCTAACGCGCGCGGCTCTGTTGTTTTTCATGGCTGCGCTTCCCGGGGCCGCGCAGCATCCCGTCATTCCGTTGTGGACCGGAAGCGCTCCCGGCGCGCAGGGCAGCGAACCGCCGGACAAGCCAAGTCTGGCCGTTTATCAGGCGACAGGCAACAAGACATCAACCGCAGTAGTGGTTTTGCCCGGCGGCGGATATGTTCACCTTGCGTTTGACTACGAAGGTACCGCCGTTGGCGAGTGGCTCAACCAGCTCGGCATCTCTGCCTTCATCCTGAAGTATCGTCTCGGTCCTAAGTATCATTATCCGGTCGAGCTCTGGGATGCTCAGCGAGCAATCCGCTACGTGCGCGCTCACGCCGCAGAATATGGGATCAATCCGAACCGCATCGGCGTCTGGGGCTTTTCCGCGGGCGGACATCTGGCATCGACTGCCGGAACGCATTTCGATAGCGGTGATTCAAGCGCAGCCGATCCCATTGAAAAGCAAAGCTCGCGGCCAGATTTCATGATTCTTGCTTATCCAGTGATCAGCCTGGAGGACCCTTACGTTCACATGGGCTCGCTGCACGCGTTGCTGGGCGATAAACCAGATCCGAACCTGGTGCGCTCGCTTTCCAACGAAACACAAGTAACGGATCGAACTCCGCCTACCTTCCTTTTTCATACGACTGAAGATCAAGTGGTACCAGTTCAAAATAGCGTGTTGTTTTACCTCGCGCTGCGCAAGGCCGGCGTTCCCGCTGAGATGCACATCTATTTGAAAGGCCGCCATGGCGTTGGGCTCGCAAAGAATGATCCTGTGCTTCGGACCTGGCCCGATCGGTTGGCCGATTGGTTAAAGATACAAGGTTTACGCTAATAACCGGTATGGAATTCAGGATCTTGAATTCCATTGTTAGGTTTGCAAAAAGATAAGAAAAATCTGAGTGAGATTCTCTTGAAAGTAGGCGAATCTCCGAATAGTATCTAGTTACGTCTAGTCCGGAAGTAACTGTCCAGAAGTACTAACGAGATAAACCCAATTTATAGATTATCGGAGGAATATATGAAAGCTGCGTTTGTATTACTGTCTTTAACAGCCACATCTTGGTGCATCCATGCTGAGTCCGGAAGAAACGCCCTGCCATCGGATCGGTTTGTGGTGGTCGGCGACTCGCTATCGGCTGGCGTCCAGAATTTCTCTCTGCTCGATTCGCAACAACCTAATAGCTATGCGAGCGTGATCGCGAAACAAGCCGGTTGGCCTTTGACGCTGCCGCTGGTTCCCTATCCTGGCGCGCCTAACCAATTACAGGTGGTGACCCTGGGACCGCCGGTAGATATTCAGCCGGTGCCTGGGTCGCTTATTTTCCCGCGCGACAATCCATTCGTTCAGCCGACTAACGTGGCGGTTCCGGGGCTTAACGTAGGCACGGCGCTGACGCTGCGTCCCGACCTCTCGTCCACAAACCCAGTACAACAGTGGGCCACGATCGTGCTCGGCTTCCCGGCGATTTTCCAGGGGAAAGCGCCCACTGAGATCGAAGCAGCAGTTGCACTGAAGCCCACGATTATGATCGAGTGGCTCGGCAACAACGATGCGCTCGTCCCGGCACTTACCGGCCAGCTCAGCACGCTCACACCGGTCGATCAATTTGCGGCCGACTACCAGCAAGTGCTCGACACACTTACAGCCACAGGTGCAAAGCTCATTACTGCGACGGTTCCGGATGTCACCGAAATTGCTTACTTCACATCTGCCTCGACCATCGCGCTCGAGTCGCAGCTACCACTGTCAACCGTCACTGCGATGCTCGGTATCGGGCCCAATGATTTCGTTCGTCCGTCGGCCCAAGCAGCGGTTGACGCGATTCTTTCCGGCAAGACGACGGGGCCTCTTCCGGCAAGCTGCCCTTCTCCCCTGACCGCGCTCGGCGTCACTGCTGTTCCCTGCGTTCTTACTCAGGACGAAGCTCTGATGGTTCGGCAAACGGTCAATTGTTATAACACGATCATCGAAACGCAGACCGCCGCGCATGGCGGAGTACTGGTGGATGTGAATGCTCTGGTGAGCAAAGTCTATGCGTCCGGCTATCAACTCGGCAATCAGGAGCTCAGCACAAATTTCTTCGGGGGTTTGTTTTCACTCGACGGCATCCATCCCTCGAACAC
>DATAYL010000622.1:0-16586 GCA_036272575.1 Bryobacteraceae bacterium | reverse complement strand
GCCGATACAAAATATGTCGCCATAAACGGGCCAACGCCGGTCTCCACATCGGCCAGAAAGAAATTCATCCAATCAAGAGCGAGAAGGCTTCTTCGTTTCGGCACGTACTAGGTTGACACGACATCTCATCGTGAGCACAAGGTTTGTTTTGCGAGGACAGGAGACTAGTTCGGCTCGCTCGGTTGGTAGGGGGCGGCGACGGACCGGAGCCTGTTAGCCGATGTGCTCCGCCAACTCGACGATGACCCCCTCGGGGCCGCGGACGTAGCAGAGCCGGTAGCTGTTCTCGTAGCGCTCCAGCTCGCCGACGAGCTCAGCGCCGCGGGCTCGCAGGCCGGCGAGGACGCCGTCGATGTCTTCGACGGCGAATGCGACATGGCGGATGCCCGGTGTGTTCGCCGGCGCGTGCCGGTTGCCATCCTGCATCGATGGCGTGTGGAATTTCGTCAGCTCGAGTCGTCCGTGGCCGTCCGGAGTCTGCAGCATCGCGATCTCTGCCCGGACACCGTCGAGCCCCACGACGCGGTCCACCCAGCGGCCCTCGACCCGCCCCTCGCCCTGCAGCTCGAGTCCAAGTTCGACAAAGAACTCGGTTGCCGCCGCGAGGTCGTCAACCACGATGCCGACGTGCTCCATTCGTTGGATCGACATGTGGATCCATGGTAAAGTATCTAGGTTCGAGCCGCAACGCCAGGCGAAGCTTCAGCCTCGCTTGATACATTGACCCAATGAATAAGCGATCCGTGATCGCCTGCCTTTTTAGTGCCGTTCTAACCGCTGCCCCCGTCCAACTGCAACGAACCGCCGACCAGATTGCAATCACCATCGGTGGCCACCCATTTACGACCTATTACTTCGGCGCTGCTGTCGCGAAGCCCTACCTGATGCCGCTACGCACCGCCTCCGGTATCGTCATCAGCAGACATTTCCCCGTGGCCAATGCTGTGACGACTGACGACGCGAAAAGCCCGTCCTTCGAACCTCATCAGAGACCACTCTATTTCGGTCATGGCAACATCGACGGACTAAGTTTCTGGACCGAACAAGTGTTCCAAAAGTACTATGGCAGCGAGTCGCATCAAGCCTTCGGCCGGCTCTCCTTTACGAAACTGGGCGATGCGAGTGGCGGTCCCGATGGTGGCTCGTTGGACGCTCAATTCAACCTTTTAGCTCCGAGCGGTCGCGTGATCGCGCAGGAAACCCAAACTTTTCAATTTCACGGTGACGAACAAACCCGAACCATCGATTGCCAGTTCGTCATCCTTGCAAATCACGGTCCGGTCACCTTCGGCGACACCAAAGAAGGCACTTTTGCCGTTCGATTAGGGCCGGCCCTCAGCGCACCCCACGATCACATGATCAATTCCAACGGTGCTCATGGCGAGCCCGAAATTTGGGGAAAACCCGCCGACTGGGTCGCCTATTCCGGCATTGTTTCGGGAAAGCCGGTGGGCGTGGTAGTTTTCGACAGCCCCAAGAGTTTTCGTCACCCTACCACCTGGCACGCCCGTTCTTACGGGCTGCTGGCCGCCAATCCATTCGCAGCTCGAGAGTTCACCCGCGACGCAAATAAAGACGGCAGCTGGACCGTACCCGAACGCAAGTCGATCACCTTCCGTTATCGAGTAGTCATCTATGATGGACAACTCTCGCCTGCTCAGTTGGCTGCGCTTTATCGTTCCTTCGCCGCTACAGAACCGCGCACGTAAGCAACGGGTATTCGGGACCGCTCCAATCCCGTTCGCTCGCACACAAGATATAGTTTGCTTAACGCACCTTCAGAAGGAGATTAAATTACACGATGACATCTACCAGCCGCCGGACATTCCTCCAGGCATCTGCCTTGTCCGCCTTCGCGGCCGCGCATGCTTCGGGCAGTAACGACCGTATCAACGTTGCGGTCGTCGGTGTCGGCAGCCGCGGCCAGGCGCACATTCATGGTTACGCCAAACAACCCGATGCCGCGATCTACGCCCTCTGCGATGTAGACCAAGCCAACCTCGAGCGCAGCCAGGCGCTGGTGAAAAAGCTCACCGGTGAAACGCCAAAAGGCTACAAAGATATGCGCGAGGTGTTCGCCGACAAAAACGTTCACGCTGTTTCCATGCCGCTCCCCAATCATTGGCATGCGCTCGCGACCGTCTGGGCATGCCAGGCGGGCAAAGACGTCTACATCGAAAAACCTGCCTGCCATGACCCCTACGAAGGACTGCAGATGGTCGCCGCCGCCCGCCAATACGGGCGCATCGTGCAAGTTGGCTCGCAAGGCCGCAGCGCGGCCCACAAAATTCGCGCCGTACAACTTCTTCAGGACGGCGCCATCGGGCAGGTCTATCTGGCGAAAGGCCTATGTTACAAGCGCCGCAAATCGATCGGCCACACTCCCGACGAGCCGGTCCCGCCGGGTGTCGATTGGGATAAATTTCGCGGGCCCGCTCCCATGATTCCTTTCAGCAAGAATCATTTTCTCTACAACTGGCATTGGTTCTTTGACACCGGTAACGGCGACATAGGAAACCAGGGCGTCCATGAAATGGATATTGCACGCTGGGGCCTCGGCGTCGGACTTCCGCATTCCGTCGTCGCCACCGGTGGCAAGTACATCTACCACGACGATCAGCAAACCCCCAACACACTCCTCGCGCGCTTCGATTATGGCGGCAAGGAGCTTGTCTTCGAAGTGCGCGGCCTGCAGACCGGCGGCGAAGGCGGCCTCGAAACCGATTCGAGCGGCAATACCATTGGCGATCTCTTTTATGGCAGTGAAGGCTGGATGGCGCTCGATGGCAAAGGCTATCGCGTCTATAAAGGTGATCCCGCCAAGCTGGTTCAATCGGAGGACGCGAAAGAAGATCCATTCCCTCCTCATCTCGCGAACTTCCTCGCGGCTGTGCGCAGCCGAAAGTATCAGGACCTCCACGCCGATATCGAAATCGGGCGTCAGAGCGCCGATCTATGCCATCTGGCGAATATCAGCTATCGGCTGGGCGGTCAATTACTCAAATTCGATCCCCAGCAGGAACGCTTCGAGAGTCAGCAGGCCAACGCGCTGGCGCATCCCCACTATCGCGCGCCTTACGTAATTCCCCATCTCGCCTAGAGAACGCCACCCGCGCGAATCTTTTTAAGCATCGGTCTGCTTCAGAATGTAGCTTAGATTGCCGGCGCGATACCACCGGTACCCGTAAGGCTCCAACAGAATCCGATGCCTCCCCGATCGATCAGCCACGCTGTGATCGGAGGAAAGAAGATTGACAAGCTGGATTCCCTCTTTCCCCTGAAGCCCGACTTTCAACCTGACTTCGCACGGTCTCGCACCCAGATTGTGCACCACCACCACCGAGTTGTCCCGCCAGTCGTAGCGGATAGCGAGCACATCGTTTTCGCCGCTGGGCAGCACTTTGAAATCACCCCATCCGATCTCCGGAACTTCTTTCCGCATGCGGATGATGCGCTCCATCCAATTCAATAACGAATTAGGATCGCGGCGCTGCTCCGCGGCGTTTACGTGTTCATAACCGTACGGGCCGCCGCTGATCACCGGCAGGATTGTTTCGCTATTGCTTGAGAAGCCGCCCTGTGGCTCTCGGGACCACTGCATCGGAGTCCGCGCTGCCTGTCGTTCGGGAAGCCTCAGGTCATCTCCCATGCCAATTTCATCGCCGTACCGGATGACGGGTGTGCCCGGCAGCGTCATCATGAGGCTATACGCGAGTTCAATCCTTCGCCTGTCGCCTTCGAGCATCGGAGTCAATCTCCTGCGAATGCCCCGCCCATAAAGTTGCATGTCCGCCTCAGGCGCGAACGCGGCGAAAACCTCCTGGCGTAGTTTTTCGCTCAAACGCCCCAGATCGAGCTCGTCATGATTCCGCAGGAACTGACCCCACTGTGCCGTGGCCGGGCGGGGCTTCGTCGCCTCCAAGGCCTTCACTAATGGACGGCTGTCCCCCGTCGCCAGCGCGTAAAACAGATTCTGATTCACTTGAAAATTAAACATCATTTGGAGCCGCTCGCCGGCAGTCCCGAAATACTTCAAATCGGTGCTTGGCAACACATTGGCCTCGCCCAGAACGATAGCGTCGCCCTCGCGCCAGCTCAGAAATTCGCTGAACTCGCGCAGCATCTCGTAGTTCTCCACATGCCTTTGCACGTCAGCTCCCTTCCGGGCGATCACGAAAGGTACCGCATCCATACGGAATCCGGACACCCCCAGTTGGATCCAGAACCCCATGATCTTCAAGATCTCCGCTTGCACTTCCGGATGACCCGTGTTCAGGTCCGGTTGAAAATTATAAAAACGGTGAAAGTACCAGCATTTGGCCGCATCGTCTCGGGTCCAGGTCGTCTTCTGAACCCCGGGAAACACCACGCCATCCGTGGCATTCATCGGCTTTTTCTTCGACCACACGTACCAGTCCCGGTATTTCGAGTTTGCATCTTGCCGCGCCTCTTGGAACCAGGGGTGTTCGTTGGAGGTGTGGTTCACTACGAGATCAATTAACACGCGCATGCCGCGTTGTTTGCATCCATGAGTGAACTCGACAAAATCTCCAAGCGTGCCGTACCGTGGGTCAACACTGTAGTAGTCGGCGACATCGTAGCCGTCGTCCCTTCCCGGCGATGGTTGAAATGGCATGAGCCACAGCGCAGTCACTCCCAGGCCTTGCAAATAATCAAGCCTGCGCATCAGACCCTTGAAGTCGCCAATGCCATCGCCGTCGGCATCCATAAAGGTCGCGACCGATAGGCAGTACACAATCGCGTTCTTGTACCAGAGATCGTTGATCATTCCGTTTCCACAGCTTAGTATTCTGACAGGGGAACTATGAAGAAGAGAATCGTAGGATCGCAAACCGCGGAGCCGGCCCGCCAATCAGGCGAAGGCTGGCTTGACCTTGAACAGATTGCCACCGTAGAGGTCACGTCCGAACAGCCCGGCTTCCCTGTCGAATCTGTGTTCAGCTCGCAGGACAGACCCGGCTGGCGTGCCTCCGAAGCCGGAGAACAGCAAATCCGGATTATCTTCGACGAGCCGGTCTCCCTGCGCCGCATCCAGCTTCGTTTCCATGAACCCGATTCCGAGCGCACCCAGGAATTTACTCTTCGCTGGTCGGCCGCAAAAGGGGGCCGGCCCACCGAAATCGTGCGCCAGCAATGGAACTTCAGCCCTTCCGGTTCTACCACCGAACGCGAAGACTACGCGGTCGATCTGCCCTCCGTGTCGGTCCTCGAGCTCGCTATCCGCCCCGACCTCGGCGGCCGCGAAGCTGTGGCGAGTCTTGCCTCCTGGCGCCTCGCCTGACCCTCCCGCCGCGCCCGCCCACTGCTGGATCCGGAAAAAGGATGTGCGTGTCTCTAAAGACAAAGCTCCATGTAAACGTCCGCCCGCGCGTAAGGAGATGCGATGATGCGCTCGGGCCGCAGATGCTGGAACCCCAGTGATTGATAAAGCCTGATCGCCGGCAGAAGTTTTTTGTTCGTCTCCAGATAAAGACGCGTTGCGCCTGACGCGTGTGCTTCCGCGATTACCGTTTCGAGAAGGTGCCGTGCGATACCCTCCCTCCGGCAAGATTCGCTGACTGCCATCTTGGCCACTTCAAACTCCCTGGCGCTCCTCGCGAGTAAGGCGCAGCATCCAACCACCTCACCTTGCCGCACCGCGAAGAAAATTCTCCCTCCGCCATCGAGAATGCTTCGTTGAGGATCGGAAAATGAAGCCTCGTCTTTCGGTTCAATAGCAAAATAGCGGGTAATCCACTCCTCGTTGAGCCTTCGAAAGATGCCCTCATCTCCCGGCATGAACTCGCGGATCTTCACTGTCGTTTGTGGGGTCATCATCGGTAGCCTCCAGCAGCCATCGTGTCCTTCTGCCCAAGCTACGCCAACGCAAGCTAGATGTCCAATAGCTGAAATATGAAGATTTATATTATTGCGATATGGATACACGGGTCGAACTTCGGCACCTTCGTTATTTTCTGGCAGTAGCCGAGACCCTCCACTTCAGCAAGGCAGCCATGCGCCTTGGAATCGCCCAGCCGCCTCTCAGTCAGCAGATCAAACGGCTTGAGATGCTCCTCGGCTATCCTCTCTTCGAGCGAACTACACGCGGTGTGAAACTCACGCCGGCCGGCCAGCTCCTTGCCGAACGCGCTAACAGCACAATCGAAAAGGTTCACGACGATCTGGCACAAGTCCGAAGGTTGGGGCGCGGCGAAGAAGGGACGCTGACTGTCGGATTCAGCGGTTCCGTGATGTTCACTGATCTTCCTCTAGCGATTGAGAGCTACCGTCGTCACTACCCGAAAGTGGAACTTCGTCTGCGCGAGATGGTCACCTCCGCGCAACTCGCCGCGCTGCTCGATGGCACAATCGATCTGGCCTTTCTGCGCGATGGCGATCCTACGAAAGGCGTCCAGCTCGGCACTCTATTTAAAGAACGTTATGTTGTCGTTCTTCCTGCGGTTCATGCTCTCACCCGTAAGCGCAAGTTGCGTATCCGAGATCTGCGGGAAGAGCCGTTTGTCTTTTTTGCCCGGCGCATGGGGCCGCTGGCCTTTGACCGAACGATCGCCTGCTGCCAAAACGATGGCTTTCATCCCAACATTGTTCAGGATGCACCGCAGTGGCCAACTCTCGTGCGTCTCGTGGCGGCCGGTCTTGGCGTGTCTCTCGCGCCCGCTTGCGTCGCAAGCGTTGCCCTGCCCGGCGCCGTTTATCGAGAGGTCTATGGAAACGCGAGAACCACCATCGATCTCGGGACTAAGGTTGGAGTAGTCAGGCCTCTCACCGCAAACTTTATCGAGATAGCCCGTAAGCATTTCACAGGCGCTGCTGGTCTTCATTAGCACTCCCCGCTTATACCACCTGGCTCTGCTTATTCGCTGGATGCGCCCAATACTGCTTCAAGTTGTTCCATTGCTGCAGAAATGAATCCTTCAGGTCTCTCGGCGCCGCTTCCGCTAACGCCGCCGCGATCTGGCTCGCATACGGCATGATTCGCGAATGAGCTAGAAAAGCCGGTGCCGGTGAAGGCACAAATGCCACCAGAATCGCCGCCATCCCCGCCACCACTAATACGCCGCGGAAAAAGCCCGCCACTCCTCCTAGCAAATGGTCGAACCACGAAAGACCGATCCAGCGAAAAATGCGCGCCAGTAATGCCGCGATCAGCGAACCAAGTAGCAAAACGCCCACGAAAATGAGCAGGAACCCCAGTATGTCCGCGATTGCGGGAGTTCCCACGAATCGTGTTAAATACGCTGCTACCAGCCGGTAGCACCAAAACCCGAGCAGCAGTCCCGCTACCGTTGCTGCTAATCCCACCACCACGCGCGCGAGTCCTGATCGCAGTCCGGCCACTACCGACATCAAAATCAACAACAGAATCACCAGGTCAAACCAGTTCATAGCTGTCGCCCGGTAATACGCGCATAGGCTTCCTGATACTTCTCGCTCGTCTTCTCCACCACCGCGCTCGGCAGTTTCGGCGCTGGCGGTTTTTTATCCCAGTCGAGCGTTTCCAGATAATCGCGTACATACTGCTTGTCAAAAGAAAACTGCGTGCCTCCCGGCTGATAGTTATCCGCCGGCCAGTAGCGTGAAGAGTCCGGCGTCAGCACTTCATCCGCCAGCACAAGTTCATCGCCTACAAAACCGAATTCAAACTTAGTGTCAGCTAAAATTATGCCTCGGTCGCGAGCATAATCGGAGGCCTTCTGGTAAATCCGCAGCGTTAACTCCCGCAAGCGCTCTGCCAGCCCGCTCCCCACTTGTTCCACTACCGTTGCAAACGAGATATTTTCATCGTGCCCGTCCCTTGCTTTGGCCGCCGGCGTAAAAATGGGCTCGGGCAATTGATCGCCATTGCGCAGGCCCGCTCGCAGCCGGATCCCGCACACTGTACCTGCCGCTTGATATTCCTTCCAACCCGAACCAGCCAAATAACCACGCGCCACGCATTCGACCGGAATCATCCGCGCCTTCTTCACCAGCATCGATCGTCCGGTCAGCGCCGGAAACTCACTCACGTCTGCCGTCGCCAGGTGTGACGGCACGATGTCCCGCAAGAAATCGAACCAGAAAAGCGACATTTGGGTTAACACTCTACCCTTGCACGGAATCCCGCTGCCCAGAACGCAATCGAACGCCGAAATCCGGTCCGACGCGACAAACAACAGCCTCTCGCCCGCATCATAGATGTCTCGCACCTTGCCCCGCCCCACCAGCGGCAAAGGCAAATCGGTCTCGAGTACCACCTCGTCAGAACACATCGTTTCTCCTGAGTGTAGAGTAGACGGTTCGCGCGGGCTCCAAACAACAACACTGTTCGTTAGGCGACTCTTGACCGTACAGCAGATATCGTGACCAGTAGGTCGTAGATTCGAGCGGTCTGTCAGCGGATTAACCGAACCAAAGCATAGTTATGCAGTCACCCTAGTGCGAGCTTCCCGTCGAGACGCTACCGATGGTCTTGCGCAGCTCATCAGCTAGCGGAACAGCAATCCGTTCCAGCGCTGCAGCCATTGGAACGGCACTCAACCAAATATGCACTGCCCGGGAACCCACCGTAAGCTCGGCTCGATGAATCAGACGTCCGCGTTCACGTAGAGAGGTCCAGCTCTCGGGCGAGCACGGATACATCAGGCACACGATCACCTGTGAAGTTCGCGCCATGTTCGCGTAAGCAAGGACCTGAAGAAGATCGTGTCGATGTTGTTCCCGGAGTTCTTCTTCCACTCTCTGCCACGAGTGCCGTTGCAGCTCTTCCCAATGGCGCTTATATTTTGCATCGACGATCAGTGTTGTAGATTCCCAATCCAACCAGATGTCCGGCGCGAGTGACTTCTGCGAGCCGAGATATGGTGGCTCCCAATTGATTTGATGCGTTGTCTCCCGCTTGCGGCCAACTTTCATCTGAGCTCCCGTACTCCGCGCAACTACCCGAAAGACAGTCTCGACCCAAGCTTCGAAGAATTTCTCCATCGGCATCGTCCAAGGTATGCCTTCCAAGTCGCTCACACCAGCGAGTCCTCGCTCGTCAATCGTCCATTCGATCGCTTGCAGGCCGTTGACGAAATGCTCAGTCCGCAAAGGACGTTGAAGCCATGCTCCAAGGGTTGTTGGAGACGGCACGTGCACCGGAACAGTTTGAACTCGGCGAAGAAGTTGCCGCCCAAACTCAATCAGCCGGTGCACAAATGCACCGTGCTCTTTCTGACTCTCCAGCGCCCGCAACTGACGCTCGACGGCGTGCCGAAGCGCACCTTTCAGAAGTCGATCATCGCGCAGATCCGGAAACGTACAGGGTAGTGACAAGAAACACGCTCTCCGCAGGCTTCTTGCGGCGTACTCCGCCCAGCACACTCTACCTCGGGGAGCACGACGCGTCTCAGTCGTGAGTTCAAATTTCCGATCGAGTGAGTTCAGCAGAGCTTCGAGCCTTACGAGAATCATGAAGGACAGCACCCATATGGGCACTCGACGTTCCGAGCGGCGTAGAAGCGGCAAGTGCAGCGGTGTTGGACTCACTCGCCAACCCATTTCGGCAAGCATCGGACCGATGCCTGCCCAGGGGAACCTGGGTTGAACAACAAGGCCAAAATCGAGCCGGGCTGTCGTAGGAGACATCAGCGGAATCGCGCCGACCGCACTTCCGGCTTGGATCACGAGGCGGACATCGTTCCCGTCATACTCTCGTTCCACGCGAACCTCTAACAGCGACATCAATGCTCGGTTTTGCCTTACGAACTGTTCCGCCATTCGAGCGGCTTGCGGGTGCGGATCGCGTATCCCGCGAAGCCCGAAGAAATTGACTGCCGAGCGCTGGGTGATCGAGTGATCTACAAGTTCCAGGCAGACTTCTTCTGCGCGGAGGGGTGCCATCAAAGGCACAGTTCTCTGATTGAGTCGAGTGCGCCGGGCCTTCACAGACTTCGTAATTCCTGCAAATAACCGCGGATCGGCTCGGCGAAGCCCCCAATATAGCCCTGCGCCAGATACTCCTCCAGGAGAGGGGCCAGGTTCACCCGAAGGCTCCGCTTGGCACGGCTCTCATCTAACTCCAGAAAGTACGAGTGACCCGGTATCAACGAAAACGCGTCTTCACCGGCGTGCTCGATAAATATCGAAATTAAATCTCGAAACGCCTTCTGCATCGTGGCGCATCCGTGCTGCTCGACCGCGCTCATCCGTGGCCAAAGAGAGACGAATGCGAAACGCCGCCGTACCGCAATGTCAACGATAGCTATGCTCCGGTCCGCACTATTCATCGTTCCCAAAATATGCAGGTTGCTTGGCAGGAAAAAGCTGCGATGGAACGGCTCGCCAAAATCGTAGGGAAGCTCAATCTTCCGGTCCGAGTCCGTCGGTTCCAACAGGAAGATCGCTTCGCCCAGGATTTGCCCAGGTCCGCACGATTGATCTCGTCGACATGCAAAAGGTATTTGGTAGATGGGTATTGGAGCGCCTGAATCGCTGCCTCCATAAGAAATCCGGGCATCGGCGTAAATCGGAAACCCAAATCCGCGACCGTGCTCGTGGGCGCCAAGCCGCCAATGAAATTCTCATACGTTGTATTTGGATGAAACTGTATGGTCCGTCCTCGCCCACCATAAGTCTCTCGAAGGAGTTCAGTTGCCATCCTCGTCTTTCCGGTACCTGGCGGGCCTTGGATGATGACATATCGCCTGGTGGCTAGCAGATCCGCCACCTCGCTGTTCTCGATCATTGGCATAAGATGGTTAAACCAGCTGGCGCGAATGGAGTCGTAGCTAGCTTGGCAACTCATAATGGGCTGGTAGCCGCGTTCTTCGAACAGAAGGTCAAGAAACGCTTTCAATGTTGCCTCGGTTCCGGCCCGGTCTTCAGTTGGACAATACAGCGCGTATATTTCCTTCCCGTACCGGTCGAAAACGCTCTTGTACGCCGGCCAGTTCTTTGCAACGTTCTCCGGGATAGAGAGATCGGTCCGCGTTGGGTCCTGCTTCGCCCACGCGACGAAGCTTCCGCCACCGTATTCTTGATTTAGCCAGGAACAAATCGCCTGGATTTTTCGGGCGTGACCGGGACGCCCAAGGATCGCTTCGTCCGGCGCAAGCCCTTGTGTGCCCACTACCATCCCGATTAGGCACGGTTGGTCCGGCACCGGGAAGATCACAAACGAAAGCCCGCTGTACGGACCAGAGGCTGGATTCTGAGGATGAATGTAGGCGGCAAACGGGACGCCCGAATCGGCGCTCATCTCCGGCGCGCGGACTGTCAGCGTTTTGGAGGACTGCTTTGGATAACGTCCTCCGGGACTGCCAAAAAGAGCATCAAATGCTGCCTTATTTCGTTCGGACCATGACTCCTGTTTGAATGAATGCGCTATCTCGAGCAGTAATTGGATGCTCATACACGAGTTTCAAATGAGACTCTATCAATGCAAAGAATACATTCGAGTTCTCGGCTCTCCTCAACCCGTTACACTAATAGCCAATGCCGCATCGCTTCCAGTTCGCGCTGTGCAACGAACTCTTTGAGCGCTTCCCCTTCCCGGAAACCTGCCGCATTCTCCACGAAACCGGCTATTCCGGCATTGAAATCGCACCATTCACTCTCGCCAAAGACCCCCTCACGCTGTCCGCCGCCGAGCGCTCCACCGTGCGCGAGGAAATCGCCCGCCATCAACTCTCCTTCGTTGGCCTGCATTGGCTGCTAGTCTCCCCTCCCGGCCTGCACGCGACCTCGCCCGATCTCGAACTGCGCCGCAAAACTTGGAATTTCCTCAAGGGCCTCATCGACCTCGCTTCTGACCTTCAAGCGCCCGGTCAGCGCGATGCAGTCCTGGTGCTCGGCTCGCCCAAGCAGCGTTCCTCTTCGGCCGGTATGTCTCCCGCGGACGCAACCGCCGTCTTAATCGAAGAATTGGCCCGCCTCGCTCCGCATGCAGTCGATCGCGGTGTTCAACTCTTGCTCGAACCGCTCTCACCCGCCCAATGCGATGTCGTCACATCTCTCGAACAGGCCGCCGAAATCGTCAAACAGATCGCAAGCCCCGCTATTCAAACGATGTTCGACGTTCACAACGCTGTCGACGAACTCCTGCCGCACACCGAACTGATCCGTCGATATTTGCCGTACATCCGTCACATCCATGTCAACGAACTCGATGGCCGCGAACCGGGTACCGGCAGCTACGACTTTTCCACCTTACTCGCCACACTCTCGGAGCTCGACTACGCAGGCTGGGTCTCGCTCGAGGCCTTCGATTTCAGCCGCGACAGCCGCCAGGTAGCTCAGCGCGCGCTCGAGCACTTGCAACAATCCTTACAATCTCAGGAATCGCTAACCAAAACTCTATGAATCGTTATGTAGTCACTGGAGGCGCCGGCTTTATCGGCTCCGCGCTCGTTAGAGCATTGCTCGCCGAGAACCGTCACGTCCACGTGATCGACAATCTCGCCACTGGTAATCTGGACAACCTTGAAGAGGTCGCCGATTCGATCACTGTGCACGAGGTCGATATCCGCGATTACGATCGCATTGCGCCAGTCATTGCCGGTGCCCGCCGCGTCTTTCACTTGGCCGCTCTGCCTTCTGTCCCCAAATCCATCCTCGACCCTGTCTCGAGCCACGCCATCAACATCGACGGCACCTTCAACGTCTTCCGTGCCGCGGCCGAAGGCAAAGTCGGACGCGTTATCTACGCCGCCTCGTCCTCCGCCTATGGCGACACCGATGTCCTGCCTAAAGTCGAAACCATGCTGCCTCGGCCCAAGTCGCCTTATGCTCTCCAGAAGCTTGTCGGCGAATATTACGCGAGTGTTTTCTCCGAGTGTTTCGGCCTCGAAACCGTCTCTCTCCGCTTCTTCAACGTCTTCGGCCCGCGCCAGGATCCCACCAGTGTCTATTCCGGCGTCCTCTCCCTCTTCCTTACCGCGTTGCTAGAAAACCGCAGCCCTACCATCTACGGTGACGGCACGCAGTCCCGTGACTTTACTTACGTCGAGGATGTCGTCGGGCTGCTGCTCAAAGCTTCCGAAGCCAGTGGTGTCGCCGGCAAAGTCTTTAATGCCGGCAATGGCAATCGATTTACTTTAAATGAAACTTGGCAAATCCTGCAGAAGATCCAGGGCGTGAATTTACCGCCTCATTACGGACCGCCCCGGCCCGGCGACGTTCACGATTCCCAGGCCGACACCTCCGCAGCCGTCCGTGAGTTGGGTCACAAACCTCAATTCACCTTCGAACAGGGCCTGCGCCTCACTCTCGATTGGTATCGCACCCACGCATTTGAAAATTCGAACCCAGGCACCGCGGTGCGCGCTGGCTCCGTCCGGTGAATGTCCGACTTTCTTATTGATTCTAAAGGTATTTACCGCTGTAAATCCTGGTCTGAGTTCGTTTGGCAAAAACACGAATTCGGCGCCCGCCAAGCCAACCCGACCCCTGCCGTTACCCTACGCCAGATCCATTCCGCCCGCGTCCGGGAAGCTGAGTCAGGTATCGATCGTCTCGAAGGTGACGGTTTGGTCACCGACCAGGTCGGTCTCTCCATCGGCATCCGCACCGCCGACTGTCTCCCGATTCTTCTGCTCGATCCCCGTTCTCGGGCCGTAGGCGCGGTCCACGCCGGCTGGCGCGGCTCGGCCGGACAAATCATCGTTCACGCCATCGATCAACTTCAGGCGCGCTACGGAGCCCGACCAGCCGAGATCCAGGCCGCCATCGGCCCCTGCATCCGGGCCTGCTGTTATGAAGTCGGCGCCGATGTCGCCGAACGCTTCCGCCGCTGGCTTCCTGGACTCCACTCTCATCTCGATCTTGTCGAGGCGAATAAAATGCAAATGATCGAAGCCGGCGTGTCGCCCCAAAACATCTTCGACTCCGGCTTATGCACTTTCTGTCACCCGGACCAGCTCTTCTCTTATCGCCGCGAGCCCACTAATCCCGGCCGTCAGATCTCCGCCATCGAGAGAATCACCTGACCGCTCAGCCGACTCTAACCAGCATGCAAAGAACCGCTAATGCGCAATGGAAGGGCGACCTTCAAACCGGCGCCGGAACCATCTCGACCGCCAGTGGAGTGCTCGCAAACACTCAGTACTCCTTCAAGTCGAGATTCGAGCAAGGGAAGGGAACTAATCCCGAAGAATTGCTGGCCGCAGCCCACGCCGGCTGCTTCTCGATGGCTTTGTCCCTGATGTTGCAGAACGAAGGCTTAAAGGCGGACAGCATCGAAACCACCTGCACCGTCTCCTTGGAAAAGGAAGGCGAAGGCTTCGCCATCAAGAGCAGTCATCTCGATCTCAAAGCCAGAATACCCGGCGCTTCGCAGGACGCATTCAACCGCGCTGCCAACAACGCCAAGGAAGGCTGCCCCGTGTCGAAACTCTTCGACGCCGAAATCACGCTAGACGCCAAACTCGAAAACTAGCGTCTGGGTCAGACGACTCTGTCCCCAACAGCCAAAGCTACAAACAACAGAGCACGCTCTCGGTGGACAGAGCGGTCTGACCCTTCTTCCCCTACTCTTCATCGTGCTGACTTGAAAGAGCCGCCACAACCGTCAAGTCTTCGAGCGTTGTGACATCGCCCGTAACACCTTTTGTTGTGACGATCTCGCGCAATAGCCGCCGCATGATCTTCCCGCTGCGTGTCTTCGGCAGGGCGTCGCTAAAGCGAATCTCTTCCGGCCGCGCGAACGCACCAATCTCTTTCGAGACCAACTGGCGAAGTTCCTTCGACAGTTCCTGCGTATTCCAATGGCCGCTCTTTAGCGTCACAAAAGCACACACCGCCTGTCCGGTGATTTCGTGCGGCTTGCCCACTACCGCCGCTTCCGCCACCGCCGGATGATGTACTAGCGAGGATTCGACTTCCATCGTGCTCAGGCGATGGCCGCTCACATTCATCACATCGTCTACTCGGCCCAACACCCAGAAATAGCCGTCGTCGTCGCGGCGCGCTGCATCACCGGTAAAATACGCCCCCGGAATCCGCGACCAGTATTGTTCGGCGAAGCGGTTATGGTCGCCCCAAATCGTGCGCGCCATACTCGGCCACGGCTGCGTCAGAATCAGGTAGCCTTCGCGATTGTTGCCGACCGGCTTCCCATTGGTGTCGACAATCTCAGGGACAATTCCAGGCAATGGCAGCGTGGCCGAACCCGGTTTCAAAGCTGTTGCGCCGGGCAGCGGCGAGATCATAATGCCGCCGGTTTCCGTCTGCCACCAGGTGTCCACAATCGGACACCGCTCCTCGCCGATGACTTTGTAGTACCACTCCCACGCCGTCGGATTGATTGGCTCGCCCACCGACCCAAGCACTCGTAAGCTCGAGAGATCGTGCGCCTTCGGCCACTGGTCTCCTTGCCTGAGCAGCGCGCGAATCGCCGTCGGCGAAGTATAGAAAATGCTGACTTTCAGTCTCTCGACGATTGCCCACATCCGGTCGAACGCCGGATAATCGGGAGCGCCCTCGTACATCACCACGCTCGCGCCGGCTCCCAGCGGCCCGTAAACTACATAGCTGTGCCCCGTGATCCAGCCAACGTCCGCCGTGCACCAGTACACGTCGTCTTCCTGCAGATCGAAGACCCACCGCATCATCATGATGTTCTGCAGTAGATAACCGGCAGTCGTGTGCAAAATTCCTTTCGGCTTGCCGGTCGTCCCTGAAGTGTAAAGCACAAATAACGGATGTTCCGCGTCCAGCTGTTCGGGCTCGCATTGATTTGCCGATGCGGGTAGCGCTGCATCCAGCTCATGCCACCAGAGATCGCGTTTGGGCTGCATCGCAACATCCGATTTCGTCCGTTGGTAAACAATCACGTTGCGCACGCTTCGAATGTCGCGCAGCGATTCGTCTACCGCCGCTTTCAAACGCACTTCTTTGCCGCGCCGCCAGCCGCCATCGGCCGTAATCACGAGCACCGCGTCAAGATCTTCGATCCGGCTCTTTAATGCCTCTGCCGAAAATCCGCCGAACACAACACTATGCACGATCCCTAAGCGCGCGCAGGCCAGCATGGCAACCGGTAATTCCGGGACCATCGGCATGTAGATCACCGCGCGGTCGCCGCTTTTGTATCCGAGCTGTTTCAGAACGTTCGCAAACCGGCAGACCAGCCGGTGCAACTCTGCATACGTGATAACGCGCGAATCTCCTGGCTCGCCTTCCCAGATCAACGCCGCCTTGTCTTTCCGTCCGTTCGTCAAATGGCGGTCAAGGCAATTTACCGAAGCGTTGATCTCGCCGCCAGCGAACCATTTCGCCGAAGGCGGATTCCACTCCAGGCCCTTCGTGAAATCTCGAAACCAGGTCAGTTCTTTGTGCGCAAGTTCGGACCAGAATGCTTCCGGGTCTTTTTTTGCGCGATCATACAAATTGCGGTATTCGTCAAGGCTTTTCACGTGAGCAAGCTCGGCTTGCTTCAGATTTGGCGGATAAGTTTTCAGGGATTCGCTCATACGGGCTGGGTGCCCCAGTTGGAGTTCCAGCGTCAGTGTAACGCAGTTGTGACGCAGTTGTGACGCAATCATGAGTCTCGGCAAGTTACTCATCTCGGCAGGGTTGGTCCTCGTAGTTCTTGGCCTCCTGGTCGT
>DATAYL010000621.1:0-3833 GCA_036272575.1 Bryobacteraceae bacterium | reverse complement strand
ATCTGCTCCGCTCAGGCGGCTCTGTTTATTCTGGCTAACACCACAGGCCGAGGTGACGCGTCCCTATCGCTGAGAAGTCCGCTTCGATCGGTTATCGGCCGGTCCTGATTCCACTTTGACGTAAAACGCGCATTCCGCGGATGTGAACCTCGCGAGATAGCTCACGCCTGACGGCCCAGCGTTTAGAAATCTTCTAATTGATCGCGCGGGAGTCGAGGGCCGGCAGAATTCAACATCGCGATATACCCTTAGCGTTGATCGGAAGTGATCGGGCGCCGGTATGACCGGGCATGCCGGAAACTAGAGCGCCCGAGCAGTTTCGATAACGATGTTTGAACGGTGCCGGACCGTAATTTACGGGGATTGATGGGTTTTGCTTGCTGGGGTGAGGACAACGGCGGTGGGCGAGAGCGAGTAGGCAGCAGCCGGTAAGCGCAGAGGAAGGCGGTTCACGGTTTCAAAAGCTGGTTTCATCTGTAGTTTGTTGTGACGAGGGACACACGTCGAGCGCCAGTCCTGACGCGGAATGCTCGTGGGCGGTTATACATTCGGAGCGGATGGGAACTCATGATGAATCAAGCGCGACTGGAGGTGCCGTTACGCAAGACTTCAGTATGTCGGCGGGCACGTATCCAATGAAACAGAGAGTACCGATGCCGCAACAAGGACACTTGCGTTCTATTGCATTGTGCTGTCGAGTAGTGAGTAGGGCCGGCGCTGGCGAAACGCCCAAGAGGCTTCGACTAAGCCTGAGGCCTTTGGTGCGACAGCCGTTCGAGAGAAAACCGAAATGTCGGATCTTAACGAAGCCGGTTGGGAGAACGTGAAGTAAGAAGCGGCGAATAAACTCGACGGCTTCTATGGTCATCAGCTTTTGCGTGTTGCCATCTGCTGAATCTCTCCAACGGAAAGTCACCTCACCACTACTGAGTTTGAGAAGTCGTCCGTTGGAGATGGCAACGCGGTGCGTATAGCGTGCCAGATACTTCAACACGTGTTCTGGCCCGCCAAAGGGCGTCCTTACATCTACCACCCACTTGGGCTTTCGAAGACTGCTCACAAAGCGATCAAATGCTCCTGGTCGTTGGAGCGGTTGAAGTTCTCCGACGAGCCTTAGTTGTTTACGTCGGTAGGCGGTCGCAAGGAGGGCCAGGAACTTGCCTCGAAACATTCTTCCGAGTACGGGACCCGGAAGGAAGAACCGTTTCCGACTGTGGACCCAGCGTGATTGGTCCGGCGCAAGGCCACCGGCGGGAACCAGGCAATGTAAGTGAGGATGAGCCAACATTTTTTGATTCCAGGTGTGGAGCACGGCGAGAAAACCAAGTTCGGCACCGAGCCGGCTTGGCTCGCGAGCAATGGTCAGTAGCGTTTCTGCAACACAACGGAACAGCAGATTATAGATCAGTTTCGCGTTCTGGCGGATTAGCGGAGTTAAGGCGCCGGGCAGCGTAAAAACGACATGACTGTAAGGAACCGGCAGAAGTTCTTTGGCCGTTCTGTCGAGCCACCGATCGCGAGCCGTGGTTTGGCAACCTGGGCAGTGTCTATTTCTGCAAGAGTGATATAGGACAGTTTGGTGAGAACAGTGGTTGCACTGTTCGAAGCGGGCGCCGAGCGCGGCAGTACGACAGGCACAGATGTCTCGGAATACTTTGCGTTGAGCAGCGGACAGCGTGTATCCCCAGCGTGCGAAGAACTCTGGTTTGTGTTGACGAAAGACATCGGCCACCTCCAGCCGATGCTCCGTCACGATTGTGGTTTGAAATCTCCAGACTTATGGATCGGCTTTAGCTGGAGCGCATCAAAGGGGCTGCGGAGGGCCTGCAGACGTTGAATTGAGACATGCAGGTAACGAGCTGTGGTGCCAATGTCAGTGTGTCCGAGTAACACCTGAATCGTTCGCAGGTCAGCACCGGCGTCGAGCATGTGAGTGGCACAGGCGTGCCGAAATAAGTGCGGATGGACACGGCGTTTGATGCCGACTCGCTTGGCTGCCTGGCGGCACACGTAGCGAAAGGAACGATCCTCCATCAACGAACCGCCATTCTGCCGGGAAGGAAATAGCCAGTCTTTCGGCCGGTACTGGCGAAAATAAACGCGAAGGCGCTCCAGCAGCGCGGGAGAAAGAGCGATATCGCGGGGAACTCGGCCCTTGCCCTCTCGTACATGCAGCACCATACGCTGGCTATCGATATCTTCCACCTTGAGATGCCGCAGTTCGCTGCAGCGCAGGGCGGTGGCGTAGAAGGTGGCAAGAATGGTCCAATGCTTTAGGTTGTGAGTGCCATTCAGCATGCTCGCCACTTCGTCGGCGCTCAAAATGCCCGGCAGAGTACGAAGTCTTTTGGGATGAGGAATCGCGTCTTCAAACCATTTCTGTTTCAGGGTGCAGACGTACAGGAAGCGTAGAGCTGCCCGGTTGACAAGAACCGTGTTCGGCATCGCCTTGTTGTCTCGAATCAGATGCAGCAAATATTCTCGGACGTGCTCGGGCCCGAGCTTCTGCGGCGATTTACCAAAATAGTGAGCGTAGCGCTCTACCGATGCCACATAGGTCCGGGCGGTTTGTTCAGACAGGTTGCGAAGCTGTAACTCTCCCAGCATTCGACTGCGTAGTGGGGTCATTCCAACGAACTCCTTTCGTCCGTTGGATTATCGCCGTCACCGTCCGGAGCGCCCGGGTACGCGCCTGCCGCTTGCGGCTAAGTTCAAACCGGGTTATCTCCAAGTAGAATCGCCGGTACTTTGGCACGTGTCTGGATGCGGCAAGTCTAGCGCCGACTATTCGTGCCTCAGGGCATCCACCGGATTCAAATTCGCCGCGCGGCGAGCGGGGACCAGGCAGGCGAGCGAGGCGATTACGAGAATCGCAAATGCGGTTCCTGCGTAAATGAAGGGATCGAGAGCGCGGACTTGAAAGAGTAGCGATTGGAAGATTCTCGCGAAACCCGCGGAAAGGCAAAGTCCAGCGCTGACGCCTACTACGACGGGCGTCATTCCTTGAATCAAAGTGGACTCAAGGATTTGGGCGGGACGCGCGCCAACTGCCATGCGTATGCCTATTTCCGAAGTGCGCCGGCTGGTGAAAACGAGGCCGACCTCTTCGAGAGTGCGCGAATGATCACGCCAGAGCAGGTAATGTTGGGCGTTGACAGGGATGGTCGAAACGTCTTTTGCAAACTGCGGGACTCGGAACAGCAGGGTGGCGAGACTTCCCGGATCGCGGTAGGCAAGAGGTTTCAGGAGCACAGTCCGGGTGATGGAGAACATGGCCGTGGTTGCGCCGATTCCAAGCGCGAGAATGGCGATGGCCAGAAGTGTGAAGCCCGGAGAACGGCTAAAGCTGCGAAACGCGTTGCGGAGACTGAGTGCCATAACTGGTAACACGACAGAAAGCTAGTCGAAGTTTCATATTATGTTGCTCCAATGCCTGCTGGCTGTAGCCCTGCAAACCGGCCCGCCAAAACGTTAGTACCAAGAAATTGCCAAGCCGGAAAACGGCGCCCATGGCTTTCATGAGTACAAGGCGGTTAAACCCTTAGCGTTCATCGGAAGTGGTCGGGCGCCGGAATACCAGGCGTCCGGGAATCTAGACCGCCCGAGCACTTTCGATAACGATGTTTGAACGGGGCCGCCCGTCAGTTTGGCACGACGGTTGCCTGATGGGGATTAATCGCTTTTGATCGGTTTTGGCGGGCTGGCGGTGGAGAAAAGACCGATCCGTCACCATTCTTCTGCAATGCTAACCGTAGACTCGCTCGTTTGGCAACCGTCGTGACAAACCAAAATGCTGCTGGCACGCGCCTGCCGCAACGCGGCTAAGTTCAAAC
>DATAYL010000620.1:0-6633 GCA_036272575.1 Bryobacteraceae bacterium | reverse complement strand
ATTACCGCACATGCTGCTTACAGCAGACAGGCGCGTCTAACGCCCACTGATTTTACCTCGTTGTTATTGAATTGCAGCCAGAATTTTTTGTGCCGGGGCAAAATTCGGATTCAACCGCAACGCGCCTTCCAATTCTTCCCGCGCCTCGGCCCGTTTTCCCAGCCGCGCCAACGCTGCTCCCAGGCTGGTCCGCAGCTCCACGTCATCGGTTCTGTAGATCAGGGCTTCACGATAACGCAGAATTGCCTGCGCATTGTCTCCCGATTTCGCCAGCTGATCGCCCCACGTAAATAACACATCGCCTAAATGATCCGCCGCCTTCGGATAGTCGCGGCGCTCGGCCAGCACCTGCCTGAAATTACCCACCGACCCTTCCAGGTCGCCATTCTCTGCCTGTGCACTGGCCAGATCGAAACGCGCGTCGGTGTATCTGCCGTCGATCTCGAGCGCCCTCTTGAATTGATCCACCGCATCTGCCAGTTTCCCCTGCGTGTACAGCGCGATGCCAAGCTCAGTTGCCGCCACCACGCTGTCTGGATTTGCTTTCGTCGCGACCGTGAAATATCCTACTGCCGCCACCGCCTCTCCCTTGCTCAGCATCATGTCGCCCATGTTGTAGTTCGCCGAGAAATCCTGCGGATACTTTTGAATCCGCTCTTCGGCCAGCGCCGCTTGCAGTACCTCGCGCTGATCTCCCTCTACCGCCGGCAACACCTGCAGCCAGAGATGCCCCATCTCATCAGTCGCGCGAATGCCGCCCCGGACTTCCTTCGGCGGATTGTTCGGATTCCTTACGTTGTCACGCGAGTTATCGTAGTTATACCGCATCGAGACCACCGTGCCCTTCGGCAAAAACAACGGCTCTTTCAATCGATACACTCCCTGCCAGTTCAGGTCCCACTCAGGAATGCGCACCAGCCACTTGCGGCTGCCGTCCGGCAACGTGGCATAACCCTCCATCAGCCTCGCCAGGTAATGCGCATGCGGATAAATCGCCAGCACGTTCAAATCTAACGGGCATTTGAAATCGTCGCTCACCAGAAAATCTTTGTCACCCGCCGGAATGTCGATTGCCCCGTCGTGCTCGAGTTGCACCAGCATCGGAAACTTCGTTTGCGGTTGATCGGTGAAGTACAATCCGATCTCCGGGTCGATCGTTTCCGGTTTACCCGTCGGCCGCAAGTGCACGTTCAGCACCAGGTCCATGCCCGGCTCCGCGCGCCACGCCATCCCGTCCGGTTCAACCACTGGCGAACTTCCCGGCTTCCACGATAGGAAATGGCCATCCGGATCGAAGGTGCTCTCTTCGACTGATAAATCCATGCCGGGGAACCCCGTCCCCGCCACTTTCTCCTGTCGCTTGGCCGAACCGGAACGGTCGATAATCACATTCGCATGGTGAAAGACAACCGGGTTGCCCGGCCGAACTTCCATCGCTCGCACCCAGCGCGTCTTCCCAATCGGAACCGGCATGATAAAGTTCCAGAAAATCTCCGAACTGTCTGCCGGCAAATGGTACGGCTGCTGCACGTGCAAAATCAAATCGGGCGGCCCCAGTTGCCATTCCGAATTGAATTTAGGGGGCGGCGGCTCGTGCTTCACCGCGCCTTCCGGTGCGCCCTGCGCAACCCACTCTTGAATGAGCTGAATTTCTTGCGCCGTTAGCCGGCGCTCCTCTTCAAACGCGCCATGACCCGGTTCCGGCAACCATGGCGGCATGAATCGGCGCTTCGTCACATCGGCGATCTGCGACGCATGGCGTTTCGCATCTTCATAAGAGAGCAGAGAGAAGGGAGCCGATTCGCCCGGCCTATGACACGGCGCGCAATTCTTATAAACGATCGGCGCAATATTCCGCGCAAACGTCACCGCTTTGCTGCCCGCAGCTGAGGCCGCGACCGGCAGTATCAAAAGAAAAAAACTTGGAACCAGCGAGCGCACGAACGTTAGCGAGTTCTTATCCTAGCGCGAATTCACAAAAATAACACCGCCGCCGGTCCCGCAACCGGCGTGTATTGCCCGGTGAACTTTAACTCGCCCGACTTCTTATTCACGCGGAAGCTGGTGAGTGCATCCCCCCGTTGATTGCAGCTGAACAAGAACGCACCGCTCGGATCGAAACTGAAGTTGCGCGGATAGTCTCCCGCCGTCCACGTCTCCCGCAGCCAGGTTAGTTTGCCGTCCTTGCCGATCGCAAAACACGCGATGCTATCGTGCAGACGGTTTCCCGCATACGCAAACCGCCCATCCTTACTCAGCAGAAGCTCCGACGCGAAACTTGTTCCCGTAAATCCCTTCGGCAATGTGGACAGCGTCTGTTTCAAAGCCAATTTCCCGAGTTGCGCGTCGTATTCGAACGCGGCGAGAGTCGAACTCTCTTCTTGCAGCGAATAGAGCCACCGGCCAGTGGGATGAAATTGGAAATGACGCGGCCCGTCACCTGAGGGAAACGTGATGAACGGCGGGTCGTTGGGCCCTAGCGTCCCCAAATTCGTGTTCAATCGCCATACGTAGAGCCGGTCAAGCGCCAAATCGGTAGATAGCACAAACCGCCCCGCCGGATCCGGAGCCACCATGTGAGCGTGCGGGCGTTCGTGCCCGCTTATTGCAAAGCTTCCCGGCGGCCCGCTCACTGCTCTATTGCTGCCCGGTGTGCCCGCATCCTCCTTTCGGTCCGTCATCCCGCCCAGTTTCCCGTCTGCCTCAACGCGAAACACCGCCACCGATCCGCCGGCATAATTGGCCACAAACAAAAATTGGCCCGACGGATGCAGGCTGATGTAAACCGGACCTCTACCGCCCGAGCTGACTGTATTCAACAGCGTGAGATCGCCGGAAGTAGCGTTAACGCCATACGCGCTGACCGAGCCCGCCGGAACCCCGGGAACCTTTGCCGTTTCATTCGCCACATACAAAAACTTCTTGGAGCGATCGACCGCAAACCACGAGGGGCCGCCGCTATCTGCCACGAACTTCTGTTGCCCCAATTCCCCACTACGCCGGTCCATGTCAAACACGAAAATGCCACCGTCACTTTGAGCGGAGGCGTGCGCCACGTCGGGCGAGCCATACGCGCCCACATACGCCCGTACCGGCGAAGTCGCAGCGTCTATTGTGCGATACAGCGACAAAGCTGCCGCGGATTTTAGAAAAGATCGCCGGGGTATCACGCTCCCAGCCCTTGCGTTTACTGGCATGCTGTTCAGTTCTTACTTATCCTCCAACATGCCTCGACAAAATTCTTGCAATCGTGTGCTTCCTGCTATAACATCTAGTACAACCATGTAGGTTTTTGCACGGTCGCTACACGTGGCTCACCAAGCAGTGCCAGCGATCCGGGTATCGGTCTTTTTAGTCGCGCTTTCTCAAAAATTTCTTTAACTCTGAGGTGGGAGTCATGAACTCTTTCCCTGACTGCTTGTCTTTCAGGTTACGAGCTGGGCGCTGCTTGGCAATTTTCTTTGCCTTATCCGGCTTTTTCGCTATCCAGACACATGCATACGGCCAGGTTCTCTACGGCTCGATTGTGGGAACCGTTACCGACCCGAGCGGCGCAGTTGTTCCCGGTTCGGCCATTACAGTCACCGATACCGGCACTGGGCAGACACGCTCTGACAAGACTGATTCCTCCGGCCGTTACAACATCACAAACCTTCTGCCGGGCACCTACTCTGTAAATGCCGTGACCACTGGGTTCCGTGATTTGCAGCAGACCAACGTCACCGTTACTCCCAACGTCGTCACCCGCATCGACCTTCACCTGCAAATTGGTCAGGCGAGCGAAAAAGTCAACGTGTCGGCACAGGCCGTCGAGCTTCAAACCGACAAAGCGGATACGCACACTGAAATCAACTCAACGGCTGTCACGAATTTACCGCTCGGTGGCAATCGCAATTATCAGACTTTGATTAATCTCGCGCCGGGCACCACGCCGGCGCAGTTCATTAATTCGACAACCGACAATCCAAGTTCACCGCTGAATACGCACGTGAACGGGGCAGCCGGGCAAACGAACGTCACCAAGATTGACGGCGCCGAGAGTATCAACGTCTGGCTTCCGCAGTACACCGGCTATACTGCGCCGGCCGAAACAATCGATGTTGTTAACGTGACCACTAGCGCAGCGGACGCAGATCAGGGCTTGGCTGGCGCCTCCTCCATTACCGTTGTTACTAAATCGGGGACGAACGACTTGCACGGCAGTGCGTTTATTTTTCACAACGATCAGCATTTGAATGCGCGCAATTACTTCCTTTCACCCGGTTTGGCTAAGCCAGTTGGAATTTACAACAACTATGGCGCCTCCCTGGGCGGACCGCTTAAGAAGGACAAGCTTTTTTACTTTGTGAGTTTCGATGGCACCACCCAGAAGACCAGCGCGAACGGTCTTTTTACGGTTCCGACTGCTGATCAGCGTGCGGGTAATTTCTCGGCCTACAATACGGCAATCTATAACCCTTTGACCGGAACGTCGAGCGGCAGTGGACGGACCGCTTTCCCAAACGGCATCATTCCGACGCAGTTTATCTCTCCGGCTGCGATTGCCGTACAAAATTTCCTGCCCCTTCCCAACCTTGCTGGTACGGTCAATAACTACGCCGCCAGCTCGAGTCCCGCGATTAATCGCTTCCAATACGACGCGAAGGTCAACTGGAACCGCACTGATAAGCACTCTATCTACGTGAAGTACGACAATATGTTCGCCACCTCCGGTGGAACCGGCATTTTTGGTGCCGCCGGTGGTCCTGCTCCAGGTTCGGATCCTGGCAACGGCCGAACAAGCGTTCAGGTTGCCTCCATTGGACACACCTATGTATTCTCGCCGACGCTTGTCTTGGACGGGAACGTCGGTTATGAGCGGCAGAACCAGAGCGTTCTGGGAACTGACTACGGCAAAGATTACTCAGGCCCGCTAGGCATTCCTGGCCTGAACGGAGCCGACATCCGCGATAGCGGCTTCCCCAACATCTATTTTGGCGGAAATTCGTACTACACGAATACCGGCGTTCCGAACTGGATGCCTCTTTTCCGAACGGATGAAACTTACACGACGAGCCACTCGCTGGCTTGGACGAAAGGTGCGCATGAAATCCGTTTCGGCTTCGATCTCGTTCGTCACCATCTGAATCATTGGCAGCCGGAACTCAGCGCCGGAGGCCCGCGTGGCTACTTTGACTTCTCTGGTTCCGTCACAACGCTAAACGATGGTAGCGGAAATGCGGTCGCTGCCGCTAACCAATTTAATTCTTACGCTCAGTTCCTGCTCGGCTTCTCCGATAATACGCAAAAAGGCGAGCAGTACATCCTGATGACTGGTCGTGAATGGCAATTTGGCTGGTATATCCAGGATCGCTGGCAGGTTTCGAAGAAGCTGACTGTTTCACTGGGTCTTCGCTACGAACTGTACCCGCTCATGACACGGTGTTGCGGAAAGGGAATTGAAAGTTACGATCCCACGACCAACGATGTCTTAATGGGCGGCCGCGGGGACGTGCCGACCGACGCTGGCATTACCGTCAGTCATAAGCTCTTCTCCCCTCGTGTCGGTCTAGCCTATCGTCTCGACGAGAAAACCGTCATTCGCGCAGGTTATGGCCTGAACTACGATCCGCTTCCCTTATCACGCCCCCTGCGCGGCTTCTATCCCCTTACCATCAACGACAATTACAATGCCCAGAATGGCTTTTCGGTAGCGAATCTCGGCAACGGAACAAATTTCGTGCCGAGCACGCTCGCCAATGGCATACCGCCCGTAATCGGTCCGAATTTATCGACCGGCATCGTTCCGCTCGATCCTAACTCCGATGAGCGTGCGCCATTTGCGGGAGAACTGCACAGAGGCTATGTTCAGTCATATAACTTCACGGTAGAGCGGCAACTGCCCGGACAGGTTGTGGCATCGGTCGGCTACGTAGGGCAACATACTGTCCATCAGTTTGGATATAACGACATCAACTCTGGCTATCCCGGTTCAGGGACCACCGGACTTCCGCAATATGCGGAATTTGGCCGCACCATTCCCACCTACCAATTCGATGGCTACCTGAGTTCTGAGTACAACTCCATGCAGATTGCCTTCAACCGCCAGTTCTCAAATGGATTAATGCTCAAGGGCGCTTATACGTGGTCGCATGCCATCGACTACACAGACGACGATGGTTGGGCCACTAACACTTGGAACTGGGGCCCCGTCTTTCAGCGCAATCGTGCGTCGGCCGGCTTTGACCGGCGTCAGGTCTTCCAACTTGGTTGGATCTATGACCTGCCGTTCGGCCCCGGAAAGAAATGGGTGAACAGCGGTATAGCATCGAAAATTATGGGGGGTTGGGAATTTAGCGGAATCGAATCCTGCTACACCGGCAACCCTCTCACGATCGGTGCGGATGGCTCTTCACTGAACGCGCCGGATAATACCCAGACCGCGCAGCAGGTGCTGAGCAACGTGCAACTTCTGGGCGGCGTTGGAAGTAATGCCTACTATTACAACCCGGCGGCCTTCGCCCCCGTTACTGCTGCGGCAACGTTTGGTAGTTCCGGCCGGAATATTCTCTCCGGACCTGGTGTGTGGAATACGGACATGAGCATCTCGCGCACCTTCCCGATTCGCGAAAACCTCAAATTTGAGTTCCGCAC
>DATAYL010000619.1:0-8262 GCA_036272575.1 Bryobacteraceae bacterium | reverse complement strand
GGACCACCTTAGGCACTACTCCAGCGTTGCTCAGAATTCCAGTCAACAGATCATGGAATCCGGGAGCGTGCTCTCGCGCATACATGACAAAGGGATGCCCTTTGAGTTCGCTCAGGCGAATCTCTTTCTTTGCGGAAAGGGAGTGCCAAGAAGGCAAGACGGCGACAAATGGCTCCCTGTGAACCGTTGTCACCTCGATCTCTTTGCGAGTTTCGATTGGAAGGCGAAGAAAGCCTACGTCTAACAAGCCGTCGCCAATCATTTCCAGTTGGGCGCCTGTCAAGATGTTCCTTATCGTAAAGTCAACATCCGGGTAGCTCTTTCGGAAATGCCGCATTAAATTCGGAACGATCTCAAAACCGGCAGTTGATATAAAACCGAGGCGAATATGGCCGAGTTTGCCCGCTGACGCCCACTGCGCTTTCCGCTTTGCCATTTCGAGCTTTTCCAGCGCAACTGCCGCGTCTTCCCTATACGCCTGCCCAGCCTCCGTAAGCACCGTGCCCTGGCGGTTTCGACTTAGCAGTTGAATACCCAATTCGTCCTCAAGCGCTTTGATTTGAAGACTAAGCGCAGGCTGGCTCAGGTTCAGGAGCCGAGCGCTTCGACCGAAATGAAGAGTTTCAGCTACCGACAAGAAGGAGCGGATGTGTCGGAATTCCATGCTGTCTCCTGATTAGCACACGCTATCACCATTATGAAAACTCTTCATGATCGTAAATGGCGGGATCGGTATCAGACTATTAGGGCAGGTAAGAAGGAGACATGACGATGAGCGAGCAAGGGCTGCAGCAGGCATCCTCCTGGACTAGGCGGCGTCACGAGAAGGCGCGCCGGATGCAGGCGGTGACGCGCTGGATGAGCGGCCCCGTGCTTCCTACTGAGAAGACTGTTGAAGCCCTTGAAGCCCTCCTGATGCCGGGAGATCGAATTGTCTTGGAGGGAGACAACCAGAAACAGGCTGATTTCCTTTCGCGCTCACTGATAGCCGTTGATCCTAAGAAGATTCATGACCTGCACTTGATCATCTCCACCATTAGCCGTCCCGAACATCTGACGCTCTTTGAGCTGGGTATCGCGCGTAAGGTGGACCTTTCGTTTGCCGGGCCGCAGAGCCTGCGCGTCGCCCAACTACCGGAAGACGGCGCTCTGGAGGTCGGCGCAATCCACACCTACGTCGAGCTCTATGCTCGCCTCTTTGTGGGATTTAATTCCGGATGTGGTTCTCGTATGCGCTGAAAAGGCCGATCGGGAAGGGAATCTCTTCACCGGGCCGAACACTGAAGATACACCCGCAATTGTGGAAGCAGCCGCGTTGCATGATGCCATCGTGATCGTTCAGGTTAACCAGATTGTAGAAAAGGTGGACCGTATCGATATCCCCGGTTTGTGGATCGACATCGTAATGCAAGCAGACAAGCCGTTCGCTGTTGAGCCGCTGTTCACGCGCGATCCCAGGCACGTAAACGATCTGCAGATTCTGACCGGAATGATGGTCATTCGCGGTGTATACAAGCGCCATCAGGTGCGTGCCCTGAACCACGGGATTGGGTTTACTGCCGACGTACGGGGAATCACTCGGCCTGCGCGGGAAAATATGCCGGCACTGGACCCTGAATCCCCACCCTACCTTGATTCCTGCCATTGAAAGCGGCTGGGTAGAGAGCGTCCATTCGTTTGGAAGCGAGGTCGGCATGGAGGAATACATTCGCGCCCGTCCCGATGTCTTCTTCACAGGACGCGACGGAAGTCTCCGCTCCAACCGGGTCCTTTACCAGTTGGCCGGGCAATAACGGGATCGATGCATTCATTGGCGCCACACTGCAGATGGATGTGGACGCGAATTCGTCCACAGTCACGACAGGGCGGCTTGCCGGTTTCGGAGGAGCGCCTAAGATGGGCCACGATCCTCACGGGCGTAGACATACAAGCAAACCTTGGCTTGATCTCAAGATTGATCCGAGCCCGGTGGCGCGCGGGTGAAAAATTGTTGTGCAGACAATCGAGACCTTTTCGAAAGGCGGTGTTCCGGCGTTTGTAGAGACCCTCGATGCGGTCGAGGTCGGCAAGAAATCCGGAATGCCCATCGCTCCGATCATGATCTATGGCGACGATGTAAACCACGTTGTCACCGAGGAAGGCATCGCCTTCCTCTATAAGGCCGAGGGAATCGAAGAACGCCGCCGCGCTCTTGCCGGTGTCGCTGGAGTAAGCCCCATCGGACTGAGGGCCAAACCGGAAGAGACCAACGCTCTTCGTCGAAAAGGCCTCGTCGCTTATCCCGAGGACATCGGCGTTCAGCGTTTAAAGGCGAACCGCTCGTTGCTCGCAGCGCGCGGCATGGAGGATCTGGTCGCATGTCTGGCGGCCTGTATCGGCCACCAGCCAGGTTCAGGAGTTGGTAATGGCACATCCCATCCCGATCCTCCCCTTCTATGCAGCGGAACGGCATCAGTCTTCCTATCTGGCTTCGCTTGCGAAGCAGGCGTTGCTCTACGAAGTTGAACTGACGCCAAAACCGGGACTCGTGGACCGGCGTGGCTCGGGTGCTCATACCGATCTTTCGCCGGATATGGTGAAGCGCTCGGCAAATGCAATCGAACCCTATTTTTCCTGGATGGCCGCCGTTTCGGCCGAACTGGCTCTGGGACAGGAATTAAGAAAGAAGCTCGGCGCCATAGGTCGAAGCGCAGAGCATTCCATGTTTGCCGCCACTGGGGGTGTCAACACTCACAAGGGCGCCATATGGATATTCGGCCTTCTGGTATCTGCGGCCAGCTACGCGCCGTTCCGTTGGTGAACTCGAGCAGCTTGGACACGAGATCGCGCCCCTGTCGTATGACGTTCGAGACTATGCAAAGCTCGGCCTTCTCTATAGGCTGCTGCACATCGATCAGCCCTCAGAACCAACAGACGCGGAGATTGCGCTAGTAAGGCACGCCATTCTGGATGCCATCGACGATGCCCGGCGGGGGCCGCTGGATCTAAGCATTCGCCTTTCTCCGGAGGCGAAACAAACACGCAAAGCAGGCATGGCCGTACGCGCGCTCATAGAAAGGCAGTGGCGGGCGTCTTGAGCCTGTCAGATGCTTTAGCCAACTCGCTCGTGCCTATCTTTGCCGGTCTGCTGCTTGGTCACTGGGCAGGCCGGCGAGGATGGATGGACAGCGGGAATGTGCGGAACCTGATCCTTCTTGTCATGAATGTTGCGATTCCCTGCGCGATGTTTTCCATCATCACTCGTGGTTCTCGCGACGAACTGGAGGATCAATGGAACTCGGCGCTCGTCATTGCGCTGGTTTTTGGTGCGCTGTATGCACTCCCATCCCGGATGCGGCAGTTCACGCACTTACCATTGGTTTCCCGAACTCCGCTGCCATCGGACTGCCGTTGCTTGCAGATGTCCTTGGCCCCGAAGCCGCTGTGACGGCCGCACTCTCGATTGCCGTGGGCTCCATCACCATTTTCGCCGGTTACCTTGCCTTGCTGGACATGACTGACAACAAGAAAGCTTCGAATTTCAGTAGCAACGCGCTGCTTGTCAGCATTCTTCATTCCTTTCGCCGACCCGTCGTCTGGTCTCCTGTACTGGCATTGGTGTTCGTTGCGTTCGGTGCTCATGCTCTCAGCTATTTGATGGCGACTTTGAAAACGCTCGGGAGCGCCTCGACACGCAGCGCCCTGCTCCTCACAGGCTTGGTACTCTCCGCACAACGCATCAAGGCTGATGGTCCCGTAGTCTGGTCAACCGTTGGCAAGCTGGTGCTGCAGCCGCTTCTAGCAATCGCGTTGTGTCTTCTGTTTCATTTGGAGCGAGACCAGGTGCGTGACATCGCGGTGGTCTGTGCGGTCCCGGCCGGCTTTTTTGGACTGGTTTTCGGCAAGCAGTTCCATGCGACACCTCAGGTCGCGAGTTCCAGTCTGATCACTACCTACGTATTCAGCGTATTCACGCTTCCGCTATGGCTCCTGATCCTCAGATAGCGAGCCCTAATTCGATGCATCCTCTACTGCTCGTGCACGATCTTGTGCGCCTTCGGACGTCGCATATCGCGGCCGCCTGCATCAGCGAACCTCCCTGGGTCAAGGCTTCCTTAGAACGAAGTCCCAGGGTTGTTGTTCGCCGTGCACTTGCTCCGGAAAATCTCATTGCTGTCGGTGTTCGCGGCCAACAAAGGCATCACGGCTGGGGCGGATTCGTTCGCCTGGAACAGATCGTTCGAACGAGCGGCGCCATGCGATCTCAGGACGCGAACAATCAGCAGCGGGAGGGCGTCCTTGCCCGCCATGCAGGCTCTGCGCAATCTGGAGGAGCAGTTGTCGCAACTCGCGCTCGCATGGGGTCCGGGAGGCAGCATCGGCTATGAGATTGCGACCGGTCATTTCACCGCCACAGAGAACAGCGATCTCGACTTGATCATCCGCGCTCCAGCGCGCCTCGAACTCGCCTTCGCCAGCGATCTACTTGCGATCATCAATGCCGCCCCCGCTCAGGCGGATCCGCGTGGCGAAACGCCATCCTGCGGCTTTTCTCTTCAGGAGTACTGCCGCAATGGAGGCCGGAAAATACTCGTCCGGACACCCTGCGGCAGTGCATGGTCGGATGATCCCTGGCGACTAATCCATCGATAAACGAGATGAACACGGCATTCCTCTTTCCGGGGCAAGGATCTCAACAAGTCGGCATGCTTCACGATCTCCCCGAAAATCCCGCCACATGTCGTGTGTTGCAAGAGATGTCAGACCTGCTGGGATTTGACATTCTCACCCTTGACTCGCCGCGCGCGTTGCAATCCACAGTCGCGGTACAGCTCGCGCTGTTGGCATCTGGTGTTTCGATGGCACTGACGTTAAGGGATCGTGGCGTGGTACCCACTGCCGTCATCGGAATGTCGGTCGGCTCTTTCGCTGCGGCAGTAATCGCAGAGGTGATCTCGCTACGAGATGCCACCGTGCTGGTTCGATCCCGTTCGGAGCAGATGGAGCGCTTGTTTCCGAACGGGTATGGCATGGCTGCGGTGGTTGGATTGAGCGAGACGCAGGTCCGGCAAATCGTATCGGAAGTGCATTCGACAGCAGCACCGGTCTACGTGGCGAATATCAATGCGCCACGTCAAATCGTCATTTCCGGCGCTGTTTCAGGTATCGAGCCGGTATTGCAGCGTCGTTTGGCGCAACGTGCGCAAAAGGCCGAGTTTCTCGACGTCGCCGTACCTTCCCATTGCCCATTGATGGAGCCGATCGCGCAATCCCTTCAGCAACAAATCGTCTTACTCGAACTTCGTCCGCCCTAAATGATCTATATCGCGAACGTGAACGCAAGAGCCGTTCGCTCAGCTCAGGCCGTGGCACTGAATCTGGCGAACAATATTGCGCATGGGGTGCGATGGCATGATGCTACCGTCGTTGCGAGAGAACTTGGAAGCGAGTTGTTTCTTGAAATGCCGGCTGGCCACGCGCTCAGTGACCTGCTGCATGGGAGCGATCCAACAGTGCCAGCGTATACGGTTTCGCGCTCTACCCTCTCATGGTGTATCCGCCTAGCACAACGAGAGGCCTGAGAATACGTAACGCGTAATGTTCGGCTCTACAATGCAATCGTGCTGCTACGCTTTTTGGCCGTCGCGGTGCTCGGTTTTTCGCATTGGTCACATCTCTGATTCCGCCTCTCCGGGCAGGTTCGATATTGCCCCTAAAAAGCCTTCAGCGAGTAAAGCCGATCGTTGTTGGGCGTCGAGTCTTCCCGCTTGCTCCTATTCATTTACCTATTGCCTGAGATCCGTTTCACGGATGACCAAGATAACGGGCTGTCCAAGGGCGCTCCCGTGAAAAAAGGCTTGCGAAGGAAACAGCTGCCGATACATCCGCCCTAACGCTAGCGTTTATCGATCCACGTGCAGGCAGTTAATTTTTAAACCCGGCAAGATCCTGAAGAATCGCCCAGTGAAGAGTCTGCTGCGTGATTTCGTCGCGTTGAGGTTACATCGAAAACATCGGCGAGTTTGCGCGCGCGCCCCACACCAAACCGGATAGATCCACAGTGACGGCCCAGCATTTACCAATGTTCGCTCAGTCGCTGGCAAAGTGCGGTTCTACTCCATTGACAACTCTCGGCGGATTTTAGGCCACTCTCACCCGGAAACGGCGTAAATACCAAACAGGGACGAAACGATGATGAGTATTCGGCGACGCCTCAAATTCAAAGTGGCGTGGTCATTGCCGATGACGCTATTTGGCTCATATTTGTAGAAAGGCTTCGTAGTCCCAAGCCTCGCTTTCCGGCAATTTCTCAACGAGCTTGGCTTGCATCGGTTCGATAAACGCTGGCTCTGTGCGTGGAAGTTGGTCGAGTTCGGATTTGTTAATTCGTACGACGAGCTGCTCGTCAACTTGCCGTCCTTTCTGCGCCAGAACGTCATCGCGATTGTTATGCCATACGGCGTCTTGCGCCTCGGCGATTTGGGCCAACGTACGGCCTGTTAGCGCGGACTTGTTGTCCTTCTTTGTGGAGACTGGCTTCATAACGTCACCGAGCCGTTCCAGAACCCACGCGTTTTCGCCTTTGGCCCGATCACGGCGAAGGTTCCACTCACCTCTAAGTTTCTTGCCCTTGAGCGAAATGTGCAGTTGCCTTTCCAGTAGTTACCCTCGACAACTTCGTACGTGCCGATGTCCCACACCATCACGGTTCCGCCAACGTACTGGCCCTGCGGAATAACGCCTTCGAATTCGAGATAGTCTAACGGATGGACTTCGGTTGCGCTTGCAAGGCGACGTACACCGGGTTCGTAAGGAGTACCCTTCGGCACCGCCCATGATTTGAGGGCATCGTGCATTTCTAGCCGGAAGTCGTAATGCAAATGGCTGGCTGCATGTTTCTGCACAACAAATCGTCTCCGACTTCCCTGGGCGCTCCTGCGCGGAGCAGACGAGACCGGTTCCGCTGTGATAGAGAAATCTCGTTTGTGGTTGTATTGACGCAGTTGTTTCTGTGTGCGCCCTTCACGCCGGTTCTGCCCTTGAATGACATGCGCGAGATCTGACGGGAGGGATTGTTTGAGATCCTTTACTCCGGCAAAGAGGTCACCCAATTTCTCTGCCCGTGCTACTGCCGCCTTCGGATCGAAGTACAAGTGATGGATTTTCTAGCCCATCCCAAGTCACTGGCATTGAAACGAGCGGCTGCTGCTTCTTCGCGCGAAGTGAATAAACGCCGACAGTTGTCTTGTGATCGGTATTTTGGCTCCAGTCAATGAAGACCTTGCCGATGCGCTTGCCTTTCGGCATCTCCGAAACCGCAAGATTCGGCTTCTGCTCTTCGATCAATTCCGCCACGGAGCGCGCAAACGGCTGCGTGATTCCATAGCTTGACGGCGTGTTCAACGGGATATACAGTTGCACTCCCTTCGACCCTGAGACCTTCGGAAACAGCTTGAGGCCCAGCTGCTCGATTACATTCTTGAGCAGCAAGGCGACTTCGATGCACTGACGAATGTCCGCCCCCGTACCTGGATCCAGATCGAAAACAATCGATGTCGGGCTTTCGATGTTGGGGACTTCATGCAGAAACGGGTGGAATTCGAGCGCCGTGCATTCGCCGCCCACGCTAGCGTTGCTGTGTTCTGGATGAGGATGTAGTTGATGTCTGGTCCGCCTGCACGCCTCGGAACAGGAGATGTCTCGACCCATTCGGGAGTAAAGCTCGGGGCATCCTTCTCCCAATAAGCTTCACCGGTCACCCCATCCGGGTAGCGCTTGAGTGTGACTGGCCGGTTATGCAAATGCGGCAAGATGAACGGCGCTACGCGAACGTAATACTCAATGACTTCGGTTTTTGTGAACTTGGCCTGCGGATACAGAACCTTGCTTACTCGGGTGCATTTGACTTCGTGCCCCTCAATATTGAGCGTGATCTCATCAGCGGCATCCGAAGTCTTTCGACGGATACCTTTATTCCGCGCCACATCTCTATTGTCGTAACGCGCGCTTAGAGAAGCCGCAGGTGAGACCGTGCGCTCATCCAGTCTTCATAAGGTATGACCTGAAGCAGCGCCGTTTTTCCATGTAACTGTTTCAGGAAAGCGAGTTCCGCCCGGTGCTCTTTGGCCGATCCGGTGACCTCCGCTTTCGATTTCTTCACGGTTCCCAACCTTTGTTTCCGAACGTTGTACTGTTTTTTCGTCATCGAACATGGCCGCCGACGCATTCTGCACTTGAACGTTACGCTCCATCCGACAAGCGACTGGGTCGTGCAACAACTAC
>DATAYL010000618.1:0-11424 GCA_036272575.1 Bryobacteraceae bacterium | reverse complement strand
GCCGCGCTTACGCCCAGCTGCGAACTAAGCTTCAGGAGTGCCCGCCAGACTTCTTCAGGTATGGGAATGCCGGCACGCAGGCGTTCCCGCTCGGTGCGCCATTCTGGTTCCCCTGCCGCCAGCACTTCGTCATGACCTTCGGCAGGCGCAGCGGATTTCAGATCGGCCACTAGCCGCTTCAGTCTGTCGTTGAATTCGGCGAGCGGCAACAGGCGCTCAATGTCGATGGACAAAAAGCTTTGGCTCACACCCACTCGCCGGCCTCGTTCACGCATCGAGCCCACCTCGCCGGCCATTGCGCCGCCGCCCAGCACGGCGCAAAGAATCTCCACCGCCGCCGCCAGTCCGCTGCCCTTGTGTCCGGCCGTCTCACCGCCCAGCGGCATTAGCAAACCTGTCATTGCGTCCGATAGTTTGGTTGTTGGCGCGCCTCTATTGTCGAGAGCCCAGCCCGCCGGAATCGAATCCGCATTGCCCGCAGCTGCGGCCCAGATGCGGTTGGCAGCTACAGCTGTCGTGGACATATCCAGCAACCATGGCCCGGGAACCGCTATGCAGATCGGATTGGTACCCATGCGGGGCTCTCGCCCCTGCCACGGTGCGACCAGTCGCGAGGCGTTACACAGGACAATTCCCACTTGTCCCTGCCCGGCCATACGAGTTCCCCAATATGCCGCCGCTCCAAAATGGTTGGAATTTCGGGCAACAACCAGCCCCAACCCAAACCTGCGCGACAACCGAACCGCGTGATCGCAACACTGCGCGGCCGCAACCTGCCCGATTCCGTTCTCCGCGTCAAAAACCAGGCAAGCCTGATTCTCTGTTACAATCCGGCCCTTTGTAAGAGGATCCATATCGCCCGTTTGTAGCTGCTCCACGTACACCGGCAGCAGGCGCACACCATGCGAACCGACGCCACGTAAGTTTGCAGCGACCAGGGAGCTACTGGTCAGCTCCGCCGCTTCCCGCGGCACTCCGGTAGCCACCAATACTTCACTTGCGAAACGCTCCAGGTCACCTGCAAGAATCCTCGGCATGCTCTTAGGTTAAGAGTCATGGGACTGCGGGTGTTGCGCCTGCACAGGCTAATCTGAGAGGCGCGGGAACGGCTTATCTAGTAGCATGAAAGAACGTGAGATACGTCATTTCAGGAGCCGCCGGCTTCATTGGATCACATTTGTGTGACAGACTCGTTGAAGCTGGCCATCAGGTTGTTGCAGTCGATAATCTGATCACCGGTCACCGGGAAAATATCGCCCACCTCGAGAGTAAGCCCGGATTCGAGTTCCTTCAGGCGGATGTCTGCGAACCGCTCCAGGTGAAAGGCAAGGTCGATCGGGTATTTCACTTGGCTTCATTGGCCAGCCCGGTCGATTATTTGGCTCACCCTATCGAAACGCTGGAGTCCGGATCTACCGCGACCCGCCGCATGCTCGACCTGGCGAAACAACATCACGCCCGGTTCCTGCTGACTTCTACCTCGGAATGCTACGGCGACCCTCTGGAGCATCCCCAGAAGGAAACTTACTGGGGCAACGTGAATCCGGTCGGTCTGCGCTCCTGCTACGACGAAAGCAAACGCTACGCCGAAGCGCTGACCATGGCCTATCACCGAACCTTCGGCATTCCGACCAACATTGCGCGCATTTTTAACACCTACGGCCCGCGCATGGCGCTGAACGACGGCCGTGTTGTGCCCGCCTTTATCGATCAGGCTCTTAACGGTCTCGACCTTAGCGTTTTTGGGGACGGTTCGCAGACCCGCAGCTTCTGTTTTGTATCCGATCTAGTCTCCGGTTTGTTGCTGCTCGGCGAGTCGGACGAGCGATTGCCGGTCAACCTCGGAAATCCCGTCGAGATTACCATCCTCGAATTTGCCAACCGGATCCGCGAGCGCTTCGACAACTCGGTCGGCATCAACTACAAACCGCTTCCTTCCGACGATCCCAAGCTCCGCCGTCCGGATATTGGCAAGGCGCGCCAGGTTTTGGGCTGGGAACCGAAAGTGCCGCTAGCCGAAGGCCTCACCGTCACGATCGGCTACTTTAAAAAGAAGGCGGAGCAGAACAATCTCGCGGGCGCGCACTTGGCCCGCAAAAATGCTCGGCCGGACCAGGTCAGCTTAGCCTAAATAACGGAAACGCGCACGTCAGTAAGTGGCTTGCCGGCTTCAAATGTGGCAGTGCCGCAGACCGCGTTTTGCCAGATACTGCTGGTGGTATTCTTCCGCGCGGTAAAAGGCGGGTGCGGCCTCGATCACCGTCGCAATCGGCCGCCGAAGTTTTCCTGACGCTTCTAATTTCGCCTTAGAAGCCCGGGCGGCTTGCTCCTGCTCCGGCGTGTAAAAGAAAATCACGCTGCGGTATTGTTTCCCCACGTCCGGCCCTTGCCGGTTCACCTGTGTCGGATCGTGCGCCTGCCAAAACACATCCAGCAGTTTGTCATAGGAAACTTTGGCTGGATCGTACTCCACTTCCACCACTTCTGCATGACCGGTCTCGTCAGTGCACACGTCTTTATACGTCGGATCGGGCAGCTGGCCGCCCTGATAACCTGAAACCGCATCGATCACGCCATCGATTTCGCGGAAAGTCGCTTCCACGCCCCAGAAACATCCTGCGCCGAAACTCGCTTTTTCTGTCATCGCTCCCATTGTCCCGCGTTTTCGCGAATTTCATTCCACCCGCACGGTCAGGGACTCTGATTTCGAGGCTCCTTTGGCATTGAACGCCGTGATTTTGTACGTGGTGGTCGTTTTAGGCGAAATCTCAAGGCAATGCCGGTAGGCGGGCTTGAGCTCCTCGCTGGGCGCCGGCTCCAAACTTACTCGGGTGGCATTCTCGACGCCGTAGCAGAGCTGTGTATGCTCACCCCGTTTCAGCAATCCTTTATCCGCCGAAAAATTGTTGAACAAGATCTCGCCCGAGCCGAAGGCCGCGGTTACTTCTTTTTGCCGGATCTCCTGTTCCTTGGCGGCCGCTGCCCGCGTTGCCTCTACATCGCTCTGATGCCGCGAATAGAACGTCCAGGCCACATAAAGAGCGGCGATAATTACCCCGATCGTAGTGAATGGCAATAATTTCCTCAAACCCGACCAAGGTTCTTTCCTTGGTCCTCCCGGCGCGCCCTGTGGCGCTGGTGCGTCCGTGATAGCCATATCATTAGCGTAGACCGTTGCCGTTTCGTTATCTGCTGTTCCACAAACCGTTCCAGGTATTAAGCCAGTTCTCGCCGAGTGATTCCAAGCGCACCCTGTCGGATTTCATCCAAGTCACAGACGTCTATCCTGCCGGACGCCTTGACTACGACAGTGAAGGACTTCTGCTTCTCACCGACGACGGCCCCCTGCAACACCGGTTATCCGATCCACGCTTCGCCCATCCACGGACCTACTGGGCGCAGGTGGAGGGCGCAATCGACGAAACTGCGCTCGCCCGTCTCTCGGCTGGCCTCGTGATCCAGAAGTACCGGACCAGGCCCTGCCTGGCCAAACGCATTCCCGAACCGGACTTGCCGCCGCGCGATCCGCCTATTCGCTTCCGCCGCTCGATCCCCACGTCATGGCTCGAGTTAACGCTCACCGAAGGACGCAACCGGCAAGTCCGGCACATGACCGCGGCCGTTGGCTTCCCCACTCTACGGCTCGTCCGTTCCGCCATCGGAAATCTGGCGATTACCAGCCTTCCACCTGGCGCATGGCGGCCTATTTTACGAAACGAACTCCCCGTACTGCCCAACCCGGCCTTTTGAAAAAACAAACCCGGCGTTAACCGCTATACTGGTTTCGCTCTTTGTTCGATGCTTGACGTAGACCAACAGCTGGCCCGCCTGCGGGAGCGGATCGCTCGGATAGACCGTAAGTACCTGGTTCCTAAGCCTCAGGTGACGGCGGGAGTTCGTTTGGTAATTTCGGGCATCATCGGCGGAACGGTGATCGAGAACGAATTCGGCCCGCACCTCGAACTCGAGCGCTCGTTCCCCTCTCACCACCAGCACGGCTCGGCGGATGTGGGCGCACTCTCGGAAGTGCCCGCCAGTCTCCTCGACGTTCTTGCCCGCAACGACATCCCGAGCGCCGCGCCGACCCGCTGGGCGTTCCTAGACACCGAAACCACCGGCTTGGCGGGCGGTTCCGGCACTTACGCCTTCCTGGTCGGTGTTGGCCGAATTACTGAACGCGGCTTCACCGTGCGGCAGTATTTCATGCGGGAGTACTCCGAAGAGCGGAGCCTCCTGCTGGCCCTCGAACAGGAACTGAGCGAATTTGACGTCCTGGTTACCTATAACGGCCGCGCCTACGACCAGCCGCTGCTCGAGACGCGCTACCGCATGAATCGCCGCCCGCCGCCTTTCAGCCGCCTCGGGCATCTCGATCTGCTCTACGGCGCGCGCCGGCTCTGGAAAATGCAGTTTGAGAGCTGCCGCCTGGTGCAACTCGAACGGGAAGTGCTGGGCGTCGAGCGCGAAGGTGATATACCCGGTGAGCTGATCCCGTACGCTTACTTCGACTATCTCCGCTCACAGAACGCCGAACGACTCCTGCCGGTGTTCCACCACAACAGGCTGGACATCCTCAGCTTGGCCTGTTTGACAGCGATCGTTCCAGCTGCCTTCGAGAGCACGGATCCCGCTTCACTCGCTAGGTTAGGTTTACGCCGCGGCCCGGAATTAGCCGGATTGGGGCGCTGGCTGCGTGCCGCCGGCGACATCCAGCGAGCGGGCGAACTGCTGAAACGCGCGGTTGACGCCGGACTACCCGACCGCCTGCTGTTTCAGACGCTCTGGGACCTCGCCTGCCTCGAAAAAAAGCAGAAGCGGCCGTTTGAAGCGCTGCGGATTTTTGTGGAGTTGTCGGGGTGTCGCAACGATTTTCAAGTCGCTGCCTTCGAGGAGCTTGCCAAGTTTTACGAGCACCGCGAAAAGAACTACGCCCTGGCTTTGGACTTCACTGAGCAGGCACTCAGCCTTCAACGCACCGGGGTCCTGGCGCACCGTCAGGAGCGGTTACGGCGTCTTCTCGAATCGCCCCGGCCACGCAAACTGCTGTGAAGACGGCCCAAAAGCCTCACGATCAGCTGCGGCGAAGGCAGCCAGTTCTTGCTGCGGCCCAACCGGATTAACAGCCAGCTGGCCAGCGCCCAGCTGCCCAACATCCCGAGCGTAGTAACAGCGGTCAGCGCCGGCATAGTCTGGCGCAGCACCGACAGCAGAGCGAGCAGGACCACCGCCCCGCCGCCCAGCGCCAATGCTGGGATTAATCCTTGCGCCACGTTCCCTCGCTTCTTCAGAATGCCTATGAAAAGACATGCTGAAAGAAGATGGGCGGCCAGGTAGACACCCGCCCCGCGCACCGCATTTCCGCCGTGCAAAAGAAAAACGGTCGAAGCAACCGCCACAAACAGCGCCCACCCGGTATTCACCACGCCATAGGCTTTGATTGAGACGATCGATACGCGCGAAGAAGCCGCACCACTGCCCATGTGAATGACGGCGGTGGCTAGCGCGAGCGCAGTGGCGGCTGCGGCGCCCGCGTAGGTCTTGCCATACATCAGCGTTAGAAGCCACGGAACGATGATGATCCCGGCCCCTGCCACGGCAAGCGAGAGCAGAATTGAGGCGAAGGTGCAGACTGCCATCACGTTATCAGGCGTGTTTTCGAGTTTGCCTTTGCCTTCCGTCATTTCGGCAAAGCTGCCTTCAATAAGGAGCGTGGGGACGAGAGCCACCATGTTGCGCAGCTGGTGCGCAACGGCGAAAAAGCTCATCTGGACCATCGTCTGGTCGCCCTTGGCCACCAGCGAGGTTAACCACCAGCCGGCGATATTCATGCCGACCAGGCCCGCAATCTGCATCAAGCTGAATGACCAGACCCGCTTCAACAAAAATGCAACTGGCGTACTCCGGTCGCGCGGTACAGGCGAAGCAAGCTGCAGCGGCCGGTAGAGCAGCAGGCAAACGAGTACCGCACCCACCAGCAAAGAACTCTGACCGCAAAGCATGGCGGCCGGGCCGAAATGCGCAGCGAGCGGCAGGACAGCAAGCATCCCAATGCCAACCATGCCGGACAGGCAAATTAGCGCGCGCAACCGCCGCTGCCCGACGAAGAAACCACGGCAGCATTCGAGAATGATGATTCCCGCTGCCGAAAAGCCGGCCCAGCGAAGAATCCCGATCAGGCTCGCTTTGTCGATCAGCTTTGAGAGGGGTCCGGCGCCGAGCCATAGTGTGCAGGTCGCCAAAGCGGCCGAGACCAGAGCCACTACGGCCAGTGCGCGCGCGAGAACCGGATATTCAGCAGAGCCGCGTGGATATTCGCCCGAGAAGCGAATGGCCGTCGAGCCAATGCCGCCAGCCGCATAGGTACTGACGTTGTTGGCCGTCGAGATAGCAAGCGAGTAGGCCCCGAAAGTCGACGCACCGCCCAGGCGAGCGGCCAGGATATTCGAGAGAAAACCGCAGCCCCGCTCGATGATTACACCCAGCCCGAGGGTAGAAGTTCCGCTAACAAGATTCCTGGCCACTTCGCTAGGCAGCACTTGCGGCTCGGGAACGGGCTGATCGATCAGCGAGTCATCGAGCAGACGTGAATCGATCACAGCGGGGTCCATGTAGGCTCGAAAGAGAAGTAGCCGGCTCGGTTCAGTTTGTCTCAGCGGTAGCGACGATCAAATTAGTTTGCCTGCTGTTTGCTGAGATCCCAGACCCTAAAACAGCAGGCCGCTTGGCCTGATTGCCCATAATCCAATCACGGATTCGACCCCGGAGTGGAATCTCGACGAAACGCCAGGAAAGCAGAGACGTTGCGATGAGTGCAAATAAGAACATGGATAACATTACCCATGATCGATGAGGCGGAGGAAGCCGCAGAACATAGGAGACGGGAATTTGTAGGATATAGATGCCGTAACTTGCTTCTCCCAAAAGAACGAGCGGACGGATCGATAGAAAGCGTGCCAGCCATCCTTCGCCCTCGGCGAAGGAGAAGATAATGAGCGCAAAGAGCGGCGCTAAAACGCCATTAGCCAGAAGGGGCCGCGGAAGAGCTTCACTGTAGGCGAGACAGGCGAGCACCGCTGCAACCGAAAGATAACTGATCCACCTTGCTACCGTCGGACGGAAGCGAAAACCGAGAACGTAGGCGCGTCCAAGCAGCAGGCCGATTAGAAATTCCGGCAGGCGGAGCAAAGGAGTGAATTCAATGGCCATTTCGAGATGGCTTCGCGCCCCGGTACTTACGCCCGGATAAAGCAGGAAGAGAGTTGGTGGTATCAAGGCCAGAAACCAGAGCACACCCATACCCACCAGGCAGGCTCTTAAGCTAAATCGTTTCAGGGCTAAGGCGGCGAACGGAAAACTCAGATAGAAGAAGGCCTCGGCCGATACGGACCAGGCTGGATAATTCCAGTACCATGCTGTCCAGGGCGTCCATGCCTGCTGCATTGTGAGAACCGCGACAGCACCGGAGCCGAGCTTCAAAAGCGCTCTGTCCGGCGTGTTCACGTGGAGGGTCCAAAGCGCGTTGTATGGAGCGGCTAACAGGAAAGCCAGCAGGTAAGCGGGGTAGATTCGGGCAAAGCGCGCTGTCCAGAAAGCGCGGCGCGATCCGCGCATGTCTCCCTGTGGCGTGACATAGCTGTAAGAAAGGACAAAGCCCGAAAGCAGATAGAAAAAGCCAACCGCAACGAAACCGGAACCAATCCAATTACCAAAAAAAGAAGGCCAGTTTTGCCCGAGCGTACCAGCGAAGTGATAAAAGACGACCCCAATGGCCGCGAAGAAGCGAAGCCCGGTCAGAGCGTTGAAATTCTTTTTGCCCGCACTCACAACTCGATGGGCCGATAAACCAGTCGAGTCTACGGCTGTTACTTCCATCGTCTGCTCCCTACACAAGTGCTCGCTTGCTAAGGAGCACCTCCGAAATACTACTGCTGGAAATGAGTATAGAGAGAAAAAGCGTGCTAGCGAAATAGATCGATGCGCTTTGGAAGTAATAGAGCGTACTGCTTAGGAATAGTCTGGCCCAGATTTGCGTAGTAGGATAGCCCACATGAAACGGACCGGTCTTCTGGTGTTTTTATGTTTGTCGAGCGCAGTGGCGGCCGCTCCGACGCGTGTCGAGCGCTGGTACGACCACGCCGTGATCTACGAAATCTATCCCCGGAGTTTCGAGGACACCAACGGCGACGGCATCGGTGACCTGAACGGAATTACCAGGCGCCTTGACTACTTGAAAGGTTTGGGAGTCGATGCGATTTGGGTGACGCCATTCTTCCCGTCGCCGAATAAGGATTTCGGCTACGACATTTCGGATTACGAAAACGTGGCCAGGGAATATGGCACGTTGGCAGATTGGGACCGGCTGGTGGCGGAAGCGAATAAACGCGGCATACGCGTCCTGATCGACTTTGTGTTGAATCATACCTCCGATCAGCATCCGTGGTTCAAAGAGTCACGCTCTTCGCGGACAAATCCAAAGCAGGATTGGTATGTGTGGCGGGATGGCGGCGGTCCCGACAAGCCGCCCACGCACTGGACTTCCATTTTCCACGGCATCACCTGGACTTGGGATCCGCGAAGAAAGCAATGGTATTACCACATTTTCTTGCCCGAACAGCCGGACCTGAACTGGAATAACCAGCAAGTCCGGAACGCCATGTATGACGTGGCCCGATTTTGGCTGAAGCGCGGCGCGAGCGGTTTCCGGCTGGACGCCACACCTTACTTATTTGAAGACCCGGCGTTCCCGGAGGATCCCCACCCGCCAAAACCGGGCCAGGGTGCCGCGCTCGAACCGTACAATGCCGGACTAGCGAAGGGCAGCGAGGTGTTGCGTGAGCTGCGGGCGGTATTGAATCAGTTTCCAGGCGACCCTGTGTTAGTAGGCGAATCGCTAACCGCAAACATTCAGTCTCTAGCGCGGCTTTACGGCACTAAGCAGGACGAGATGCAGCTGCCAATGGACTTTCTATTCGCCAACCTGAAGACCCTCGATGCGGCGCAATTCAAGAAGCAGGTGGATGCTGCGGAATCCGAGCTCGGCGGCGGCACGCCGGTGTTCCTGCTGAGCAACCACGATCGGGTCCGGGCCTGGGACACGTTTGGAGACAAAAAACACAATGAGCAGATCGCCAAGCTGACGGCGGCACTTACGCTGTCGCAGCGGGGCGCAGTGCTGCTCTATTACGGCGAGGAAATCGGGATGTCAACTATGCCGCCGAGTGAGCTGAAAACGATTCCTCTGACAGCGAAGCGCCCGCAGGCTGACGCACGAGACGGCGAGCGCACGCCCATGCAGTGGGATGCGGGTAAGAACGCCGGTTTTACAACCGGTTCTCCGTGGCTGCCGCTGGCCAAAGATGCAAAGGTGAACGTCGCGGGGGAAGAAAAAAACCCGAACTCGATGTATCACTGGTATGCGGCACTGTTGAAGCTGCGGCACGAGAATGCGGCATTTCGCGACGGTGACTATGTGCCACTACAATCCGGCAATCCAAAGGTCTTCGTTTTCGGTCGCCGCACCGAGCGCAACGAATGGGCGCTGATTGCGTTGAACATGAGCGATGCGGCGCAGAAGACCACCGTCAGCGGAATGCCGGGTGAGTTTCCAAAGCTGAGCCGCGTATTGCTGGCGAGCCCGGCCACCGCGAATCCTCCGGCATCCCGCGAGTTTGAACTAGCACCGTTTGGCGTGATGATCGCCGGAAGCTAACTGGGCAAAGCGCGATGGGTGAATATGATGCCACTGAATCTGTTCGAGAGCGGTCAACACAGCAGATGGTGCAGACATACGGTAGCTGCACGCTTGACACTCTGGGGGCTAAGTGTGTAGTGTATTAGTTGAGTGACACACGTATCGCATTGCTGCTTCGTCTAAATCACGCTTCAGGAATTCCGCTTTACCTGCAACTCATGGAGCAGATTAAGCATGCCATCGAGATGGGCGCGTTGGAGCCGGGCGATCAATTGCCAACCATTCGCAGCCTGGCGGAGGAACTGGTAATGAACCCTAATACGGTCGCGCGAGCTTACCGGGAACTCGAGCACGAAGGCGTTATCGAACTGAAGCATGGGTTGGGTGCCTTTGTAGCCGAGTCGATGATTGCGCGGACGAAGGTGATGCGGAAGGCCCAGGCCCTGGTGCAAGCCACGATCGAGCGGTTGATAGCGCTCGGCCTCGGCGAGGACGAAATGCGGAGACTGGTCGAAAACGAGCTGGCTCTGCTGCGTGTTCCCAGGTTTTCAAAGGGGTCCCATGAGTGAATTTGTGATTCAAACGGCAGGGCTGCGCAAATCGTTTCACGGCACCCCGGCGCTGACCGGGCTTGATTTGAAAGTGCCGGTCGGCAGCATCTTCGGATTTCTGGGACGCAATGGAGCAGGCAAGTCAACCACTATCAAGCTGCTGATGGGCATGTTGAAGGCAGATGGCGGCAGCGCCGAATTATTCGGATTGCCAATAGCCGATCCACCAAGCGCCACTAAGGCGAGACAACGCGTCGGCTATGTCGCGGAGGACAAGGAACTCTACCCGTACATGACCGTGGATCAGGTGATTCGGTTTACCCAACCGTTCTTTCCGAAGTGGCGGCGTGATTTGGAGCAGCGATACCTGCGGATGTTCGAGCTGCCGCCGAAACAGAAGATACCAGACTTATCGAAGGGCATGCGGTCGAAGCTCATGCTGCTACTGGCGATCTCGCGCGGTACGGAGTTGCTGATCCTAGACGAGCCGACGGACGGGCTCGATCCGGCGGGCGTGGAAGACGTTCTGCGCGAACTGGTGGCGCTTTCGGCAGCGGAAGGCGTCACGATTTTCTTTTCATCGCATCAGTTAGCGGAAGTCGAACAGATCGCGGAGCATGTCTCGATCATCGATCACGGCCGGGTGATCGTGGGCGATACGCTGGACGATTTGAAAGCGCGCTATCGCAGGTTGCACATCGTGTTCGAGAATGGCCGGCCCTCACCGATTCAATGGGTGCAGGGTGTAGAGCATCTGCGAGAAGATGGGCGCTCCATTTCAATCCTGGCGAGCCGGAACGTCGATGAGCTAGTCGAACAGGCTCGAGCGATACCGGGTGCTTCGGTCGAACAATATCCAGTGACGCTCAAAGAGATCTTCCTGGAACACGTGAGAGCTAACTGAATGCTCTGGATGAAAGCCTGGCTTGAAACGCGCTGGCGGCTGGCGCATGTTTTCGGTTTGATCGTGCTGGCACTCGTTATGGGCGAGGAGGGCGGCGGCTTAGGATCGGCCGAACATGCTCGAAATCTGATGAGTGTGTTATCAGTCCTGTCGATATTTGCAGCAGTCAATCTGGCCGGCGCAGGTATTAGAACGCAATCGTCCTTGCGGAGGACGCGAGGTCTTCATGGATCGACGTATTTCACGCTCTCCCTGCCAGTTAGCCGTTTCCGGCTGCT
>DATAYL010000617.1:0-6325 GCA_036272575.1 Bryobacteraceae bacterium | reverse complement strand
ATCGAGTTATTTAAAATCATGTGACGAAGCCGCACCCGCGCTCAGGCTGATCGCCTCAATTTTCCTGGCCTGCACATGAATGACACCTTCGTATTTTTGCAACGGCCCCTCCACCAGGAGATAGGGTGATCGCACAATCGTCAGACGGTTGGCCTCGAAGATGTCCGGCATGACGATGACATTGAAAATCCCCGTCTCGTCCTCCACGCTCAGGAAAACGATGCCTTTCGCCGTCCCTGGTCTCTGCCGCACGATGACGCATCCCGCGACACGCACGAACATACCATTCCGGCGGTTGACCAGCGCCGCCGCAGGCGTGACCCCAATCTCGTTCATGCGGTCCCTATGGAAGTGCATCGGGTGCCGCCCGACCGTAAGACCGGTGCCATAGTAGTCGGCGGCCAAGCGTTCGTTCGTCATCATCTGGGTTAGGGGAGATTCGGGCTCCGTCTCCGGCACGCTCTCAAGCAATGGCCCTGTGGGCCTTCCCGCCCTCCCGGCTTTCCACAAGGCGTCTCGCCGGTGATTTGCACCCATGCCGTTGAGCGCACCGACGCTCGCAAGCATTTCCAGTTCGTTCTTGCGCATTCCCGGAATCCGGCGCGCGAGTTCGTCGATGTCACTAAAGGGTTTCGCCACAGCGATTGCTTGGCCCGTGTCGGCTCTCAAACGCCGCACGCATCGGAGACCGAGCCGTAAAGACCGCTTCTCAATCGTGCAGTTCCACTCCGAAGCGTTTACGTGGGCGGGAAGAACGCGAAGCCCATGCCGCTGCGCATCCTTAATGAGCACTGCGGGGCTGTAAAATCCCATAGGCTGGTTATTGATGAGAGCGCAGGTGAATGCCGCCAGGTAGTGGCACTTCAGGTAGGCGCTCGCGTAAGCTATCAGTGCGAAGCTTGCCGCGTGGGATTCGGGAAACCCGTACCGCGCAAACGAGGTGATAGAGAGGACGATTTTGTCCTGCGTTTCTTCGTCGATGCCTTTCTTAGCCATTCCCGCCCGTAGCCGTTCTTCAATGCCGCGCATCTTCAATTCGGCCCGCTTGAACCCCATCGCTCTGCGGAGTTCCTCTGCTTCTGCGCCGGTGAAGTCCGCGATGGTCATCGCCATACGGAGCAATTGCTCTTGAAATAACGGCACGCCTAGGGTTCGCGCAAGCACCGGTTCGAGCAACGGATGCAACGGAACAATCTTCTCTTTGCCGCCGCGCCGCGCCAGGTAAGGGTGTACCATTTCTCCAACAATCGGGCCGGGTCGGATGAGCGCAACCTCGACGACGAGGTCGTAAAAATTCTTGGGCTTGAGCCTTGGAAGGGTTGCCATTTGAGCACGTGACTCGACCTGGAACATGCCGACAGTGTCGCCTTTCTGCAGCGTCTGATAAACCCGCGCATCGTTTTCTGGGAGCTTTCCGAGGTCGATTTCCTCACGCCAATGGTCCTTTATAAGGCAGAGACAATCCTTGAGCACTGCCATCATGCCGAGGCCCAGAAGGTCGATCTTGACGATACCCATGTCAGCGCAGTCTTCCTTGTCCCACTGGACAACGACGCGGTTCGGCATCGAGGCAGGCTCTAATGGCACTACTCTGTCGAGCGCGCCCTGACACACGACCATGCCCCCGGAATGCTGCCCCAGGTGACGAGGTAGGTCCTGCAACGACATCGTGAGATCGAGGAACGAGCGTATTCGGGGATTGTTGATGTCAAAGCCTGCTTCTTTGAACTGCGATGCAGCGGTGTGATTTGGATCTTTCCAGCCCCACATCGGCGCCAGTGCTGCGATCTTCCCGATCATCTCCTGATCGAATCCGAGCACCTTACCCGCTTCTCTTACCGCAAGCTTGCCGCGATACGTGATGACGTTCGCCGTCATGGCGGCGCCGTCCTTACCGTACCGATCGTAAACATACTGAATCGCGGCCTCGCGTTCATCTCCGCTGGGTAAGTCAATATCGATGTCAGGCCATTCATCGCGATTCTCGGAGAGGAAACGCTCGAACAGCAAGCCCATACCGACCGGGTCAACGGCGGTGATGTTGAGCGCATAGCAGACGGCGCTGTTTGCAGCACTCCCGCGCCCCTGGCAGAGAATTCCGCGCTCCCGGCAGAAACGCACGATGTCCCAGACGATGAGAAAATATCCACCGAGCTTCAGATGATTGATGAGCTTCAGCTCACGTTCAATCTGTAGCCGAGCCTTCTGGTGATACGGGGTATAACGCCTGCGCGCGCCTTCGTCCGTCAGCTTCCACAGCAGCGATTCGATGGTTTCTCCCGGAGGGACCGGATAGCGCGGGAATTCGTAGCCAAGGTCTTCCAGCGTGAATTGCAGGCGTGAGGAAACGAGGCTTGTGTTGGCGATCGCTTCCGGCAGTTCGCAGAACAATTCGTTCATAGCGGCTGCGCTTTTCAGAAAGCGCTCGGAATTGCGCTGCAGAATGCGTCCAGCCTCCGCAAGCGTAGTCTTGTGCTCAAGGCAGGTGAAAACGTCAAGAATGCGCCGCTCTGCTGCGGTTGCGTAGCAAACACCGTTCGTGGCAACGAGCGGCAGTTTGTAGGAACGCGCGATCTCGACGATGGTCTGGTTCCGCTTTTCCTCTTCCTCGTCGAGGTGACGTTGAAGCTCGACATAGACGTTGTCGCGCCCATAGATGGGAAGCAGGCGCTCGACGATAGCTCGGCCTTCCTTCAGGCCATTAGCGAGCGGTCCTTCGTCACCTCCCGTGAGACAAATCAGTCCTTTGGAGAATTCCTCCAGATCATCCCGCGTCGCGCGCGGCTCATGCCCCGCCTTGGGATGCTTCGTTGCAGGCCTCAACTTAATCCGCGTTATGAGCCGGCAGAGGTTCTGGTAGCCCTCGCGGGACTCGCACAGCAGCGTGTACCGTCCGCCTGGCCCGGTTACTTCAGCTCCGACATGCGCGCGAATGCCACGCTTCTTTGCCTCGGAGTGAAACCGCACAGATCCATAAACGCCATCGACATCCGTGAGGGCGATCGCATGGCCTAAAGATTCCTTTTCTGCCAACTCGCCGCAGTAAGCGGCATAAAGCTCAGGAATCGACGCACCGCGAAGGAAGCTGAAGGCGGAGCGGGCATGGAGTTCGATATAGGAGGACATCAATCATAGCTCCCGTCGACGAACCACCGGCCCGAGTCGATTTCCTGAAAAAGCCGGTAGAGCGCTCCAGAACCCAGCGCCACGTCCCAGCAGTCGCGGTTCCAGACATCCTCGCTCCACCAGTTGCCAGACATGCGCCAAGGACCGCGGGAATTCACAATGGCGCCGCGCATGGCCGGCGCACTCACGTGCGCAGGTCGCCGGTCTTCAAGTCGCACCTGAGCAGTGTATGGCGGACGAAAGCGACGCAGGCAAAGCCGGAGCTCCCGCGCCATGGGTTCCGTACCAGCAACCGGCGGCGGTAAGAACGCATGCATCACGAAGCGATCGGCGCGATGAGTATTCAGTAAATAAGGAGAGCCGACGTTCTCCTTACCGACGAAATGGCGCACGCGTGCGAGCGTAGTTTCAAGCTTCTCTGCCTCGGGTGATGCTGGTGCAAAGAGCCCATGCTGCGTCCTGCGTGGCTCGACCGGCTCAGCATGAATGAAGACTTTGAGCACCGCCGTTGGTGGCGGATTTTCGCTCAGCTCCAGATACAGCATCTTCATCAGATCTTTAGACTCGGTCATCGGTACCGGGAACCGTAGCGTCGTGACGTGATCCTGCGCGCGTTCCAAAGCGAGTCTCACCCGGACTTGGTTCGTCGAGAGGGAGGCGCGCACTAGTCTGCCAAGCAGATCGTCGAGCAATCGCTGAAAAACGAAGCAGAGGGAGTCGAGCAATTCTATTGGGCTGTCGAGTTCCATTTCTGCGTCAAATGCTAATTCGTCTTTGGCAACCCGCAAACGCCGAAAGCCCGCGCCGGCAGCCAAGCGCTGTAGGTGAATGCCTTCATCCCCGAGCCGCGCAGCAACACCAATGGCCGGTAGCGCCGCAAACTCCCCAAAGGTTCGGATGCCCCATAGGTCGAGAGAAAGCGCGAGATCCTCGGAACCGCCGAGCAAGTAAAGCGGCAGCGGCGCTAGGACACTCGCTTCTTTGCCTGGCGGGATGACCGTCACGCCCGCGATTCCTCGTGCAGCGTGAACAGCGGCATCGGGATTCGACGCGATCGCGATGTTGGCAGGTATCCCGATCGCGCGCTCGACAGCCTGCGCGAGAGATTCCGGCAGACCATATAGCCCCTCAAGCCCGTTCGCATCGAAAACTACCATGTCCGAATGCATCTCGATCAGCGGTGAGAACTGCCGCGCACAATCCAGCAGGATTGGCAGATTGCCGGAGGCGTAGATGCAGCAATACATCAGAGCACCGATTCAAATGAGGCCCTCTTCGTGCCGTTGTGTTTGCGCGCTTCCAGCGTCGAGGCAACACCCCGCAAGAGTCGCCCACGCCAAATAGACTTGCGGCGGTTGAGTTCCACGCAGACGGCAGAACACGAGCGGGTCTGAGGGGCAGGAGTAAGCGCGATGAGGGCGGTACCCGTTTTCTCGGCCCCGAGCCTCAGCCGATACCATGAGGCCATCGGCATGCGGCGAAGTAAGCTGTCAGAAGTATCGCCTACGTCGAAGACCATGAGCCCGAATCCCCCGCCATGGAGCAGCAGGTCTGTGGCCTTGAACGCGTGCTCGGGATTGCCCTTGCAGTTGACCCAGAGCAGCCGGTTGAGTTGAAGGCCTGCTTCCGCTGCGGACTCCGGATCGAAGGTTCCACTGCTATCAATCCATGCACAGCACTCGCCCGTGTCGAAGGCACGCGCAAGGATGGAAACCACGACCGCCGTCCTGTTCGTTGACGCCGCGCCAGCGATCTCGCTCAGCGCGGCGCGCGGAAAACCGCCGCGCAGGAGAGTATCTATTTCACGAACACCACAGGTGAAGGGCTCGCGGGCCTCGAACTCACGGAGACCAAACGAGATATCAAATCGACTACTGAGGTCTACCGCGAGGGCCCCCATATTCGCCATTTATTCGCCTATTGATCTACTTTGACAGATCTTAGGGTGCCACCGCAACTATCTATTTATGTTATTGAAAAAATGAACTTTACTTCAAGTTCCAGGGTGCTCATCGGAGCGCGGCATCGCCGCGCAGCAGCTAAATTAGACGGTGATGTCTATTTCATCCGCAAAACGCGTCCTTCGCAAACGAGTAACTTGCAGTGTGACACTCGGGTCCGGCCAGAATGGTCTTTTCGCGCGAGGACGGGCCATTGAAAATCGCTACTTTCAACATCAACATCAACAACATCAACAAGCGTCTGCATAATCTCACGGCATGGCTCGCAACGGCGCAGCCCGACGTCGTTTGCCTCCAGGAGCTCAAAGTAGAGCAGCGAGCATTTCCGACAACTGCCCTTCGTGACCTCGGCTATTGCGCGGTCTGGCTGGGCGAACGTTCCTGGAACGGCGTGGCGATCCTGGCGCGGGAGTGTGACCCGGTGCTGACGCGATCCAGCTTGCCGGGGAATCCTCAGGATCAGCAGGCACGCTATATCGAAGCGGCGGTAAACGGTGTGCTGATCACCGCCATCTATTTGCCGAACGGAAATCCTCAACCGGGCCCGAAGTTCGATTACAAGTTGGCCTGGTTGGAACGTTTAATTGAGCACGGCGCGGAGCTGATGAAGGCCGGGGTGCCGGTCATCTTGGCCGGCGATTACAACGTCGTACCGACTGTGCAGGACATCTATCGAACGCGATCTCTCGATAACAATGCATTGATTCAACCTCAGAGTCGCCAAGCTTTTGCTCGGCTGCTAGCTGAGGGCTGGACGGACGCTCTGCGAAAACTGCAACCCGAGGGGCCGCTCTGGACCTTCTGGGATTACGAACGTAATCGGTGGCCTTTAGACAAAGGGATGCGGCTGGACCATTTCCTTCTCTCTCCAGCAGTGTGCGATCGACTCGTGCACGGGGGTGTAGACCGATGGGTTCGCGGTGAGGAAAACGCGAGCGACCACGCTCCCGCTTAGATAGTGCTCGATCGTTAATTTGCAGTGCGATGTTGGACAACGAATCCGTGGCCGTCAGATGAAGTGCGCACAGCTTCACGTGCATCAGGTCTCCGGACGTGGCCGAGATTCTCAGATGAGCGATCATCTCAAGTTCCGGTTTGCCCGTAATCCGTCACGAGCAGCAAACGGGGTTCAACATCTCTTGAGTGGCGATTGATCTCGGCGTTGTCCAAACGTCTCTTCGAGCTAGCCGTGTTCAACACGCGCCTTCATATCCGCGTACGCCGCTTCGATGAGCCTG
>DATAYL010000616.1:0-10611 GCA_036272575.1 Bryobacteraceae bacterium | reverse complement strand
CTTGACGCGCTTCAGGAGATATTTGGCCCTAGTCATGTGCGCGATCTCATCCTCCAGCTCGGCTCTTCTGAATTCCAGTCGACGCTCGAGCTGCGGCTGCGCAACGGGCATCCCTCTCTCGGCAAGTCCAAGCTGTATAGGCTTGTCAGCAGAGGCGAAAACAAGAGCGCAGCCGCAAAGATGGAGCCGGATATCACTGCGAGAGGAGTGCCCGGATCCCACGATTCTGTGGCGGTCTCGCAATCGCGCTTGCCAGAGCTAGAAACTCAGAATGGAAATCCCCGTTCCGAGGCGGCAGTTTCCATGGGTTCCATTCCTGATGCCGAAGCGAATGCCTTACCTGCATTCCTCGAGTCGCGTGCCGAGCTCCACAAGAGTTCGGAAGAAGCGGGCAAGGCCTGGCTGGAATCGATAACAGGGCAGCTCAGGCAGGCGTTAATAACGCGTGGTCTGCCTGCCCGGATCATTGAAGGCATGGGCCCGATTCTCACCCCGAATTCGGGCATTATCAAGCTGCAGGGCTCAAAAGAGCTGACGGTACAGGCCGTCGAGTCGCGGTCAGATGAGATTTACACATCCGACGGAATCAAAATCATTCATACAACCCCCGAATCCGGGCGCGTGTCCATCGCAGTGGAACGGCCGAACCGACAGGTGCTACATACCGAGCCCGTACTTCTGGCATACCTTCGGAAGTACCGGCAGGAAGCCCTCGGTGAAAAACTATGCGTGGGCATACGCGAAGAGGACGGCTTGCCGCTTCTCCTAGACCCTTTGAACCAGCCCCATACGCTGATTGCTGGCATTACAGGCAGCGGCAAGTCGGTGCTGATGCAAAACCTTATCTTGAGCATTGCCGCAACGCGCGATCCTGCAGAGGCTCACATTTATCTCATTGACCCGAAGTTCGGCGTGGATTATCGTCCACTTGACGAATTGCCTCATGTGGAAGTAGGGTCGGGCGGGATCATCGACGATCCGCATGCGGCCGTAATGACGCTGGAAGGTCTTGTGGATGAGATGAACCGGCGCTATGAACTCTTCAAGACGGCACGGGTTCCCAACGTCCATGCCTACAGGAAGGCCACCGGTCAGCCTCTACCGATTCTCTGGATCATACACGATGAGTTCGCTGACTGGATGCAGACCGACGAATACAGGGGTGCCGTACCGAACATCGTCGGCCGGATCAGCGTTAAAGCGAGGGCCGCGGGAATCTTCCTTCTATTCGCGGCACAGCGGCCAGACAAGGATGTCATGCCGATGCAACTTCGTTCGCAGCTAGGCAACCGCCTGATCCTCAAGGTGGACAATGCGGCCACGGCCGAAATCGCTATGGGTATCAAGAACTCCGGAGCGGAGCGTCTGCTCGGCCGCGGCCACATGCTGGCGAAGACCGGCGACACGCCAGATCCAGTGTTTGCGCAGGTCCCCTTCATCGATATGGAGTACACGATTCCGCAGTTGGTCCGCCTCATTCGGGTCCGGCACGGCAAGTCTGCCGAAGTAGTCGTATGATCTACTTCGACAACAACTCGACCACTCGGGTTTTGGAGAGCGTCGCTGACGCCATGCGGCCCTTCCTGACGGAGCATTTCGCGAATCCCACGTCGGCAATCGCTCAGTTCGGCTGGGTTGCGCAGGCCGTTCAGGATCAGAAAAAACGGTTATGCAGGGGGTTGGGGGCCGACGATATCCACCAGTTCGTAATCACGTCGGGCGCTACTGAAAGCAACAATTTAGCCCTTCTCGGAGTTGCACGCGCGAACCGCGAGAGACGGCACCTGATCGTTTCGTCAATCGAGCATCCGTCCGTAATGGAAGTCTGCGAACGGCTTCGGGCAGATGGTCACCGCATAAGCTTGCTGCCGGTTAAGCCCGAAGGGACGGTCGATGAGTCTGCGCTCGAAGGCATGCTGTCAGCGGACACGCTGCTCGTCTCGGTAATGCTGGCTAACAACGAGACCGGCGTGATCCAGCCTGTGGCTTCCGTTGCAGAAGCGGTGAAGCGTCGCGATCCCGCCGTCTTGATTCACACGGACGCGACACAGGCAGTAGGCAAAATGCCCATCGATCTGTCCGGCGAATTATCGGAGGTGGACCTGCTGTCGTTATCCGCGCACAAATTTCATGGGCCTAAGGGCACCGGCGCGCTATTTGTACGGGATAACGATATCCTAGCTCCCATACTGTTCGGCGGTGGGCAGCAGAACGGGCTCCGCGCTGGGACTGAGAATCCCACAGGCCTGGTGGGAATGGTCACCGCTTTGGTGATGCTCCTGGCGGATTCGCAAGCGCTCGAACGCGTTGCACGGCTGCGCAGTCGACTGGAGACGGGAATACTCGCCTCTTACGCAGGCACATTTGTGCTTGGTGCCTCTGCAAATCGCCTCCCTACAACTCTCAATGTGTGCCTGCCTAATATCGACGCCGAAGAGTTTGTCGACCGGATGGCAGCTAGGGATATTGCGATTTCAGCGGGATCAGCGTGCTCCTATGGTGCCCGCAGGCCTTCGTATGTCTCGCTCGCGCACGGATTGTCTTATGAGCACGCAAAGAGCTGCATTCGATTAAGTCTGTCGATCGAATCGACAGAACAAGAGGTTGACCTTTTCTTACACGAATTCGGGGACCTGGTCGGATCGTCAGTTCATTCCTTACGCCACAAGCGGGAGACCGAATAGGTGGCGCGTATGGAGAAGTGCAAACCGATAATCCTATTCTTGCTGACATCAAGGCAAAGAAGGAGGGATTGTGTAAATTCAGGCTCGATCCGCAGCTCTGGAGCTACCCAGATTTGGCCGCCTATTACAAGGGAAGGGAGTGGGAAACCGTCCCGTTCACGACCCTCCGCCTTCCTTACCGGCCCTGCTGACTCCTGTCCTAACGGTTCACCGGTTGTTTGCAAGCAGCGTCTCGGCGACTTGCTCAAGTACTACACAAGGACTGCATGAATTCTTTGACCAAACGGGCTTCGGGCCGAACAGGAGTACGATTTTTCTTGAAAGCTAGGCCAAAGCGTTGGACGTGCGAAAAATGTGAAAGAAATCGGCCTCAGCGCCATCTGCTGTGAGCGGAAGCAGATGCCCCGATTTGATGTAAGCCGTTGGAATTACGGCGTCGTTATAGAATCAATGGAAGGCCATCCCTTGCTTGGGGTGCAAGAGGTCCCGGGTTCAAATCCCGGCGGCCCGACCAGCGGAACCCTTTTGGCCACAGTGATTTACGTTAACCGCCGGCCCGAGAACCAACAAAAGCTAACATGCGGAGACGTTCAGGCGTGTCCGTTTTGAGCGGCGCTTCGCCAAGATTGGCCGCGCCTTTCAGGCGTTTTCCCGCTTTTCGACGGCGGCTGATTTCATCGCTTGTCAGGATACACGCGTACATCGTGGCAGTCATACAGATGTTGGCGGGTCCGAGTCTCTTTGAAACTGCCGGTAACGGAAGGCCGGCCTTAGGAGGTTTTTGCACCCTGCGAATGTCTCTGGTATGCGGAGTCACGCCTTCAGTCCGGCTTTCTTCGCGATTCGGCGAACAGGTTGGTTACCTATCGGGTCGGATGTCTCTGTCGGGCTGCAGAACGCCAGGGTCTCGAGCGGTTTCAGGAAAACTTGCATTGACGGGGCTGAAGGCCGGGAGTAGCCTGGAAACATGGAGCCGAGCGTCGAGATCTTTGTGCCGTCGCGGTTGTATTCCCGGGTGGCTTGGGCGGCCTTGGGCGGGGCATTGGTTTCGATACTCTGCGGGTTTCGCGCGCCGCTGGCGTTTATTCCCGGTTTATTATGCGGGCTGACGGCGGGCGCACTTTTCTGGCTGGCACGGCGACCGGAGATTCGGGTGGGCGAGGCCCAGTTCAACATTGGAGAACGGGCGATCGCCTGGCGGGAAGTGCGGGAGATCAATAGCAGCCGGTTTCTTTCTCCCCTGATTCTAAAGATCAAACTGACTAATGCGCGGCGAACTCGCCTGGTGTTTCCAGGCGAGCCTGAACGTATTGAACAGCTGTTATTTCAGTTGCGCAAGAATTCTCACCTGGCAACGTTCGATGGAGTGGCGCACCGGGACTATTGGACCTGGATCAGCCTGAATGGCACGCAGGCTGAAAATCCGGTGCTGGAGCAGCCGGTAAGAATGTTGAGTACCGATGAAGAAGACGAGATCGAACGTCTGTACCAAAAATTGAAGACGGTGGGGCGGTTAGATTCTCGCGTGGAGTCTTCAAACACCACAGATGAGGACTAGCGCTGGCCATTTCGACCGCGACGTCATCACCCCCATCCTCTAAACGCCGCTTGCTAATAGCTGCTCTGCTTGGAACCACTGTCTTGCTGGTTCTCGCGTATGCATTTCGGGCTCCATTGCTTTCGTCCCTCGGACGGGCGCTCACGGAACACGACCCGCTGGAGAAGGCGGACTGCGCAGTAGTGTTCGGGGGAGACGAATACGGCACGCGGATCCTGAAGGCCGGGCAGCTGGTACGGCAAGGCTACGCGCCGTATGCGTTGGTGGATGGAACTCCCGGCCTAATCGGGCACGAATCGGATACCATGATTCAGTATGCGGAGCAGCAAGGGTATCCGCGCAGTTTTTTCCGGGCGCTCTTTCTTCCGGAAGGCGTAGATTCCACAAGCACGGAAGCGCGGTATGTGGGCAGTCAACTGAAGCGGGACGGTATAAAGTCGACTCTGCTGGTAACGAGCAACTATCACACGCGGCGGGCAGCGCGATTTATGAGAGCAGCCAACCCCTGGCTTAAGGTGATCGTGATAGGAGCACCCGATCCGTACTTCTCGCCGGAAGGCTGGTGGAAGACTCGCAACGGCAAGAAAACCTTTCTGCTCGAATGGACTAAGACCATAAGCGAACCGGGGGGCGGCTGATTGTTAAGGACATTAACGACGCTCTGGCCGTATTTGCGGCGCTACCGGAAAGGGCTGGCGCTGGGCATGGGCGCGCTTCTAGCGAAGGATCTGCTGGCGGCGGCATTGCCGGTAGTGATCAAGTTCGGCGTGGACTCGCTGACCAAAGGCTTCGTGTTGCGAGTCGTGCTGGAGCTGGCGGGCCTGCTGATCGGGCTCTCTCTGGTGAAGGGCGTTTTCCAGTATTGGATGCGAGTAATCATCATCGGGATCTCGCGCGATATTGAGTTCGATATTCGCAACGATCTTTTCGCTCACCTGGTAGGACTCTCGCAGGATTTTTACAATCGTTATCGAACGGGCGACATTATGGCCCGCAGCACCAACGATTTGAATGCTGTGCGCATGATGTTGGGACCGGGCATCATGTATTGCACAGAAACCACCGTGATGCTGATTCTTTCGGTGGCCGTGATGATCAATACGGATTGGAGGCTTACGTTTCTGGCGCTGGTTCCGGCTCCGTTTGTTTCCGTGGCGGTTATCGTTTTCGGGCGTCGGATTCATACGCGTTTTGAGCAGATCCAGAAGATGTTCTCGGATATCAGCAGCCGGGTACAGGAAAACCTCGCGGGCGTGAGAGTGGTACGGGCGTATGCGCAGGAAAAGGCCGAGGTCAAACAGTTTGAGGCCTTGAACCGGGACTACATTCGCGAAAATATCGGGCTGGCGCGTATTCAGGGCTTGTTTATGCCACTGCTGCAGGCGCTGATTGGAGTTACCTTTCTAATCGTTCTTTGGGCGGGCGGTCGGCAGCTGATGGAAGGCCGCATTACCCTGGGCAGCTTCGTGATGTTCAACACGTTTATGGGTATGTTGATCTGGCCGATGATTGCGTTTGGATGGGTGGTGAACCTGATGCAGCGGGGAACGGCGTCGTTAAATCGGATCAACGAGATTCTGCATGAGAGGCCTTCGATTGCCGCACCGCCGAGCGTGCGGTATTCGGCTGGCGATTATCCGGCCGAGATTTGTTTACGCGATGTAGCGGTGAGGTATGGAGCGCGGACAGCTCTGTCCAACTTGAATCTGATGATTGAAGAAGGAGAGACGGTGGCGATCGTGGGACACACCGGGAGCGGCAAAACGACGCTTGCGAGCTTAGTGCCACGGTTCTTCGATCCGCAGGAAGGCTGGGTGCAGCTAGGTGGAATCGATATGCGCGATTTCGATCCGGAAGAGTTGCGGAAGCAGATCGGATTCGTGCCGCAGGAAACATTTCTGTTCAGCGCCACGCTCGGCGAGAACATCGCCTGGGGAGCGCCGCACGCGACAAAAGAAGACATCGCGTGGGCAGCGGATGTGGCGGGGTTGACGAGTGACATCGAAGGATTTCCAAACGGGCTTGATACGATCATTGGCGAACGCGGCCTGACCCTTTCGGGGGGACAGAAGCAGCGAACGGCGATTGCGCGCGCCATTTTGCGGAATCCGCGGATTCTGATTCTGGACGACGCGCTCTCAAGTGTGGATACGGTGACAGAAGAAAGAATTCTGAACAGGTTGGCGGATGTGATGCGGGACCGTACGACGATTCTGATTTCACATCGGGTATCTACGGTGCAAAATGCCGACCGGATTATTGTGCTGAATCACGGAGAAATCGTGGAAACCGGCACGCATCGAGACTTACAACAGCAGGGCGGCTACTACGCCGAGCTGTATGAGAAGCAACTGCTCGAGGAAGAATTGGAAGCGATCTAGATTGGAGGCAATCTCGGCGATGCAAGGTAAAGATTTGACAAGGAGAGAGTGGCTGCGGCAGAGTTCGGGAGCAGTCGCAGCGGCCGCTTTGGCCGGCACGGCGTTTGGGCAAGAGTACCGGATCGAAGGCGCGGATATCAAGCTGGGCGTGGCCTCCTACTCTTTTCGAAAGTTCTCGCGAGAACAAGCGATTCAGATGACGAAGGAGCTTGGCACGCCCTATCTGAACGTGAAGGATTTTCATCTGAAGCTGGACAGTACGCCAGCGCAGATTGAAGCCGCTAAGAAGGAGTTTGCCGAAACCGGGATTATTACCGTGGGCTGCGGCAATATCAGCTTCAGTAAAGACGACGAAGCAGATATTCGGAGCAAATTCGAATATGCCAAGCTGGCGGGCTTTCCGTTGATTGTGTGCGCTCCGACAGCGGTGACACTGCCGAAGCTCGAGCCGTTTGTGAAGGAGTACAACATCAAGATCGCAGTTCACGATCACGGCCCTGAAGACAAGAACTTCCCTACCCCGCAAAGCGTGTTAGCGGTGGTGAAGAATATGGATCCGCGATGTGGACTCTGTCTTGACGTGGGTCACGCGTCACGTACCGGAGTGAATCTGGTGGATTCGATTATCGAAGCAGGACCGCGATTGCTGGATATGCACATCAAGGATCTGGCGGATCCGATGGGCAAGGATTCGCAGGTTCCGGTGGGGGACGGCAAGTTGCCGATCCCGCAGATTTTTGCGCAGCTGGTGAAGATGAAATACCACGGATGTGTGAATCTGGAATACGAAGTTCAGGCGGACAATCCGATGCCCGGCATGAAGAAGAGCTTTGCGTACATGCGCAAAGTGCTGGACGGTTTGAAATCGGGCAAGTCGTCAGCTTGAACGTTCGGCGAGCGCCGCTTCCGCGCTGACAAGGGCGGCGGGACGATCATGCAGGTCGGGGATCTCGATCAAAGTTTGAGTGCCCTGTCCCGGTCTACTGTCAATCGAGAGGCGGTAGCCGGCACCAAACAGGACGCGCAGACGTTCATTGACATTGCTGATTCCGATGCCGGAGGTGAAGATATGTTCGAGCTTCGAGTCGGTAATACCGACGCCGTTATCTTCAATCGAAATCAGCAGCCGCGAGCCTTCCATCCAGGTGCGCAGCCAGATGGTGCCGCCCTCCAGTTTGCTCGCAAGGCCATGCTTCACCGAGTTTTCGACGATGGGTTGCAGGATCATGCTGGGCACCATGCGGTCGAGCGTAGCGCTGTCGATCTCTTTCTGGAAACGCAGTTTGTCGCCAAAGCGGACCATTTCAATTTCCAGGTAATCGTCAATGAAAGAAATCTCCTCGCGCAGAGGAGAGAAATTATCGGTCTTTCGCAAAAGCCGCCGGAGGATCTTTGAAAGGCGGTAAATCATGCCGCGGGCGCGGTTGGGATCGATGCGGATGAGTGTCGATACCGAGTTCAGGGTGTTGAAAAGGAAGTGCGGGTTGATCTGGTTGGTGAGGGCGGCGAGACGCGCTTCAGTGAGGCGGGCGCGTTGCGTCTCAAGTTGACGCTCAGCGCGAAAACTGCTCCAGATGTAGAGAGGCAGCGAAACAGCAAACAAGGTAGTGACAGCGGAAGCCACAATCAGCCAGAAGGTCGGGCGCGCCGATTCGAACATCAGGAAGGTATTGTGCTTTTTAAATTCGCTATCGACACCCCAGCGCAACAATTCAACGGTGATAACGAGCGCATTGCAGATGATGTTGAACCAGGCGAGCCTGATCACGCGGCCTTCGATAGCGCCTCGATTCCAGCGTAGGACCTGACTGAAAAAAACCTGGCGGAAGAAGCGGTAGAGGTTGAGATCAACGAAGGGGGAAAAGTGCCAAATATCTTCCTTGCGGGGCGCTAGATCGTGCATGAGACCGCCAATGATGCCGGCGGCGGCGAAGAGGGGCATCGACATGAATTTGCCGGCAAACATATCGGGCAGCGAGACGCAGAGCCCGGTGATCAAACCGCTGACATAGCCGCCGAGAAAGCCGGCGATCATGGCTCCTTCGAGCGCGAGGTCGATCGCGGGGTACTGATTGGTCAAGCCCCGTATGGCGGCGCCGGCGCCGAACAGGATTGAGAAGATGAATGCCAGTTGAACGCGATCGCCTACGGTACGGTCATCGCGCAGCAGAATTCTTTGTATGCGGTTGAATCGCATAAGGATGCTGGCGATTGATGCCGAGACGGCCACCTTGATGAGAAGGGCGGCTAGCTGCTGTTGCGTGAGCATCTATGCGTTCTGGATTTCATGATACGCGGTAAATTCGCGGCACTTAGGAGCTTTGAACAACATCGGATAATAGGAAGATTAACGCGTTTGCCGAATTTTACACTCAACAAGGTTGCTGAAGCAGAGTTTCCCAGCCGTTTTGGTCACTTTCGTATTTATGGATTTGAGGGGGTGCGGCCGGCCGAAACCGAAGAGGCGGTCGTATTGAAGTTGGGCGATCTGTCGAAAGAAAAGGGCGCTCTGTTGGTTCGCATCCACTCGCAATGTTTGACGGGCGATGTATTCCACAGTTTGCGGTGTGACTGCCGGTCGCAATTAGAGCTGGCGATGGACGGTATTGTAGCGGAAGGGCGAGGCTTGCTGATTTATGAGCACCAAGAGGGACGAGGCATAGGTTTGCTCAACAAACTGCGGGCGTATGAGCTGCAGGATGGCGGTCTCGATACAGTGGAAGCGAACGTGCGCCTTGGCTTCGAGCCTGATCTGCGCGACTATGCGCTCCCGGCGGCTATTCTGCATCACTTCGATGTGCGCGAAGTACGTCTGTTATCCAACAATCCGGACAAGGTAGCGGCACTAGAGAATGCGGGGATCACGGTGGTGGAGCGCGCGCCGATTATTGTTCCACCCGTAGAAACAACCATCGATTATTTGCGCACCAAGCGCGAGAAGATGGGGCATTTGTTCTAAATTCTTATTGGTATCCTAAGCGGTGCGGGCCCTTAGCTCAGCGGTTAGAGCAGAGGACTCATAATCCTTTGGTCGAAGGTTCAAATCCTTCAGGGCCCACTAGAATATTCGCTTCTCTCACAATGGCTTAAACGGGAATCCCCGCAATAATTTACTAGGCAGCTGATTCCTAATGTGGCTAGGATTGTGCCCATCCCGAACCATCTTGGTGCGCACTTTGGCAACCGAACCTGGGCGTCATTACTCGCTAGATGGATATAACGCATATTTGTTGCGATGCTCTTGTGGCCAGCGAGGTGTTGCAGAGCGTACGGGTCCATTCCAGCGGTCGCTCACCTAATTCTGCCGAGTAGCGCAATGATGGGACGAATCTCTCTGCCGCCGAATCCTTTTGTCCTCAGCGAGAGGCTTCTCTGTACGTCGATGTATTGATGTGGCCCGCTTTCGTAGGAGCCGGAATAGGACTCACCCGTGTTATCTAGCCAATTAAATGGCGCCCGCAGCTCCGAAACGGCCTTCCAATCTCGTGTCTCGAGCCCCAGCAAACTTGGAAAATGAACTTGCAGATAGAAAATATGATCCGCCATGCTCCCCGTAAAATCCGCTGCGGGAATCCGCAACGCTTCCTCTTCAATCGCCCGAGCCTTGTCCGTCTCCCCGGCCTGTAAGTACGCGTATTCTAGAAAATCCATGGCGTGGCTCCTGGCGGGCGTATCCGCCTGTTTCTCGGCGGCCGCTTTTGAAGCCAAATTCGATTGAATATCGTCCTGCCAATAACCCAGCCGCGCGAAAATGTGCGAAGGCATGTGCAGCGCATGCGGTGCATCGGGTGCGATCTGCGCGTACCGCCGCGCCGCTCCCAATCCCTCATTCCGCATCTTGGGATTGTCACAGGCGTGGATCAAATAATGCGCCACTCCCGGATGATCCGGCTCCTCTTTCAGCAAGGCGTTCAGAATGTCCACCGCCTCGCGCCGCCTGGCGAAGTCTTCATCGTGCGGACTTGCAATTAACGTAGCGCAGAGAAAA
>DATAYL010000615.1:0-5431 GCA_036272575.1 Bryobacteraceae bacterium | reverse complement strand
GAATGCAGTAAGCCAGAGAGGTGACGGTGATCTCTTTCAAGACTTCGGCGACCCAATATACGTGGATCTGATTGGTGTGTTTGAGCACTCATGGTTTACCCCACAATAGGGGAGCAAGGATCACAAAGTTATTATTTTCGTCGCGTGAAGGCAACGTGCTAAAACGAAGGATGCTGTTGAAAAACTCGGCTTGTCGCGCGCGTACAACTCTGCTCGGAAAAACATCGCGATTAGACGCGTTATGAACGATCGCGGACCGCAGGGTAGACGTTTCTGATCCCCTTTCGAAGCGCTATCGCAAACAAAGAAGAGTTTTTCAACAGCATCGAAGGTTTTCGCAATAGCCGAGGACCTGCTTCACTCGCCTCTTTGCGCCCGCCGTGGCAGCAGTTAACTCTCGCAGGTTTCCCGCCAGCAGTGAAACGCTTCTGTGTGTTACACCAGACTATCTAGTAAACTGTCGGAAAGAGGAGAGTGCACCAGGATGTCTAGTGAAGAAAGCGAACGAGTCGATCTTCTGCAAGGCACTCTGGATCTGATCGTCTTGCAAGTTTTGAGAGGCATGGGTCCTCAGCATGCATACGGAATTGCTAATCGCGTTGAGCAAGTTGCTGAAAATTTGCTTTCTTTGAAACAGGGCTCTTTGTATCCCGCGCTTGTGCGATTGGAACAGAACGGATGGATCCGTGCCACTTGGCGGAAGACAGAGAACAATCGAGACGCCAAATATTACAGTTTGAGCAAGGCCGGAGAACGGGCGCTCGAAAAGGAAACAGAGCGATGGCGGCGCTCGGCGGGATTGGTAGAAAAGCTTCTCCTGGAAGTACAGTAGCGCGATGGCCTATTGGAAGCGGCTTCGATACAAGCTGCGCAACTTCGTCCAGCCGGGTCGCGCGGAACAGGATTTGACCCGGGAGATCGGATCGCACCTGGAGCTACTACAGGACGATTTCAAGGTCGAGGAATGAGTCCTGACGAAGCGCGGCTGGCTGCCAAACGAGCTTATGGCAGCATCGAACGAGCAAAGGAACTGCATCGCGAGGCGCGATCCTGGTTTTGGCTGGAGCAACTCCGGCAGGACATCCGCATTAACGTAAGGGCTCTCCTGAAGAGTCCTGGATTCTCAACCACCACTGTCTTGACGCTTGCGCTCGGTATCGGCGCGAACACGGCTATCTTCAGCCTGATTGACTCAGTGATGCTCAAGACGCTGCCGGTCAGCCATCCCGAGCAGTTGATGCAGGTCAACATGGCCAAGCGCGACATCTGGGGCGTCGAGAATCCGTTCATGAGCAATCCGGTCTGGGAGCAACTGCGCGACCGCCAGGACATCTTTTCCGGATTATTCGGCTACGCAATCGCCCGGTTCGATTTATCGGCGCGAGGCGAGGCTCGCTACGTGCAAGGAAACTATGTATCCGGCCAGTTTTTCGACACGCTCGGCCTGCATCCGATAGCAGGTCGAGTCATGACAACCGCCGACGACCGCCAGGGCTGTTCTGGAACCGCTGTACTCAGTTATGGTTTCTGGCAGAGCAAATACGGCGGGCGCGCCGGCGTGGTGGGCGCCACCATCTTATTAGATAATCACCCATTCGAAATTCTGGGCGTGATCGGACCCGGATTCACCGGCGTGGACGTCGGGCGGGAAAGCGATATCTATGCGCCGCTCTGCGCTGAGAAAATTATTGGCGGAGGAAACGGTTTGCTGGAGGACCGGCGCGGCAGCTGGCTCCGTGTTATAGGCCGTCCAAAGCCTGGCCTTCTGATGAATCAGGTGGGGGCGAGGCTCAAAACGCTGGCTGGACCGATCCTGGCGGCTACTGTCCCATCGAAGGTAGGCGCCAGCCAGCAGGAGATCTATCTTAAGCGCACTTTCGATGTTCAAATGGCGGCCAACGGACTTTCCAGCATCCGTTCGAAATACCGCCAGGCCCTGATGGTGCTGATGGCGATCGTGGGGGCGGTTTTACTGATCGCATGTAGCAACGTGGCCAATCTGCTGCTGGCACGCGGCGCGGCTCGGCAGCGGGAGACTGCGATTCGCATGGCGCTCGGATCGGGGCGCGGCCGTCTGATTCGGCATGTGCTCGGAGAGAGCCTGCTGCTGTCTCTGACCGGCGCGGCCTGTGGGATTCTATTCGCGCATTGGGGAGCGCGGCTGCTGCTGGGACTTCTTGCGTCGAATGTCTACCATGAGAACCAGGTGTTTCTCGATCTGAGCATCGATTCGCGCGTGCTTGCGTTCACTGCTTGCGTAGCGGTTCTCACCAGCCTGCTGTTCGGCCTTGTTCCTGCGTGGCGCACGACCCGCGTCGATCCGCAGTCGGCCATGAAGGCGAAGTCGCGCGGCATGGCGCAAGGTGGCAAGTTCAGACTCGGCAAAGCGCTGGTGGTGCTGCAGGTGGCGCTCTCGCTGGTGCTGGTGGCCGGCGCAGGATTGCTGCTCACGACCTTCGTCCGGCTCGAAACGCTCAATCCCGGTTTCGAGCGCGCGCATGTCCTGCTGATGGATGTCGACCTCGGCGAAAAAACGATGCCGTCCGCTAGACGCGCTGCGGTCTTCACACAAGTGCTGAATCAGCTACGCACGCTGCCTGGCGTTCGCTCCGCCAGCGATTCCGACGTAACTCCGCTCGGCGGAGCAGTGGACGCTTCCTATTTGCAGATCGACGGCTACACTTCCCCCAGCACGGAACGGGAAATGGTCTTCTTGAACGAAGTGAGCGACGGATATTTTGAGACGCTCGGTACGCCTCTTCTCGCCGGGCGCGACTTCAATGCGCACGATGCCGCGGGTTCCCCGATGGTGGCAATCGTGAACGAATCTTTTGCGAAGAAGTATTTACATGGGCAAAACCCTGTGGGCCGGCGCTACCGCGCGGAGCAAGGCAACAAACTGGGTGATCCGGTCGAAATCATCGGCTTGGTGCGCGATGCCAAATACCTCGACTTGCGGGAGGATTTTCATCCTACTGTTTACATCGATGCCAGCCAGGACGCGAACCCGGGCAAGACTGTCACGTTCGAGCTGCGCACCGCCGGTTATGCGCCGACCATAATCGAGGGCGCGAAGCGTGCGGCCGGCGCGGTCGATCATGACGCGTCGTTGCAATTCAGAACACTCGCCGGGCAGGTTAACGAATCGCTCGCGCGCGAACGAATGCTCGCCACGCTTTCAGGCTTCTTCGGTGGGCTCGCGCTGCTGCTTGCAACGATCGGGCTCTACGGCGTTACTTCATACAACGTAACCCAACGGCGTAACGAGATCGGAATCCGCATGGCGCTCGGAGCGCAGCAGTCGCGGGTACTGCGCACGATATTGGGAGAAGTGACGATCCTGATCGGAATGGGTCTGGCTATCGGATTGGCCGCGACGGCAGCCACCACGCATTTCATTACGAGCCTTCTCTACGGAGTCAGAGCAAACGATCCCTGGACGCTCTCCGTGACCGGGGCGATGCTGGTGTTAGCGGCGACAATAGCTGGATTTCTGCCTTCGCGCAGAGCGTCGCGTCTCGATCCTATGGTCGCTCTTCGCGAAGAGTAGGACGCATGAAGTTCGCCTGTCTCCTGCTGCTGCTTTTCAGTGGATCTCTGCGCACCGGCGCAAGTGCAGGTACAGAGATGCTTGCCAAGGCAGCTAGAAGCGGTGACATAAAAAGCTCAGAGCCTCCTGGTGTCAGTTTTCCTATATCAGGCTCTTCCTCAGGTTTGGTGCAGAAGGAAAGGCGGTGCTGCCATCAAACGTAATGTATGGAAACAAAGTGGAACAGGGCAAGCTTGTTGCCGGAGAAGTCAGGGCTTACCCTGCGCGATGTGGAAGTTGGCGAGCAAAGATGGGTGGTGCAAGCCGAAGGCGGCGGTTGGTCGATGTGCCCAGGGTGTGGAGTCAAGTCTTTCCATCGTCACAGCCGTTATTGGCGCACTTTCAAGGACTTGCCGGTGCAGGGTGTTCCAGTGACGCTCCGTCTGCTACTCGGTCGTTGGCGCTGCCGGAACGGCAACTGTGAAAGGAAAATATTCACTGAACGGATCCCGGCGGTGGCTGTCTCGTATCGTCAAAGAACTGAGCGGCTGGAGAGTATCGTTCAGCTCGTCGGTCACAGTTTGGGCGGTCGACCTGCCGAGAGACTTATGAACCGACTAGGCATGGCTGTTAGTGACGATACGATCCTTCGTCGGTTGAAAAGCGCAACTCGCGTTCATAGCACAAAGCTTCGAGTCGTGGGAGTTGATGACTGGGCTTGGAAGAAGGGACAAAACTACGGCACGATTCTGGTGGATTTGGAGAGTCGCACCGTCGCGGATTTACTGCCAGAGAGATCGGCCAAGCAAGTGGAGCATTGGCTGGAGCAACACTCGAACGTAGAGATTGTCAGCCGGGATCGCTTCGGCTTATATGCGCAGGCAGCGCGACAGGGAGCACCTCAAGCGCGGCAGGTTGCCGACCGCTTCCACTTGTTACTCAATCTGAGGGAGGCAGTCGAACACGAGCTCAGCCGGCAGCGACGCCTCTTGCTTTATGTCACCCCATCTACGCCGGCGCCTGAAGCGAATACGCCCATGCCGAATCCGTCCAGCAGTTCGCGTCCGAATGCCGAACGAGCCGCACAGCATCAGGACGTGGTGGCGGAACGCCTGGCAGTCCACAAAAGTTTGTTCGACACGGTGCATCGCTTGCGCCAATCGGGAATGAATGCCAGTCAAATTGTTAGAGAGACCCGCCTCAGTCGTAAGCGCGTAGACAAGTGGCTTCGCGTCGCTGAGTTGCCAGAGCGCAATAAGATGGAGCCGAAGGTAGACTCGCCCGCTTTCTTTCGAGATTACCTGGCGCGGAGATGGAGGGCGGGATGTCAGCACGTGAAGACTCTTCTGTCAGAACTCCGCACGCTCGGCTATACAGGCTGCTTTTCTGGATTGGCTCGGTTCCTGTCCCCTTGGCGGAATCGCGAACAGGATATAGCGGCCAAACCGGATCGACCGGCAGCAAGGAACGACCTCCAGGGCGCCCCCATCGGGCATCATGTATCGACACGTGTGGCTGCGGCGCTTCTTGTGAAGCCTCGCCCTTTCTTATCGCCGAGCCAGGCACATAAGGTCGATGCTTTAAAGCAGTCCCGCTCCTCCTTCGCGTTGATGCGGAGTTTGGTCATGCAGTTCCGCGGCATTCTGCGATTCGGTAATATCGAGACGCTCGAACAGTGGACCCGCAAAGCAATGAACTCTGGCATCTACTCGATGAAAAGATTTGCAAAGACACTTCGCCGTGATTGGGACGCAGTGCACAATGCTCTTAAAGAGCCTTTCAGCAACGGTCCGGTCGAAGGTCAAATCAACCGATTGAAGACACTAAAGCGCCAGATGTACGGTCGCGCCGGCTTTCATTTGCTCCGAGCCCGACTACTTCCCGAACCGCTTCGAACGTCAA
>DATAYL010000614.1:0-14578 GCA_036272575.1 Bryobacteraceae bacterium | reverse complement strand
TGTCGCGGCGGGAGAGGGCTCCGCCATTCTTCCACAGTATTCCAGGATTTTCAGTGATGACGTGAGCTTTCTTCCCGTAAGGAGCACCTTAGCCTCTATCGAAATCGTGCTTGCCTGGTCTCCTCAACGGGAGACTCCTGTGGTGCGATCGTTTCTGGAATTGGCGCGGCTCAAGCCGAGGCACCTGAAACGCTAAATCAAGATAAGCTCCGCCCCGCTGAGTGCGGCAAATACTGGCAAAAAGCCTGCGGAGGCAGGCCTTTCAATAGAAAATATCACACGAACCAGCTGCTGTGGCCTCGTTTGCGGATCTCGCAGGCATCCTCTGATCTCCAGCGAGATGACTCGCATCGATTTCGCGAGCTAGCTTCTTTCGCAAAATCGCAAGGGCGTGATGCACCTTGGCGCCACGCTCTTCCATCACGCCATGCAGTTCGCTACAAGGCCCTGCGACGGTCAGGATCCGAGCACCGAGTTGTGTCTGATGCAGCAAGAAAGGGCGAGGCTCGAAAGGTACCCTCAGCGAGCTAACCTTTCCGGCCTTCACGTGAAACCAGCCGCAGGCGAATAGGATGAATACCTGATACCTCGATGTTATAAAACGCACAAACACCTCGGTCATCAACAAAGCCTTTTGAATGTCGAATTTTAGCCGGAGGCGCTGGAATTCTTGGAGATATGCTTCGGCTCCATCGCGGACGCCGAACGGTCCTATGTACTTCATGTCATCGCTAGCAAATCCCCTAGCGGTCTGGAAACTATCAAAGTTCAAGGCCTTACCCAAGCCTAGGAGCGATCAATCAGGTGAACATTCATCTATTCATCGAAACCATGCCTTTTGGAGGAGTTGGATACTCCGGTATCGGCCACTACTACGGCAAGGCTGGCTTTGATGCTCTCACGCAGGCGAAATCGATCCTGATTTCGCCTCCCGACGTCGCCATCGAGCATTTGTTCCCGCCCTATACACCCGAAAAGGTGCAAGCGCTCAACCAGTGGTTTGCGTACTGAAAAGGAAAGGTCGCCCAGCATTTGGATCAGAAGATAGAACAACCGCTCAATGAGGCTGCGGCCGAGTCAAAAGGTCACCGCGGGCCAACAACGATCCGACAACGAGGGAGGAAGAATATGATTCTAGCGGGAACCAAAGTAACCGATACAAGTCTGGTCCGCGATGCGATTGAGTTAGCGCAGAGTTCGTCAGAGCCATACCTTTTCAACCATGTGATGCGCTCCTGGTTATTTGGCATTTTGCTGTCAGGAGGCGCCAAACTTGCGCCGGATCCTGAACTCTTGGCCGTATCCGCCGTTCTGCACGATCTGGGCTTGACCGACCACTACGGGCGGAGGATCGGTTCGAGATTGACGGAGCCAATGCGACGCGCGCGTTTCTGAAGGATCGCGGTATCTCGACTCAGGTTGCCGCTGCCGTTGTGGTTCGGTTGCTATAGCGATGGCCCAGGCAAAGCCCAGCGTGGATATTATGTATATGTAGTCGCAGGACGCGCAAGACTATTGAGCATCCTGCCCGGGACAATTTCTTGCTTTCGTCTCTTTCTCATGGCCTGAGAACATCCGTGAACTTCAGAAGCTGGTCAAACGCGCGGTAATCCTGCCTGTCCAACGATGGGATACTCCATAATCCCCTCCGCAGGGCAGAAGTGCGGCCCATCACGTGCTTTTCTCGCAAGTTGCGAACGTGCTCTGCTGCTGGAGACCTTGGAATCGGCAGGAGCTAATAGCGCCGCAGCCAAGCTGGGTTTGCCGAGGACTACATTGATCTCCAAAACGAAAAGGCTGGGGATTTCCAAGAGGAAGAGGTTCGGAATCTTCGAATAGTCCGAAAGTAAGGGGGTTCCCACCTCTTTCACGCTGGGCCAATGCCATCTCGTCTAGCGGCTTCGGTTTCCCGCGCTAAATTCCTGATCACAAGCTTTTTTGAAGCACTGCGAATCACGGGACGCCTGATTCATCGAATCGGAACAGCTCCGGGTTCCACCGCGATCTCTTTTGCGAGAGAGGCGGTCAAGTCGTCCATTCCGCGGAGCAAAGCGACGAAGGATGCGACTCTGCCGGCGGCCAATCGTTCTGAGTCTTCCCTCCGACATGCGTCCAATACTCGCTGCAGCTGTTGAGATGAATCTGGGGCCGTGACCTTCATACCGATAGATCTACCTTCGATTGCATGGGCCATTTCTTCCAACACCCGCGCCGACCGCTCGTCATACTCTCGTTGGTGGATGCCTACGGTTCCTGGTAATTCAAAGCCAGGAAGACGCATCCGGTATTTCCACAAAACAGTACGCGTTGTAAAGATCATACGAAGCTCGGTTTCCCATTGCCGGATGCGGCTACGCAATGCAAGATCCTGCTCGCGTGTTGGTCCGAATTCGAAGAGAACGCCGTCTGCCAGAGCCCTGATGGTGTCGAAATTCGCGTTAATAGTCTCGCGAAGAGTGAGGTGGCGTTTGGTTGCAGCTTTCGGGTCAGTGGATACCGGTTCTCTTGCGAACTGTGCCACTAATCGGAGATTGGAAATGAAGGTTCTCTTCATTTGCGCAGCTGCGCGGCCGCCCCATAGCCGATCGAACACAATCCACATCATGAACAGCCCGAACAAGATACCAACGACCCGGTCTCGCGCTGCCGAGAGCGAAGTGGAGATCGCGAAGTCCTGCAGGGTAACGAAGTAGAAGGCCAGAGCGGCCTGTACTCCAAAGTATGACAACCTGGGACTGGCCGTCATGAACCAGGCGGCCAGGGCGGTAACAACGCCAAAGAGAACTACAAGACCACCGATGGAATCGAGGTAGGGCAAAATGAAAATCTGCGATCCAATCCCGAGAAAAAAACCGCCAGCTATAGCGCCGGCTATACGAAGTATCTGCTTTTGCCGTGATGCGCCAATCGTGGTCAGCGCCGTTACCAGGCAAGTGGTCACACACGTGCTAATTCCCGGCCAGGCGATCGCGTTGTAGATGACGTAGCAAATGCTCGCCGCCAAACCGCCTTTGAGCGCGAAGCGTAGGTGCTCGGGATTGGTAAGCGCATCCTGCGCAAAGAGCGCGGGTCGCTGCACATCATCCGGTAACGATAGATGCTGGTGGACCAATCCAGGAACCGCAAAGACTCGAAGAATGAGAGCGGCTGTATGCTCCATCTCGGAGAGTAATGGAACAGAAAGTGCGGGTCCTTGTTCTGGTTCCGGCTGAAGCGCGCCTGGAATCTCACGGTTTATGAGATCCTTGCGAATCTTTGTGAGGGTTAAGGCCAACTTTCCGGATCGCCCGCGGTCACTCGCAGAAGGCTCGAATTTAAACTGAATCAGGGTTGCGGCGAGATCCACGAGTCTGCCGGCAAGGACTGCAACGCCGGCCATAGTCGCGGAATACTGGAGCGAATAGCTGGAGCGCCGCAAGATCCGCCGCAACATGGATGTTCCAACGGTTTGGAGCCGGTTGATTTTCTTTTCAATAGAAGGATCTATGGCGCGTCCGTCGGCGTAGCGAATCAACAGAGTCTCGACGGCAGACAGTCTCTCCGAGATATGCAGGACGACTTCATCACCGGGCTGCAGTCGCGCAATGGCTAGTTCTATCCCCGCACTAATCAGGAGCCCTATGACTACTGCCAAGCCCAGCCGGAGCGTATCTTCCACGTTGGTCTCGGCTGATAGGTGGCGATCCCATAACGGAGCCGCACCGGTGAACATATACGCGAAAACAGTGGCGACAGCATAGTTCGCGAAAATGCTGATGACATAAAAGGCCAGAAACATTGAGCCGATGAACCACAGAAGGTGAATTAGGGGATCGTTAATGACAAACCATGCCGAGACGAGGACATATGCCACGCTGATACCTGTCGCAAAAAGTAGGGATGCCACTGATTCTAATGTCGATCGCGCGCTATCGCGCGAGACCATAAGCGCGACCAGTGCGCCATAAGCCGCAAACGAAATACGAAAAGTCATGCACACGATCATGGTCAGAGTGGCAGCGATTGCCAAGCGCGTCACGATTTCTGCCCGGCTCGGATACGGAGCGAGTTCCTGTTTCAGGAATTGCCAGAACCACCTTGACGGCCGCTGCGAGTCCGGCGCACTTTCAGCAAGCGTGGCCATGATCAATTTCCGCGCATGACGATGACTGCCGACTCACCCACTCGGAGCAGCTCGGGTGGGGCAGTCGCGACGCGCACCCGAACCGGATATCGCGATGCAAGATGCACCCAGTTCAGCGTCCTCTGGACATCCGGTAGGCCTGGTTCCAGCTTGCCGATGACGTCAGGATCAGGCACAACGCCGAAACCGATGCTGTCCACTACCCCTGAAAGTCTCAGATCCGGTTTGGACAACACGTAAACGTCGGCTCGCATTCCTGGCGCGATTTGCTGAAGCTTGCCTTCACGAAAATTGCCGATTGCCCACCAGGTAGTCGCGTCGATGAGCGTGAACATTTGCTGGCCGACGTGCGCGTAGGCGCCTTCTGAGATCGTGAGATTGGTAATGCGAGCATCAAACGGCGCATAAACCCGGCAGTTGTCGAGGTTGTATCGCGCGCTTTTGACTGCTGCCGCTCTTGCGCCACGCTGGTTGATCAGGGGCTCAAGTGTCGTGACAGCATGTTGGGCTTGTTGGTGCTGGGCCTTGCTCTGTTCCAGGATAGCTTTCGAGTGTTCGGTTTGCGCTACAGCGGATTGCAATCCCGCCTGCGAAAGGCGTACCTGTGACTCCGCCTGTTTCAACGCTTGTGCCAGGGCGGTTTCTGAGCTTTTTGCTTTATCCACCTGGTCAACCGTAACGAACTGCTTCACCAGGAGTGGCTGAATGCGATTCAGATTGTTGTTAGCGTACGCCCACTCCGCGTGTGCCCGCTGAACGCCCTGCTCGGCGTTTGCGACGTCGGCCCGAGCCTGGTCCACGGCTGCTCCCCATCGAGTCACGTCGGCTATTGAGCTCTGAATGTTTGCCTGCGAAACTGAGACTGCGCTCACCAACGCCGCAATTCTTCGTGCCTCATCACTGATTTGCCCTTCAAGCGTTGCCTGCTCAGCAACGGCTCTCTCGAGAGCATATTGGTAGGGTCGTTCGTCGATTTCATACAGCAGTTCGCCCTTCTTCACGAACTGGTTATCGCGCACATTCAGGTGGACTAACGGGCCCTCTACCTGGGGCGCGATTCCGATGAAATTTGCAAACACCTCGGCGTCATCAGTTCGCGGATAGTAATTCGTCCGATAAAACACAACGAATCCGAGGATCCCTGCCATTATCAAAATAGCGATACTAATGAAGCGGCCGATTTGCTTGCGCGAGATTGCAGTTCTAAGAAAGTCCATAATTACCGTTCTTACGAGCCAAAGAATGCGAGCCAGAGCGCAAAGGTAAAGAATGCAGTCAGGCCGGGATAGGACAAGGTTGGCAGAGCCAGTGGGATATGCAGATGTCGTAGTAAGGATCCGACGAATGTCGTCAGGGTAATGGCCACGATCAGGCAAACGAGCCACGCCGGGAAGAAAGAGCCCACGATATCGAAGGAAGGAGCCCGGGAACACCCGGTGAGCAACAATGATCCGAGCAGGAGCGTATACCTCGGTGGGATCCGCGCAGTATTCATGGTCGACCTCTCGGCGCACCCGATTGAATTGCATTAGCGGTCTGGAACGCCAGGTTTGCCAGGGCGCTCAGCACCTGCGTACGCGCCAGCACATCACTTGAGCGGGCCTGGGCCAGTGTCCTTTGCGCGGCAGTAACATCCAAGAAACTACGAACACCATACTTGTACGATTCAAGTTCGGCCGCGTACGATTGATTGGCAGCTTCCAACAGAGCGAGAGCGGATTGCCGCTCTCGAAGAGCAGTCTTCAAATCCGAGTAAGATGTCCAGATCTCATTAGTAATCTGATCGCGCGTAGCGCTGACTTGCGCTTCGGCCCCGCGGCGCTCGGCCTCAGCTTGCGCAAGCCGGTTCTTACGCGCGCCACCGTCAAATAGCGTCCAACTTAGGCTTAACGTTAAACTACCGTTCAAATCGGCAGTATGCGACCAGGGTAGCTTTTGTTGCCACCCGTAAAGGGATTGTGCGGCGGGCGTGCCATTCACGCTCAGCGTGGGATAGTACGCCGCGCGCGTCTCCTTGATTCGGGCGTTCGCAGCACGTACTTCGGCAAGCTGGTGCAGGAGATCGGGACGCTGTTGGAATGCTTGATCGATCGCCTGATCGACAGTGCCGCTGAGCGATTCCGGTACCGGCACCTGGCTGAGCGGCTGCACGCGAAACGCACTTGTTGCGGAAGCTCCCAGCGCGGTCGCCAGATCTCCCCGCGCAATCTCTTCCAGCCCTAATACAGATTGCAGATCGTATTCCGCCTGTGCGGCGGCACTGCGCGCTTCGAGTACATCGGGCATGGTTGCCATGCCGTTTTCCAGCCGCTGCTCGGCCGCCTGCTGTACCGTCTGCGCATTCATCAGGCTTGCTCGGGTGGCCTCCTCTTGCCCCATCGCATTCAGCAGCCGGTAATAGGTCTGCGCCACCTGATCAATGAGCTTGCGATGCGTGTCGTTGAAGGCGAAGTCAGCCGCCAAGAGCTGCGCCTTCGCTGTGGCGATTCTGCCAGCGCGCCCACCGAAATCAAAGATCAGATAGTTCAACTCCAGCACGCCGGCAAACTCCGGTGTCGTCTGCCGGTAAAAGCGGTTCGCCAGCATGACCTCCGCGCGATTGATCTGCGACAACACAGTCGCACCAAGCGTTGGATACAACTCGCTGCGCGCCACGCCCCAAGCCGCCAGTTGGGCGCGGGCACCTTCCCAAGCGATCCTTGTCTCGGGATTGTGTGATTCGGCCAAACCGATCAGCTCCGGCAACGAGTACACCGTATTGGGGTCAACGTTAAATCTCGATTCGCGAAACTGCTTTGCATCGGTTTGGATTTGTTGCTCTTGAGCGTCATGCCAGGGATGGTCCAGTGAAACAGGAGCAATCTGCGCAAGCCCGGAACTCGCATAACTGAGGATGAGCCACGGGATAGCTGTTCGCGTCAGAGTCAACGAGACGGGATGACGGTATAAGGCGCTTGAGAGATATCCAACGGCTACACCACGCTTCCGGCGAAACGGCGATACGGCAGCGGAATAGGCGATTGCGAGCATACGTTTGCGTCAACTAAGACCGACTGACCTCCCTTCCCACATCGATCCACTTATCCTCTAGTCTTCATGTACAAGATGTAGAGATCGAGAAGGCTAATGACGCCGACCATCAGGATGAAGGTCCACGCCGCTACTTCTTTTCTGTGCGCGATATCGGATTGGCGTTGCGTACCTTGTGAGTTCCTAAGCAAATGCCGCGACATCCATTCGATATCTCTCTCTTGCGCTTGAACTTCGTAAGGGATCGGGGTTTTTGAAGGAAAATGCAATGTCCTTTGTGCTGAGCGGGAGTCGCTCACACTCTCACATCGACTTTCACCGTCAGGTAAGGGGAGGCGCTCGCAACGTTTTTGTACACTATGTGGTCTTGACATGTCGGATTTGTGTGAGACCAATTGCCGTCGATGTAGTCTCCTTCGCAAAAGGTCGACTTCGCTTCGTCGACCATGACCTGCCGAGCGGAGTTCCTGGAAGCCGAGATCCGAAAGTACCGGGATGCCTCCGCGCGGCTTACCTTGCCTGATAACAGCGCCTCGCGCAGACTTGGACTAATATCATCTGGGCTGAAATAGACGCTGAACGTGAATGATGTATTGCCATACTCGTCCGAGGCCATCGGCGGCGCTGTGAACGTATATGCGACTTTGTACGCCGGTACGGCAGACTCCAGCGTAATAAGTGGACAATACATGGAACCGCCTGGCTCTGTCGTCAGGCGCTCGTCGCAGTAATGCAGATTCGTCACGGAGCGTTCTTTGGTAGCCACCTTTACGGCGTGGATCCCTTCGAAGCTGATAGACGAAAGATCCGCCCCTACCGGGATGTAGGTGACGCGAGTGAATGGCCCCAAATCGACGATTTTGTTGGAGGCTTCTTTCTCTGGACTCGTTGCAGCGGCGAGTATTACCGGGACGAGCGCTAAAGCACCTATAACGAAACAAGTTGGACTTAAGTGATGTGAACGAAACACTGTATCTTCTCCTGTTATTATTTTCCCGTGGATGTTAGTCGTTTCATCACGTATCTTCCGTCGGCTAACCTCGGAAAAGGAGAACGATCGGATATAACATCGTTTGTATGGAACTCCGACATCTGCGCTACTTTACAGGCTGTGTCCTTAGCCTCGCGGCCTTCGGACTGCGTTACCGGTACCCCGAGTCGCGTCGATGGCGGTTACGCGATCCGATGAAATTCAGAACCTAAACTCTGCCATTGCATCAACACTCACCGTCGCGTTAGGAATAAATCCCGTTTCGGCGTGTTCCATGAGGCATAGAGTGATTCGCCGTTTCAGTTCCTGGTCAGGCGTCCTGGACAGATCTGGGGCACCGAGCACGCTTGACCGCGCACGTCAGTATCTTCACGACCGCATTTCTGACGATGTTAGCCTCGATGACCTTGGAACGGAAACGGGTCTGACGAAATTCCATCTTCTCAGAGCTTTTCGTAATCGCTTCGGCCTTCCGCCACATGCCTACCAGCTGCAGCAGCGTGTATTGCAGGCCAAACGCATGCTGAAGTCATTCTCTCCTGCCTATGTAGCATTGGAATGCGGATTTAGCGATCAGAGCCACTTCACGCGGGTTTTCCGGGCACACACTGGAACTACACCACGGCGCTACGCAGAGCAATTCGTCCAATACGCGCGGACCACGTCGACTGTACGATTTATTCAATGACGTACAGCAATCGCGTGCGGTAATCATTTGCAAGGAGGGAATCTGGCGCCACTCGTGAATAACGAAGGGTCGCGTCAATCTGTATCGTCGAAGCTTTCAATCTCTCCCAAAGGAGCAAGTATGGCAATCGCAGTTGTTACAGGGACCAGCACCGGCATCGGACTGGCCACCGCACTTACATTGGCGCGAGCGGGCCACACCGTCTACGTCACCATGCGCAATCCCAAAACAGGCAGCGAAGAGTTGCGCGCAACCGCTGAGCGCGAACATCTGCCGCTTCACATCGCAGCGCTTGACGTCGATTCGGACCAGTCCGTCTGCAATGCGTTTGCCAAGATCCTCGCTGAAGCCGGCCGGATCGATGTGCTGGTGAATAATGCCGGCATTTCCGGCATCGGCCCCGTTGAGGAGAACCCAATCGCCGCATTTCGCGCCACCATGGAGACCAACTACTTTGGAGCGTTGCGCTGCATTCAAGCCGTATTGCCCGGCATGAGAGAGACGGTCCGACTGCATTGTCAACATCATATCGATGGCTGGCAGGCTTTCCGTGGCGCCGCACAGGCAGCCTATTCATCCTCAAAATTCGCGCTTGAGGCGGCAAGCGAATCCCTGGCCCAGGAAGTGAAAGCTTTCGGAGTTCGCGTGGCCATCGTCGAACCGGGCGTCATCGCGACACCGATCTTCGGCAAGGTGCAACCGCCGCCGGCTGACTCGAATTACCTGCATGGCCGGCGTATCTACGAGCTCTTCAGGACTTCACTTGAGAATGCTGTTTCTCCCTATGTCGTGGGGAAAAGATCCGCGAGATCGTTGAGAGTGGCACCTGGAAACTGAGGCACCCAGTGGGCCCCGACGCCGAGGGATTCTTGGCTTGGCGCGCGTCCATGAGCGATGAGCAGTGGGTCGAATGGGGCGCCATCTCCGATGAACAATGGGTTGAGTACGTGAGGCAGAACTTCCATCTGAATGTCAGCCTATGAGGCGTGAGGCCCTGACAAATATGAAGTTTCTCGGTGACTCTAAGTTTTTCTGGACGGAATACCACGGCGGCAAGATAAATATCACCATGCACTTGGTGAGCTTTTCATTCCTACTCTATGGATTAACCGTAAGGAGTGTGACTCTAGTCCTTATAGGCGTTTTTGTCTTCGATGAGATGGGACATACCTATAACTACTTTTTCGTGCATAACAGAAACCCGAAATTCGGTCTCCGGATGATCCCGTACCAGCTTCTATACGGGTCGTTGGGTATGGCCGTGTTGCTCAAACTCTTTGGCTGGGTTTGAGTTCAGTGCCGCCGTCTAGCACTCACTATGACGATCGAGGCATTGCTCCGCAGTGTCGCGCCGGAATTAAACGTGGGGACAAAGTGTCTTTTCAGATGAAAGGAAAAAAACTCCGGAATGCCCGCTCAATTTTCTCTTACGCCAAAGGAACAGAATTGACCATGGTTGATCCGCTACTCTCATTGTCTATCCGCGCTGTGTCACTCATTGCGCTCTTGCTCTGCGTTCCGGTCGTAGCGCACTTCAGGTTCGCTCCGGGTGCCCTGTGGGCTGAATACGTAGGTATCTTCTTTCATTTAGTGGTCTTTCTTCTGGTTTTCAAGCTCCCGGCACCCGAGTGGGCAAGGGCTGCGGGATACGGCTGGCTGCTTCTCGATGTCGATGGCGGGCTGAACCTGGTTGATCCTCAGTGTACCGGCTGCAGATCCCGGCAAAGATGTGCCCCCCTAAACGCACGTGCTGGGCGATGGATTGTCATGGCGTCGTTGCAGGGCTCGCTTACGGCAAAGCTGGTGGGTTTGCCAGCTGGAGCAATCCTTTTCGCCTATACCTTTGCGTCACCCTTTCTGCCGACCGTATGGCTTAGTCCGGCATCGATCCTCGTATTAGTCTGGTTCGCGATCCTTACATGGCAGAACGGCATCTGAAATGTTTACGACCAATACACTCCTGCACGGAAAGACAGCCATCCCGTGCTTGCGGTGTTTGCCGAAGATATTGAGTGGATCATTCCCGGCGAAGGATTGCCAGTGGCCGGCACGTATCGCGGGCACTCGGCACTGGCGGATTTCTTTCAGAAGGTTCTCGAGATGATGGAATTTTCATCCTTCGAGGCCCGCGGATTCGTGGCGGAGGGAGACCGGGTTCTGGTCGTCGATGTTATCAATCAGACTTCCACCGGCGTGAGCTCGACTTGCTCTTGTTGCAGCTGGCTGCACAGACCGAACATTTGATATTCGCAGGAAATTCCGTCCAACGAAAATAGGGGGAATCAAGATATGGAACAAGTCTTACAATTGGCCGTTGTCGTCTTCGCTGCCTTAGCCACCGGTGGCCTGATGGTCAACTGGATAGGCCTTGGGCGCGCAATGTCTCGCCTCTCGGAGTCGACCTATCTTGAACTCCATCAAGCCACCAACCGCACGTTCGATCCCTACATGCCGATTGCGGTTGTGGGTGCATTATTGGGTGGTATTGGGCTCGCGATTCTTTTTAGAGGGATTCATTCGCTCTCCGGCGAATTAGCCATTGCTGGATCTCTCTGTTATGTCGGAGTCCTGGCGGTTGGCTTGCCCACGAACGTCCGAATCAACAAACAGATCGCGCGCTGGTCAGTTCAGAGGCCGCCCAGTGACTGGTCGCTCATTCGCGCCAGTTGGGTTCGATTTCACATCGCCCGCACTCCTTTTTTTCACTTCCCGGGCTGGCCTGCTACATTCTTGCTTGTCTTGCGAGTCGATGATTCGTTTTTTGGTATTGCTCGATGCGGGTGCGTTCCGCCAAACCCGCAGGAATCGTTTTTCCCCAGACACAACATTTGATTACGGAGTGCAACAGTGACCACATCAGTACTCTCTCCCGAGAACATCCTTGAAACTGGCCTCGCGTTCTGGGCCTCTAAGAGTCTCCTCAGCGCTGTGGAAATGGGCGTCTTCACCGAACTCGCCGAAACCGGCCCACAACACTTGGACGAGCTCTCCGGCCGCCTCGGCCTTCACCCGCGTTCGTCACGCGACTTCCTCGACACTCTTGTTGCCCTCAAGTTCCTCCACCGTACCGACAACAACTACGCCAACACCCCCGAGACCGACCTCTTCCTTGACCGCCGCAAACCCGGCTACATTGGCGGAGTCCTCGAGATGGCCAACGCCCGGCTCTATCCCTTTTGGGGACATCTCACCGAAGCGCTACGCACCGGCCGCCCTCAAAACGAGTCCAGCAAGGGCTCGGGCGAATCGCCCTTTACTGCGCTCTACGCCGACCCAGCGCGCCTGAAGAACTTCCTCGCCGCAATGTCCGGAATCGGCCGCGGAGCGAACATCGCCATCGCCAAAACAGTTCCCTGGTCCAACTACAAAACCTACGCTGACATCGGCACCGCACAGGGCGACCTCGCCGTCCAGATCGCCCTCGCCAACCCGCATCTTCACGGCATAGGTTACGACCTCCCCGAGTGCGCGCCCATCTTCGAGGAGTACGCCGAAGCCCACGGCCTTAACGGCCGCGTCCGCTTCCAGGCCGGAGACTTCTTCACCCAACCTCTTCCCAACGTCGACGTCATCACCATGGGCCACATCCTCCACGACTGGAACCTCGGCGAAAAGAAGATGCTCATCCGCAAGGCCTACGACGCACTCAACCCCGGTGGAGCCTTCGTAGTCTACGATTCCATCATTGACGACGACCGTTCGCAGAACGCCTTTGGTCTCATGATGAGCCTCAACATGCTCATCGAAACCTCCGGCGGCTTCGACTACACCGGCGCCGACTGCATCAACTGGATGAAAGAAGCCGGCTTCTGCGACGCCCGCGTAGAACACCTCGTCGGCCCCGAATCCATGGTCATAGCCTTTAAGTAGATGCCCCAGCCAATAACGGTTCTTTCGCCAAAGCTCGTCAGCGAAGATGTGGACTGGCCGGATCGAATCGAGTGCATGACAAGCGTTATAGGAGGAGGAATGGTGGACACCAAGACGGTTATTGAGCAGGCGTACTCCGCATTCAACAAGCGGGAAATCGACAGTGCATTAGCACTGATGACCCAAGACTTGAGCTGGCCCAAGGCTTCGGAGAGCGGCGGCAAGATTGTTGGAAAAGAAGAGATCCGCGCCTATTGGACTCGACAATGGGGCGAGTTCGATCCCCATGTCGAACCGCTGGCAATCACCGAGGCAGACGGAGGCAAGGCCCGCGTCAGGGTGCACCAACTCGTCAAGAGTCTTGAAGGGGATATTCTGTCCGACAGCGAGGTTCTTCACCTATTCACCCTGAACAGCGGTCTCATCGCAGCCATGGACCTCAGGGATGAGGCCGATACAACTGGGCCGTCTGCCGCATTTGCACATCGATCCTAACTGGCTACCCCACATGGGACGTGAGAGTAGGACCTAACCTCGAGAGTTCTATGAATGGGCAGCGGACTACATTATTACGCAAGCGGGTTAGCGAGTCGGCCACTATGGAGGGATTCTCCTCACAGTGAAATATCAACTGTTGCCAACAGACCAATGCACTCATCGAGTAAGGAGTTGAGCCAACCTCGAGACATTAGTCCTGTGAAACGCCGCTCACGTCTGGAATCGCGAGGTCAATCTCCGACATGCCGACTTGCGACCAAGTGGATTACTAAATCCTTCTCGTTACGGCAATCTATGCGAATGCGAGCGCCGGATGCACCAACCTCCTCACGTTAGGGCCTGTCGAAAATCATCTAGCCCTTGACGAGTTTGCTTGCTAGGTCCTCAAACAGCTTCGGCCACTGTCTAGCAAGTTCTTGAGCGCTGTCTTTTATCGCGGCCGAAGTCTTTTTCCAGAACACAATTCGCTTATGGCGGCTGAAGGGATTCGCCGAATCCCACCGGATGTCGTCGAAAAGGCCACGTACTTGCCTCATCGTGTCTGCAGAAGACAACGGCTCACGCCAATACGTGCCGTCCGCGAACTTGCGGAAGAACAAAACGCACGGAAGCTCATTGAGTGGCACTCCAACCAGTCGTGCAATGGGAATAACAAATTTTGCATGCTCAGAGTAACGCCACGGAGAGACAAGTGCTGCTGCACTTGGATCCCGAAAATAGATGAAGCAACAGTTTCTGCCTGATATTTCTCTGAGCTCGTCACGATTACCTTCTATAAAAGAGATCAGTTCTGAATCCGCGTCCGTAGCAAGAAACATGGCATACATGGGAAATTTGGGTGCGAGGCCCTCAAGTTCATTCCACCATCGGGACAGTGGATGGCCGGCTTCGGGTGTGTAAGCTCCTCCGGCTCCGCCACCCCATTCCGCTTCTTCCCGAAGTACGGCTCCTGGAAACATCAATGCCCCCAGACTTTGCAACCATCGTGATTTTAAGCCACAATGCGAATTGGAGTCAATGCTAACCTCATGCTCCTTTTGAATTTCCCTCGGTCGAGTTGCCAGCCTGCTAGTTCCGTAGACCGCCGCGACGTTCTAACTGCGTTCCGCGTGTGGAGAGCCAATCTCCCGTCACGCGCCTGCCGGACAAAACGTTGTTTGGCCGTCAAGTTGACGTAAAACGCGCTTCCCGCGGATGTGAATCGCTACCATGTCGGGCGACATCGGCGTTTTTCGTTCCCTATCTGCCACGCCCACCGTTCAGTTGGTCGAATCAGTGCCTTGGGACCGACGGGCTGGCGGATGGGCGAAGCTCAATTTGGTCGTTCCACTCGCCAATTCAGAACCAGGTTCAGTGACGATGTGTTGCCGCAATTCGC
>DATAYL010000613.1:0-12663 GCA_036272575.1 Bryobacteraceae bacterium | reverse complement strand
ATTCTGCGCTCGGTGCCGGCGATGGGTCGAGCGATTCGGGAAAACGTACCATTCCCAAAAACCAGGCGCATAGTATTCATCAAGGGTCAACCTGCTTCCCTTCCCGGTTGGGTGCGCATACAATTTGGAACTGATGCCGTTTAGCGACGAAAATTTAATCTATTTGGAACCGGAAATGCCGATAAGAATCAGTATGATGGGAAGAACGCGGCCGATAGCGAGCGAGACCCTTGTGTCTTTGTCGAGCCGTTTAGGACTGGAGTAGCATGCAGAATGCGATTTATAACGCGTACTTTGGACTTTCCGAGAACCCGTTCAACATCAGTCCTGATCCGGAGTTCCTGTACCGCAGCCCGCAGCACGAAGAAGCGCTAGCCAACCTGACTTACGGCGTGCGCAGCCGCCGCGGTTTCATCGTTCTCACCGGGGAAGTCGGCACTGGTAAAACCACGATGCTCGAGTGCCTGCGCGACGTGCTCGATGCGCAGCGGACCGAATTCGCCTTCATTTTCAACTCGCGGCTGACACCGGAGCAGTTTTTCGAGATGATGGCCTACGATTTCGATCTCAAGTGCGATCGCAAATCAAAGACGGACGTATTGTTTGCCCTGAATTCGCTGCTGCTCGAGCAGGCGCACCGGAATCGTACCTGTGTGCTGATCGTCGATGAAGCGCATAACCTGGACTGGAACGTGCTCGAAGAGATCCGCTTGCTGGGTAACCTCGAAAGCCGCCAGGGTAAGTTGCTACAAATTATTCTTTCCGGCCAACCGGAACTGGATCGCAAGCTCGACACGCCGGAACTGCGCCAGCTAAAGCAGCGGATCGTGCTGCGCTGTTCATTGAATCCGCTGAGCATGGATGAGTCTGCCGCTTACATCGAGACCCGTCTGGCTCGTGCCGGGATGCCTAACCAGGCTGTATTTTCACCGGAGTTGCTCGATGAGATTCATCGCCGGTCGCGTGGCATTCCGCGCGTGATTAACCTGCTTTGTGACAATCTGCTGGTTACGACGTTTGCCTTAGAGCAGCGTGCGGCGACCGAAGAGATGCTGGATGAAGTTTGCCAGGATCTGCGGCTGGATTGGCCCGGTTCGGGGCGTGACCGACGCGGCCGTTCGCGCTACGAGGCAACCGACGAGCAGTATCCGCGCGCCTCGGTCCCCACTTTGGGCGACTAAGACCGCTCGCTTCGAACCACACTCAAAAACAAGACATTGCTCGTTTAACCGGCGACTCTGGCAGATGTACAATAATGTACATGGCGCTCCATATTGCCGATTCCGAAGTGAGCCGCTTGATGACCGAGTACGCACAGCAGACGGGCATGTCCAAGACCGAGGCGCTGCGTCGCTTATTGCGCGAGGCCGTGCAGCGGGAAAAGGGAAAGCAACTGAAGGCGGACTTCAAGAATGTCGCTTACCGCATCGTCGAGAAGAATAGGCCATTGAACCTGCCTCCGCTCACCAAAGAAGAGGCTGACAGCATCTTCGAATGATCGTGGTCGACACCTCGATTCTGATCGCGATCATACAAGGTGAACCGGACGCCTCGACTTTCATCGGCTTATTGAATGAGAACGATGTCTTGCTGCCCGCCACGGTGCTGGTCGAAGCGGGCATTATCGCGACGAATCGCGGCTTGCTCAGCGACCTTCGAAAAATTACCCGGTTTCTCGACCCGGTGATTATGCCGATAGATGAACAGATTGTCGAAGCGGCCATCGGGGCACACCAGAGCTACGGGAAAGGGCGGCACAAGGCCAGCCTGAATTTCGGGGACTGCTTCGTTTATGCAACAGCCAAGTTCCTGGGTTTGCCGCTCTTGTTCAAAGGGCGAGATTTCAGCGATACAGACGTGAAGGCTGTTTATTAGGATGACTCATGGCCGACTTAATTCAGCTTTCCATCCAGGACGAGATCGCAGTTATCACGCTCAATAATCCGCCGGTGAATGCGCTTAGTCCCGGCATGGCGGAGGGCATTGCTCAGGCGATACACGCGGCAAACAAAGAGCCGAGCACGCGCGCAATTGTATTGATCGGAGCAGGGCAGACGTTCATCGCAGGCGCCGATATTCGGGAATTCGAAAAGATTGTTTCGGGCGAGCGGCCCCGGCTTGATTTGTTGCCATCACTGCAGGTGATCGAAGATTCAGGCAAGCCGGTCGTTGCGGCGATTCACGGGACGGCGCTGGGCGGCGGACTCGAGACAGCACTTTGCGGACATTACCGCGTGCTCGCGGCAAATGCTCAGGTCGGACAACCGGAGGTGAAACTGGGCCTCATCCCGGGCGCTGGTGGAACGCAGCGCTTGCCGCGATTGGCGGGCGTCGCAAAAGCACTCGAAATGTGCGTGTGGGGCGAGCCGGTAAAAGCGGCTGAGGCGGTGGCGCTAGGAGTTGGCGATCGCGTGATCGAAGGCGACCTGCTGACTGGCGCGATCGCGTTTGCGCACGAAATCGCGAGCCGGCCGGTACGCAAAACTCGCGAACGCAACGAGAAACTGCAAGCCTCGCCCGGGCTGTTCGACGCGGCGCGGGAGCAAGCTAGAAAGAAGGGGCGAGGCCTGATAGCGCCCGAGGCTGCCATTGATGCCATCGAAGCCTCGATCACGCTGCCCTTCGAAGAAGGTTGCCGCCGCGAGGCTGAGCTGTTCAACAAATGCCTGTTTTCGAGCCAGTCGAAAGCTTTGATTCACGCCTTCTTTGGTGAGCGCACGGTCGCCAAAATACCGGGCATAACTAAGGCGACGCGCACTTTCGAAATCCACCGGGCGGCCATTGTCGGAGCGGGCACGATGGGCGGTGGAATCGCCATGGCCTACGTCAATGCCGGTATTCCCGTGCTCTTGAAAGAAGCATCGCAAGAGGCGCTCGATCGCGGCATGAATACGATCCGCAACAATTACGCGAACACGGTGGCCAAGGGGCGCCTCGCTTCAACGATCGCCGAACAACGCCTGGCGCTCCTCACGCCGCAGCTTACCTATGCTGGTTTCGAACAGGCGGACATCATCATCGAAGCGGTCTTCGAAAGCATGTCCGTAAAGAAGCAGGTTTTCCGCGAGCTCGACGGAATTGCGAAGCCGGACTGCGTGCTTGCGTCGAATACTTCGAGCCTGGATATCGACGAGATTGCGGCGGCGGCGAACCGATCCGAAATGGTGATCGGAAATCACTTTTTCAGCCCCGCCAATGTTATGCGGCTGCTCGAGGTGGTACGCGGCAAAGCCACCGCCAGGGAGGTAATTGCCACCTCGATGTTGCTCGCCAAGAGACTCGGCAAAGTGGCGGTGCTCGCCGCCAACTGTCGCGGTTTCATCGGTAACCGCATGATCGCGCCTTATCTGCGCGAAGCTCATTTTCTGGTGGAGGAAGGCGCTTCGGTCGAGCAGGTCAATCAGGCGCTTTACGATTTCGGCATGGCGATGGGGCCGCTGGCCGTCGATGACCTGACCGGGCTCGATGTTTCTTTTGCCATCCGTAAGGAGTTTGAGCAGCTGGAGAAACCGGGCGTTCGCAAGCCGCTCGTGCCCGATCTCCTCTATCAACAAGGACGTCTGGGGCAGAAAACCGGTCGCGGATGGTCGAAGTACGATGCCTCTCGCAAGCCTTCGCCCAGCGAAGAAACAGCGGCGCTCATCGAGCGGACGGCGGCGGAAGCCGGGATCAAACGTCGCGCGCTTTCGTCTGAAGAGATTGTGGAACGTTGTATCTATGCGCTGGTGAATGAAGGAGCGCGGATTCTTGAAGAGGGCATTGCCCTGCGCGCGGTCGATATCGACATCATTTATCTCAATGGCTACGGATTTCCGGCATGGCGGGGCGGTCCGATGTTCTACGCCGACAGTGTCGGGCTCACGCAGGTAGCCGCCCGGCTAGAGGAATTCCGGCAGACGCATGGGGAAGATCTCTGGCCACGCGCGCCGCTGCTGGAGCACCTGACTTCTCACGGCCAAACGTTTTCTTCGTTCGATCGGACCAACGAGGTCTGATGCGAGTTTCTAGCACCGCCCTTTAGCAACTGTCACAAAGCGGCCGCGGCAGACGTTTAGTAGCTGAGGGGCGAGGATAGTCTTGGGAGCAACGTACGATCTGCCACGCACGACGAGAAGTGCGACTGAGACTGGGCCGGAGGCGGGCGCAAGGTCTGACTTCGAAACCGTTTTCCTTGAACATTTCGCGCGGGTGACCGGAATTATTACCCGCATCCTCGGGGATCGAAATCAGGCTGAGGAACTGGCCAACGAGGTGTTTTGGAGGTTCTACCGGAATCGGCGGGAACGGCTCGGCGGCAATCCCACCGGCTGGCTTTACCGCACGGCCACGCGCGCCGGAATCGACGCGATTCGGGCTGTCGCTCGTCGCAGCCGTTACGAGCAGCAAGCTGCGACGGCGATGATGCCAGGGGAGGCTAGAGAGGCTGGCCCGCTCGACGACTTATTGCGCACCGAGGAAAGAACGCGCGTGCAAGCCATTTTGAGCGGCATGAAACCCGCGCAGGCGCAACTGATTCTAATGCGGGCCGACGGCGCCTCCTACCAGGAATTGGCGGCGGCGCTGGGCGTCCGCGCGAGCGGTATCGGGACCCTGTTAAATCGCGCCGAAGCCGCCTTTCGCAAACGTTACCTGGAATTAAGTACGGAGAAGGAGGAGTTATGAAGTGTTTGAATGATGGAATGCTGCGGGCGCTTCTGGATCGGGAACTGACGGCCGCCGAAGAACAAAGCGCGACTGAACATGTGCGGGGCTGTGCATCCTGCCAAACGCGGTCGGAAGCGATTCAGCGGCGGACGCACCGAGTAGCTCAGCTATTGCAGGCAACGGCGGCTGGGCCGGCCGACGCGGCGGGAGCGTACAATCGCTACCGGCAGAGGTTCGGATCGAGCTCCGACACCGAAAGTCATCTGCGCGCCTTCTGGAAACGCCCGCTGTGGGGAGGCCTCGCGGCGGCCTGCGCTCTCGGAGCGTTGCTGAGCCTTTCACCCGCTCAAACCTGGGCGCAGAGGATACTCGCAATGCTGCGCGTCGAGAAGGTCGCGGTGGTGCCGCTGGATCTCCAGGCGATTACGCCAACCGGCAATCAGGGATCGGGGAAATTACTCGCACAACTAGTCTCGGACAAAGTGATCGTTACGATGGACCCCGGCAAGCCGGTCAAAGTGGAGAGCCTCGCGGCGGCAAACCAGCAGGCGGGATTCCAGATCAGGACTCTCGACGCGGCCGGATCGCCGGCCAGCATCCGCATTTCAAACGAAGCGGCCTTTCACATGACGCTCGACCGGGACCGCATGCAAGCAATTCTGGACCAGGCGGGGCGATCCGATATTCAGATTCCCGCGTCGGTCGATGGCAGTACGGTGGCGGTCCATGTACCGAAGTCTGTTCAGCTGGAGTATGGCAATTGTGACGGGAAGGGCCTGCCCGAGGGCTGCATGGCCTTTATGCAGGTGCCGAGCCCGACCGTGAGCGTTCCGCCCAATCTGAATATCGCCGCGCTCGCCGAGGCTGGTTTACAATTTGCGGGGATGAGCGCTGCCGAGGCGCACTCGTTCACCCAGACGGTAGATTGGTCGTCCACTCTGCTGATTCCCATTCCGCGGAACGGGAGTTCTTATCGGCCAGTTTCGGTCGATGGCTCTAAGGGCACGTTGGTGGAAGAGACAGTGCGCAGCGCATACTCGCTGGTGTGGCTGAAGAACGGAATCATTTACATGCTATGCGGGCGGGGAAACTCCAGCCAGGGCCTGGCGGCAGCCGCCTCGCTCGATTGACACCTGTTGAACTCAGCTCGCCGGCAATTCAAGAACTGGCCATCTCGACACACCAGTTGCGCAAGGTTTTCGACGGCAAAGCGGCGGTGCGCGGACTGACGCTCGACGTGCGTCGTGGCGAAGTCTTCGGCTTTCTAGGGCCCAACGGCGCGGGCAAAAGTACGTCGGTCAAAATGCTGCTCGGACTGGTGAAGCCGACGAGCGGGGAGGCGACGGTGCTCGGTCGTCCGCTTACCGATCGGGTAACGAGAGCCAAAATCGGCTTCCTTCCCGAACATTTCCGGTTTTACGACTGGCTCACTCCCGCCGAGCTGCTGCATGTGCACGGGCGGCTCTACGGGATGGCTCCGGAAACGTTGCGGCAGCGCATACCGCAGTTGCTCGCCACAGTTGGTTTAACACCGCATCGCGACAAGCAGCTGCGGCGTTTCTCGAAAGGCATGTTGCAGCGGATTGGCCTCGCGCAGGCATTGATCAACAATCCCGAACTGCTGTTCCTCGATGAACCTACCTCGGGTCTGGATCCGGTAGGCCGCCGGCTGGTACGCGATCTGATCGGCGCGCAACGCAAACGAGGCACGACTGTGTTCCTGAATTCTCATCTACTAGGAGAGGTGGAAGCTACCTGCGACCGGGTGGCGTTCATCCGATCCGGTGAAGTGATCGAGACGCGGGAGGTGAGCAGCTTCTCTGACGGCCGCGTGCAGGTTCACGTTCGCGCGCGAGCATTGGTTGAGGAAGTGGTTGATGGACTGTGGCGCTGGGCCTCCCACATTGAGTGCGAAGGGGAGCGGATCACTCTAACCCTCGATTCCTGCGAACCGGCGCCGCAAGTCTTGCGGTACCTGGTCGAAGCGGGAGCGCAAGTCTACGAGTTCACGCCGCAGCACCTGTCGCTCGAAGCAAGATTTCTCGAGATTTTAGGGAAGGATGAAGGTCTGTGAGGCGCATCTGGATCATGGCCGGCGTGACGTTTCGCGAGGCCGCGCGCAAGAAAATTCTCTGGATGGCTTTGGCCGCCGGCTGCGCGTTCCTGATCTTTTTTGGCACAGCATTGCATTTTCAGACGAAGGATCTTAATAGCCATCACGCTACACGGTTCATCCGGCAGGAAGCGAACGGCGTCATGCTGTTGATGGGGATTTATGCCGTTGACCTGTTGGTTGTAGTGATGACGGTGCTGGCGTCTGTGGACACTCTGTCGGGCGAAATCGATTCGGGAACCATTCAGGCGATCGCCACAAAGCCGGTTCGGCGCTCGGAGATATTAGCGGGCAAATGGCTGGGGATCATCGGCATGCTCACGCTTTACATCCTGCTGATGATGGGCGGGATTAATTTGGTGGCGTACGCCGTTTCGGGTGTAGTCGTCCGGCACCTCGCCGCGGGTTTCGGCCTGATCTGGCTGGAGAGCGCTCTGCTGCTGTCGATTACCTTCTTTTTTGGAACTACTTTTTCGACTCTCACCAATGGCGTGCTGGTTTTAGGCCTGCACGGATTGGCCTTCGTTGGCGGTTGGGTGGAGCAGGCGGGAGCGTTGACACAGACCCCGAAAGCAGTAGCTGTGGGCGTGGTGGCCAGCATTCTGATGCCGAGCGAAGCGCTGTGGCGGCGCGCTGCATTTGAAATGCAATCCCCGCTCGTCACGGCATTCAACCGCTCACCTTTCAGTGGAGCGTCGGTGCCGAGTGTCGTCATGATTACCTATGCGGCGTGTTACGCAATTCTATTTTTGTTGCTCGGCATGTGGCGTTTGGGGCGGCGCGACCTTTAGTATGTCGTAGCTTCCCGTGGTTTTCACCTCGAACGTTGGGTGTAAGATGGCCTCAGTTTTAGAGAGACCTTATGATTCGTCGCTGGACTGCTATTTCTGCGGCGCTATTTTCTTGCGCCGCTGTTGCCTGGGCACAGTTTGGGAGCAGCGTCCAGGGTGTCATACAAGATCCTAGCGGCGCGGGAATTGTTAATGCGACTGTAACTCTACTCAATACGGCCACGTCAGGTTAAGCAACAAGTACAAGCCGGCGCAGATGGTAATTACCGATTTGTCAGCCTGGCGCCTGGACAATACACCGTAACGGCAAACGCGCACGGCTTCGCGAAGACAAATATTACCTTTACAGTCGAAACAAATCAAAACCTGAACGTTCCCGTGGCGCTCAAAATCGCGGCATCGGCCACCGAGGTTGACGTAACAGGAGCGCCGCCTGTCATCGATACGGCAGATTCACGAAATCAGCAGACGCTTGAAAATGCGACGCTGCAATCACTCCCCCTGCAGGGCCGGAACTTGGTTTCGCTCGTCACACTAGCGCCGGGAGTGGTCGGCCATGGAACGGCGGGCGGCACCATTGGATCTCCGACGGATAACTTCAATATGGAAACCGGAGTGGATGCTAGCGCCAATGGCCGGAGCAGCAACGGAAACATGTATATCGTCGATGGCCTGGATGTGACGAGTAACATCCGGCCAGGCGAGCTGAATCTGGTTCCTAACACGGACGCGATCCAGGAAACAACCATCCAGGTAAACACTTTCGACGTAGATGACGGGCGGGCAAGTTCGATTTGAAATGACTATGACTACTAAATCCGGGAGTGACCAGTTTCATGGATTAGTCAGCGATTACTTCACCTACGAGAAGTTCTGGTCGGGAACGGACTTCGTGCATAACTATGCGCCGTTTCACACGAACAACATTTCGGCGAACTTAGGCGGTCCAATTATTCCTCATCACCAGCTTTTCTTTTTCTTTGATATCGAGCCGCTCCGTTCTTCTATTGCGACAGGTAACTCTGTGATCACTTACGAAGACCCGGCATTTACCAGCTTTGCTCAGACCCATTTCCCGGACACCTTGGGAACCAAACTGTTAACGTCGTACCCGGCGACAGGAGCGACCACCACCGGTGTGTCGCAGACCGGCCGCACAAGCCTTCCCCGGTACTTGCGGCACCGCAGCCGCGGCCTTTATACCCTGTAGTCTTCCGGTGATCGACAATGGGGTTTTCAACGACACGAATTACACAACGCTTGAAGAGGTGGATACTTTCTCTAGTCTGATGGAGAAAATCATCCACAACGGTTCGCTTCCCGCCTGAGCGGGCCAAATCTCCTGTCGCCCGGAATTTTTCTCTTACACTGGTAGCCAAGCCTTCTCGCTTATTGAAATGAAATGGACCAGAGTTGCCGGCCTCGCTGCCGTGCTGTGCTCGTTATTAGTTGTTGCCGCCGATTCGTCGCGCTCGGTGGACGATCAGCTTTGGGAATACCGCAATCTCGGGAAAGCTTTTTACGAGAATCCAGATACTCACGTTAAAGCGGTCGAGGAGTTGAAAAAAGCCCTCGATCTGAAGCCGGATTCCGTGCGCGAGCAGATCAACTACGGACTGGCGCTGATCCACGCCGGACAAACTGAGCAGGGCATGGCCGAACTGCTGAAGGCGCAGAAGACGAATCCAAATCTGCCGTACACCTGGTTCAATCTTGGCATCGCTTATAAACGCGCCGGCGACTACGCCAATGCCATCGCGCAATTTCGCGGGATGATTAAGCTGGTTCCTAATGAACCGGTACCGCACTACAACCTGGGCGCGGTCTTTCGCTCGCAAGGGAACAGCCAGGCTGCTCTGCCGGAGTTTTTGGAAGCGGCTAAGCTGAATCCCAACCTGGCCGGTCCTCACTTTCAACTCTTCGGCCTTTACCAGCGTATGGGCGACAAGGAATCGGCCGCTCGTGAACGCGCGCTTTTTGAAGCTGCCAAAAAAAGAGATGAAGGGGCGGCCGTGCCGGAGGACATGGAGTGGTGTTTTTATGCTGAGCTCTATGATCCACCGGAGAGCCGTCCGTCCGCGACTTCTGAAGCTACGAAATACGACGATCACGTGTTGAGCCAAGGCTGGTCCCAAACGCGCTCACGATTGCTGCCCATCGATCTGCTGGGGGTCGGTCACGCGGATCTGCTGGTCTGGTCGGCGGATCGCATTGCGTTCTACAAACAAGGCGCCGCCGAGACGAAATTAGCCGGCTTGGATGGAATCAAAGGGATTGTGGATGTGGCCGCGGGCGATTTCGACAACGATGGTCTGCCCGACCTGTGCGTGCTGACGAAAACGGGCGTTCAGATTTTCCACAACAACCACGGAGTATTCGCCAAAGTGCAGGAAATCGCCTTTCCTGGCGCGACTAAGGCACTGTGGCTTGACTACGATCACGACTACGACCTGGACCTGCTGCTTTTCGGCCCCGCTTCGGCCGTAATTCGGAATGACGGCGGCGGCAAGTTCGAAATGAGAGGCGCGGACAATTTTCCTTTCGTTAAAGGCCAGGTGCTCGATGCGATCGTCTTTGCCACGCGCGGAGACACGGCCGCTCGTGATGTCGCGGTGTCATTTGCCGATCGCGGCGGCGTGATCTATCGCGACCGCCTCAATGAAAAATTCGAAGCCGGCGATCTCACGCTACTGCCGGCCGGTTCGGATCTTCTTGAAGCACGCGATATCAACCACGACGGCTTGCTCGATCTCGTCAGCTACTCGCCCGTATCACGCGCCTTGTTGAACATTTCGCCTGATGAAGATGTTGCGGCAACTTTCCGGGGCGCGGAAAATCCGAAGCTCGCAAAGTCTCCCGTTCGCGCCGATTTCAACGGCGACCAGCGCGAAGACTACGCCCTGGTTGCGAGCGACGGCACTCTACATGTCTACACGAATGCATCACCCGATCAACGCTGGGCGTCCATCCAGATTCGCGGTGTGAAGAATCTCAAGTTGGCCGCCGGCGCAATCGTCGAAACGAAATCGGGACCGTACTACGACAAGCAGGTTTTCGCGGGTGTGCCGCTTTCGTTTGCGGTCGACGGCCGGGCCGATCTTGATACCGTTCGCATCACCTGGCCAAACGGCCTGATTCAAAACGAGCCACATCAGAAGGCGGGCGCGCTGCTCAAGATCGAAGAGGCGCAGCGGCTTTCGGGTTCTTGTCCGATGATTTTCACCTGGAACGGCAGCGCTTTTCAGTTCATCACTGATGTGCTGGGGGTCGCTCCACTCGGCGCCAGCTCCGGAGACGGGCATTACTTCCCGGTCGATCACGATGAATATGTGCAGATTCCCGGGTCCGCCCTGCAGGCGGTGAAGGGTAAGTACCAGGTGCATATCACGGAGGAGCTGCACGAAGTATCTTACCTGGATCAAGTGCGGCTCATTGCCGTCGATCATCCAAGCGCCATCCATATTTATACGAACGACAAATTTAAATCGCCCCCCTATCCCGACTTCCGCCTGTTTGGCTCCGAGAAAAAAATTCATCCGGTGAAAGCGGTGGGCTCCCACGGAACGGATGTCACCGATCGCCTGGCGCGGCAGGATCAAAGATATCCGGACGACTTCTCGCACGACAGCGCGGGTGTGGCCGAACTGCACACCTTAGACCTCGACTTCGGCCGGGCTGCGCCAAATAACCACTCAGCGCTGATCTTAAATGGCTGGGTCGATTGGGCCGACGGCAGCACCTTTTTAGGCGCTTCGCAAGGCGGTACGGGACTGGTATTTCCCTATCTGCAGGTCAAAGATGCCGCCGGGCGTTGGACGACGGTTATTAAGGATATGGGCATCCCGTCGGGCAAGCCCAAGACTATTGCGGTGGATCTTACTGGAAAATTTCTGTCCGCCTCGCGCCAGGTTCGCATCGTGACGAACCTCTGCGTGTACTGGGATGAGGCATTTCTAATCGACAATTCAGCAGCGCCCCGGACGCGCTTAACCTCTCTCGACGCCGGAACCGCTGCACTACACTTCCGGGGATTTTCAAGAGCTGTGATTGACCCGGCGCGCCAGCAGCCGGAACGCTTTCTATATGATGATGTGCGTGAAGTTTCGAATTGGAATCCTACGCCCGGCCGTTACACGCGCTACGGCGATGTACGCCCGCTTGTGACCGGCGTCGATGATCAGCTCGTTGTGATGGGTTCGGGGGATGAGCTGAAGCTGGAGTTTCCGGCCTCTGGTCTGCCGGTACTGCCGGTTGGATGGTCACGTGATTTCCTGCTACTGGTGGATGGTTGGGCGAAAGACGCCGATGCCAATACCGCCTTCAGCGCGAGTGTTCTTCCTCTGCCATTTCACGGTATGAGTTCCTACCCGTATCCGAGCGGCGAGGCTTTTCCGCAAGACGCAACACACCGGCGGTATATAAACGAATACCTCACGCGGCCGGCGCTTCGTTTGCTTCGGCCGCTTGCGCCGCATGCGGCGGGGGAATGATGCGAAAAACAGCTCGTCTTTTGCCGGCGCTCTGCCTGATTGGGAACCTGGCAGGGGCGCAGACAACGGCCCCCACTGCCCGGCAGATCGTGGAACAGATCCAGCAGCATCTCGGCGTTTCATTGGCGCCGAATACGGTCGACACCTTTAAAGCGGGTAATCCCGATACTCCAGTAACCGGAATTGCGGTCACCATGATGGCGACCTTTGACGTGCTGCAACGTGCGGCGGCGCGAGGCGACAATTTCGTCATCACCCATGAGCCCACCTTTTACAATCATCTGGATAAAACGGCAGATCTGGAGAAGCAGGGAGACGCCGTGCTTGCCGAGAAACAATCCTTTATTTCCCAGCACCACCTGGTCGTCTGGCGATTTCACGATGGTTGGCATGCCCGCCGCCCAGACGGAATTCTGCTCGGCATGACCAAGGCCTTGGGGTGGGAGAAGTTTGAGAATAAGGATCAGCCCTCGGAATTCTCCATTCCCGAAACAAATCTCAATGCCTTGGCATTGGACGTCGAACGGAAATTGCAAAACAAGGTATTGCGAGTGGTGGGTAAGCCGGATTTGGCGGTGAAGCAGGTAGCCTTTCTACCGGGCGCGGCCGGGTCGGCCAGACAGAT